>JBLHVW010000024.1:0-31956 GCA_047628775.1 Salibacteraceae bacterium | reverse complement strand
GTCTTTGACATGAAACACTTGCAAATATTGAACGCAAGCAACAATGCCATTCGTGAAATCTCAAGTGACATTGAACGTTTGTATTCGCTTGATGATATTAACTTCTCAAACAATCAGATTTCACATTTACCGAAAGAGTTTAGCCAGTTGAAATACGTGCAATACATCAATCTTTCGAACAACAATTTCGATACACTTCCAGAGCAAATTACTGGTTTGAAATTTTTAAGAGAAGTAAACGTTTCCAATAACAACTTGACAGAATTTAACAATTTAAAAACCAAACATTTAACCAAGCTCGATTTAAGTAATAATGAACTATCAAAACTCCCTTCTTTAAACCGACATTCTAACTTGTATGAGTTGAATTTGGCGGGCAATGATTTCACTTCAGTTCCTGCTTCCATTCCACTCACAAAAAACTTACAAGTATTGAATTTGGCCAACAATCATATCACGCACTTGCCTGACGATTTAACAGATTACACGAAGTTGAAACTATTGGACTTGACTGGAAATGACATTTCATTGGCCGAACTGGATCGAATTCGAAAAATACTTTTTTATACGGATGTTAGGTTTTAGAGGTGGGGTTAGAAGTGAGGGGTTAGAAGTGAGGGGTTAGAAGAAAAAGTGATAGCTTTTAGCTTCGCTGCTACTTCGTGGTGAAGACCGAACGGTAGTGAAGGGTATTAGAGGTTAGAGGCGAGAGGTTAGATTTCACAATCAAAAAAAAACGTCTAAATGGGAGTGTAAACTCTAATATCGTTTGACTATTGTCAAAATAGACACTTCAATTAAGTAAAACTACTCAAAAACGGATGTTAGCACGTCCGAAAGCCAACGGAATTAAGAAAATTTAAACCGATTTCACGTAATTGTGTAATATGACACAATTATATTTTCCGCATCTCGATTTGCTTTTTACTCCTAAAAAGGGCCCTGGATTGTTCTTCAACAACACGGATGGAAATGGTTCTCTTATTGAAAGCTCATTTCACGCAGGACTTCCTGTTTCCTTTGGCCGTAAATTGGCTCTTAATTTATGGATTCGAGAAATACAAAAGTTAATCAATACGGCATTTTCATGTTTCTGAGCGTTAACTCAAAAGGCATTTCAACGAAAAACGGACTGAATTCAGGATTCGCTTTGTAGAAATCCGTGGAAATGATTTGGGCTTGGCTTTGAAAGGCTTCAATCCACCTTGAATAATCACCTGCTCTGGCCTCTAATGTTCCAGCGTCACTTCTTGTTCTCACGATGTATGTATCGGCCAGTGTTTTTATTTCATCCACATTTCCTATGGGTTGGTTCCGAACGACAAATGCCGTTGATGGGGCTCCAGGCGCGCCATAAACAAACATGGGGCGGTCTTCTCCTCGATCTAAATATTCGATGTACATTTCTTTGTGGTTTCCTTCCATGATGAAGAAAATCTTTCCCAAACATTCATTTAGCTTGGGCCAACCTTCTGCTTCAAGTCGTTCTTTTATAGTGCCATACGCTCCTCTTAAGTCTGACGGTGTAAAGATCTTGCTCGAATCCACAAAATCATAAATCTCTTGATCCAACAATGAAAACGCGGTTGAATCAAATTGCACTGCGGTTTTGAAACCTAGAAATTTTGCCAGCTTTGAATAATCTCCAATTCCAACGCCTTTGGCTTCAATATTAACAAATAACGGTATGTGATTGGGATTCAACTCACTCCAAAGATTCAATTCCAACAATGCTGATTTCAGACTCAAATAATTGGTTTCATAATCTACATCCGTGATGTGAATAATCTTAAATCCAGGTTCTTTTAATGCTTCAATCTTCGATTTCTTTTTTAAACCTTTTGCGAAACCATTAATTCTGCGTTTGTAATACCGCCCACCCTTTGGATCGTAATTGACATCCAACTCAAATCCTCTAATGTTGTAATTTTCCAATTGCTGAATTAAGTCAACATGACTGTATTCGATTTGCTTTGGATCGTTGCTTTCGCCGAGTCGTTCTTTGTGCTTTTCAAGAACGTCCAAAACCTCAGGCTTGGGAACTTTTTTATAGCTGTTATGAGAAGCTAGAATTCTGATGTCGTTGAGTTTAATCGTATCGGAGTACTGCGCATTTAGACCAAGAGCGCTTAATAAGAATAGACTTAAGGTTATGAGGTATTTCATTTGAAAAAAAGCCTAATTATTAAACAATCGTGCATAATACTGAAAATCACTCAAGTGCCCAATTGAATAGATACGATGAATTTCCATTTTAAGGGGATAATTCTTCTTGGCAAAAGAGGGCGCTATGCTCAATAAGGAAATGATTAGAATACACTGCTTCATAGAGATTAATGTAACTGAATGATTGAACGTTCGTACATCCATGCTAGCTGTGAACGCGCGGTATTGTTCATTTTCAATTTTTCCTTTGTCCTTTTAACTTGATGCCTCAACAAGATCAAAATATACGTGTTCTTACCGTTAAAAAACTGGTACAGTTATTTAACGGTAAGAACATAAGCTCATCCTTAGTCCAAGAAGGTCTCTACAGTAGTTGAACTGCTGCGAAATTAATTCGGAAGAATCAATCCATAAAAGTGACATTCCCGTTCGCTACATTGTACATTGCTCCAACAATTTTGATCTCATTGTTTTTAACCATTTCTTTCAAAATTGGGCTTTCGTCCAAAATCCTATTCACAGATATCGCGACATTCTCATGAGAAACAGCTTCTATGCTTTCATCAGAAACTGGTGCATTACTCCCTTTGACAGCTTTAGCAGCGGTTATTTTATTTAATAGAGCTGTAATATTCCCCAATTCAACACCATTACAAGCAGCAGTTACAGCGCCACATTTCGAGTGCCCCATAACAACAATCAATTTTGAGCCAGCCACTTTACACGAATATTCCAACGAGCCTAAAATATCTTCGTTTACAATGTTCCCTGCTATGCGCACGCTGAATAAATCTCCAATACCTTGATCAAAAACCAACTCAGCAGGCACTCTTGAATCGATGCAACTTAATACGGCCGCAAATGGATATTGCCCTTTTTTAGTTTCATCTACTTGAGACTTCAAATCTCTTAGTGATCTTACGTTTTGTTCAAAGCGAATATTGCCTTGCTTTAACAAATTCACGGCGTCTTCTGGTGTAATATTTTCCTGAGTAAATTTTGTCTGCGTTCTCATATTTATTCTTTTATATTGGTTAATTCAAATTGTTGTTTTGGTTCGTAGATTTTATCCGTAAATAAATCCCTTACCTCAACCTCTATGTTTCTAGCTACTGCGCTGATTTGGAAATCTTCTATTATTTCAATCACATCATGATGTATAAATCGATTTGCTCTGGCATCAACAATCACTTGTGAATCATCAGGAATATCGGCTAATAATTTCTGAATTGATGCTTTATTCAAAAAGGTAACATCTTCTGATAGAATTACCCTAAGGACACCTTTCCCGTCTGATTTTTCATTTTTCTTGAGATAAGGAACCTTGAAATTGTTTCTTAGAATGATGAAAATGGCAACCACAAGTCCCAATGCAATTCCAATTAATAAATTTGAAAAGATGATTCCCACAACAGTAACTAAAAAAGGAATAAATTGGCCAAGACCTTGCTTGTACATTTTTATGAATAATGCTGGCTTTGCTAACTTATAACCAACAACAAATAAAATAGCGGCCAAAACACCGAGTGGAATTTTATTTAAAATGGATGGAATGGCTATTATACTAACCAACATCAATATACCATGTATTATTGTTGAAGCTTTTGTCTTACCACCTGACTGACTATTCGCCGAACTCCGGACGATAACTTGAGTTACAGGCAATCCACCAATAAATCCGGCGATTATATTTCCAACACCCTGTGCTTTCAACTCTCTATTAGTTGGTGTTACTCTTTTTAAGCTATCCAACTTATCTGCCGCTTCCACACTTAATAATGTTTCAAGACTGGCTACTAAGGCGATAATAATTGCCGTTATATATACTTTGGGGTTGGCTAAAGCGGTAAAATCAGGCAGTGTAAAATTCTCGAAAAATCCATTCACGCTTGACGACATTGGAATACTAACCATGTGTTCAGAAATAACCATCAACGATGGAATACCTTGAAAAACGATAGCTAAAACGACACCCGTCACAACAGCAACCAAAGGTCCAGGCACGATTTTCGTGAACTTCAAGCTTTTAAAGAGTTTCGTCTCCCATATTATTAAAATAGCCAGTGATACTAGGGAAATAACCACAACCCCAGGACTAATTCCTTCGAGCATATACCATAATTCATCGAAGGTATTGTGCCCGTCCGACTGAAGAAATTCTTGTTCCCCTTCTGGATCTTTATCGTATCCAAATGCATGAGGAATCTGTTTCAAAAAAATGATGATTCCAATACCTGCAAGCATTCCATGAATCACTGAGGAAGGAAAATAATATGCGATTATCCCGGCTTTCACGAACCCCATAATCAACTGAATGACTCCTGCTAATATAACAGCCACAAGAAAGATTTCGAAACCTCCCAATTCGATGATTGAAGCTGCGACTATTGTCGCTAAGCCAGCAGCTGGACCACTAACACCAAGAGCGGATCCACTTAAGGAACCGACTACAATTCCTCCAATGATTCCACTAATTAAACCTGTAAACAAAGGAGCTCCGGATGCAAGTGCAATTCCCAAGCATAAAGGCATCGCAACTAGAAACACTACGATACTTGCTGGAATGTCGTCTTTAAAATTTTTAAGAGGATTTGAATTATTATTCATATCTAATTGATTGTCATTTGTATGTGAACCAACGAATTGGTATATGTTCGAAGGGAACCACAGTTGTATTTCTATAAAATGTTTTTGGGGAATGCAGTTTAAAGCTCAAAAGGCTAAATGCATATCTTGTCTAAAATTCTAGGAAAACTTGGGAGGAGGCGTAATGATTCCATGTTTATACTCACTCCAATGCCCAGAATAAATTGAGGCAACTGTCGATTTTGAGATAAAAACTAGACCATTTACTACTTCTAAAAAATTAATTTCTTCAATTTTATCATCACTCTCTTTTTCAGTCTCTTCTTCTTCGGAATCATCTTTTTCAGAATCATTCTCAAACCCTTCACTTAGACTGATGTTTTGATCGTCATTCAAAGCTTGAAGAACCGAAGTGAAAACAGGCTTAAAAAGGACAATTAGGATCATCACAATTGCAAGTAATTTCATTGATGCATTAATTTGTTCAAGGAAAATGTCGGTTTTTAATTTCTTCATCCTAACATTTTAAAAACCAATTGACTATAAAAATCACCTATGGCATCATGGTCCTGCTTGACATCCGTTAAGGCCGGTAAATGATCCTTGAAATAACGCTGCTGATGAGTTCCTTCAATGATGGTCGAGATCATCATGTGCGGATACTCAAACGTAGGATTGACTTCCAATACAATATTGCTCACTCTTTGAACAACTTCTTTGTACTTTCTAAAGCATCCCTTTTTATTGTGATCGTCAACCTCTCTTGTATGATACGCCTTGACAGATTCTGTTATAATAATTTCACTTAAAAGAACCTCGTTGACATGGAGAATCGAGTAATCAACCAAGACCGGTTGAACAAGAACGTCAATGGCTCGTTTTAACCTTTCCTCTGGAGAATCGATGTTTGTTATAGCGAAAGCCAGTTTATAATCAACCCAACTCCAATACCATGCAACGAGATAAATTAAAAGCGATTGTTTGCTTTCAAAATACCTGTAAATAGAACTTTCAGGGGAACCTATTCTATCACCTAGTTTTTTAAACGTGAACAGTTCGAAGCCTAAATCATTAATTAGATCTATACTTCCTGCGATTATCCTCTTCCCCAACTCACTAGAATCGGGGTTTCGAAGGTACAATTCCTCGCTTACTTTAATATTTACTTGTAGACTTAGCATTTTAATAACAAAGTAAAGTTAATAGTAATACTATCACATACAAGTATTTTACTTTTAAAAATGACTTTATTAGCAAAAAAAACACCCTTGAAATCAATCAAGAGTGCTTTGTGAATAGAGGACGGTTAATGCCTCTAAAAAGTAGGTGTAAATTATTCTCCTTTTATGATTCTTTTAATCATCACATCCAATTCGAGCTTCACTGAAGCCAAGGTCTTCTCCGCTGCCACTATAAGTTTAGCGCAGTTTTCAGAATCTGCGTTTGCCATGTCTGGATCGTAATTTCTAATTTTTTCACTTAAGGGAACATCAATTCGCAGGTAATTCGCTACGTGTTCTTTCTCCAGCGTTGAATACAATTGTTTCATTTGATAGTCGACTGTATCAATACTTCCATCCATCATAATATTGGGAGTCGATACGGCCCATTTAAGGATTCCCCATTTAGCACTTCGGTTTACATTAGCTAAGGCAAAATTTCCACCTCCAGTTCCAATCGAAACAATTAACATGTCCTTTGCTGTGGGGGATTTATCATCCGGGAGTCCGAATTTATTGTTTCGTGCTTCTGAATAGGCAACCAACGTTGGATTATTAGCAAAAACTCCTCCGTCAATATTGTGCATAAACTCGCTTTCCCCCTTGTTTAATTTCGCTGCGAGGTTTTTTATTTTCGCAGGCGGAAAGTAAGTTGGAGCCGCAGAAGTCGAACGCATCGCGTCCTTCACTTTAAATGTCCTGTTACTCACACTATGGTCTTCACTGCGCAGGAAAAATGCCTTCTTATCATCCAAGTTATATGTAGTAAGCGTGCATGGCTTGACTAAATCATGCAACATATCTTCTCCAAATTGCTCATGAAGAATTCGCTCCATTGCTTTTGGATTGTACTTTACCGCATTGAACAATTGTCTCAATCCAAACCACGAAAAGTATTTGGAATCGTTAAATATTTCAACACCTTTTTCAGTATAAAAGGCAAGAGCTTCATCGGCTGCAAACTTAGTGCTTGGCAAGGTCTTTTCTGCATTTTGATTCGGATTCGGAGTTAAATAAAAACAACCGAGCAACCCTCCAGTACTTGTTCCAACCACCATGTCAAAATAATCTGCTATTCGAGCGTTGTCATTTTTCGTTTCCTTTTGAATTTCCTTTTCAATATAGCTAACGATTTTTGCAGGAATAATTCCTCGAATCCCTCCTCCATCGAGCGATAGTATTCTAACCTTTTTCATAAGTTTTGTGTTTCTAGTGGTTCTTCTTGCTTTCATTTCCTTAAGCAAAGGACAATAATGGCAAGAATAGTTCAAACCTACAACTAGGAGTCGAGAAAGTCAACCGTAGAAGTACCTTAAATCATAAGCAAATGTGCGTATAATACACCATTAATAAATAAAAGTGAGAAATTCTATGGGTTCAACTCAAAATGCGTCACTCTGAAAATTAGACTAATCAAAAAAATCAACTGAGTGACGCAATATATTGAGATCTGCTAGACATTGGGTATGACAGCTACTAAATGACACCCCAAACAATAAAATGATAGCGATGATTGTTTGTCGCTATTACAGATAGGATAAAAGTACTGAAAGAAATTAAATCTGACCCCGGTATTTATACCTAAAAAATACGTACAAATACTTGTTTTTAATTATTTACTACCTCGATTATTCAAATTGTATTGTAATTTTTATGAGATCCCTGCTACTGCTTTTCTTTACCTTTTGCTGTCATAGTGGGCAGTCAAAGTGATAAGGGTAAGTGTATTCGTCAGTAACGACGCCAAATTGAATTGATTTGTGTATTCAATTTCATTCATTTCAAAGAATTTATATCTTTATAGCTATAAAACCAAAATAAAACCTATGCTCAAATCTCCTCTTTACCTTATTCCCTATGATTTTACTCCTGTATCCGAAGGCGCGCTTAGACTAGGCTTAGACCTTGCAGAGGCCAATAATGGTTCAGTTTACTTGCTACATGTTGTAAAGAAAAATTCAGAAAAGATTCAAGCTAGAACGCAATTCACTGAAGTTTTTACTGGATTAACTGAGCCAGAACAGCTTGTGACGAACACCAAAGTGATCGTTGGAGATTTGTATGATGACGTGGGAAAAGCTGGTGATATTTTAAAAGCTTCTCTTATTGTAATGGGAACGCATGGAGCTCAGGGAATGCAAAAGGTATTTGGTAGCCACGCTGTAAAAATGATTAACAGCTCAAGCACTCCCTTCTTAATTACGCAAGGGAAAAAATCAGTTGATAAAATCAAAACAATTGTAATGCCCTTCAGTTTTGCCAAGGAGAGTATTCAGATTACAACTTTCGCTGGTGCAATTGCTAAAAAATTCAATGCTAAAATTCACTTGGTGGGTTGGCATGATAAGGATGAATGGCTAGAAGGAAAAACCAAAGCAAATCAACTTGTAGTGCGAAGAGCATTTAAGGATATGGGAGTTGAATGTGAATTGGTGAATATGGCTCCAAGTAAAGAGTACGACGAGCAAGTTATTGCTTACTCAAAAGAGGTTGATGCTGATATTATTGCAGCGGCTTACTTTAAAGAAAGTATTTTCCCAACGCCAAATAGCTTTATTCAAGGAATGATTGAAAATGAGTTCCAGATTCCTTTACTTACTGTCAATTCTGAAGAGTTGTCTGTAATTAATTCAAGCTTCTCTTTCTTAAGTACCTAGTTTTCTAAAACTAGAACTTCTTTCTCGGATATTATTTCCCAACTGGTAAACTTCTTTAATGAGCTTTGCTTTAGTAACAATGAACAGTCTGGTACAATTGCGGCTTCAACGTTGTGTACAGTAAAGTTTCCTATTTTCAAAGTATTAATATTCAACATCTGATATTTTACAGGTAATCAATTACGAAGGATTTATTTTCGGTATGATTTTCGTGTAATTAGGTTAAATTTATGAATCAATTTAATACTATGAATAAATTACTTGCTGCGTTATTTTGCAGTTTTCTCCTTACAAGTTTTGCACAAGACCAGTTGGACGAGATCGACGTGCTTTCTTACGATTTGACAATTGAAGTTGGCGACAAAGATGATGTGATTCATGTTAAAGAAATTGTAAAAATCAAACTCCTTAAGGAAACGCCTCGGTTCTATCTGAACTTGATTTCGGTAAACGATGCATCCGGAATGGGAATGAAAATCAGTCAAATAGCCGATGAAGAAAAAAAGCCGGTAACCGTTGAGCATACCAATGACAAAGTCTGGTTTTCTCCAAACAAGAAATCAGCTGGAGACGAATTGACCTTTACAATTGTATACTCGGGAATCCCTCAAACAGGACTTATAATAGGCAAAAACAAATTCGGTGACCGCACCTTCTTTGGTGACAATTGGCCGAACCGTGCAAGCCATTGGATTGCCTGTGTTGACCACCCTTCTGATAAAGCATTAGTGAATTTCACAGTAATAGCTCCAAAGAAATACCAGTGTATCGCTACTGGTGAGTTTATTGTCGGTGAAGAATACAACCGAAAAAAGCGCATGCATTATTATGAATCAAAAATTCAGCTTCCAACGAAAGTGATGGTGATTGGATTGGCAGAATTTGAAATTGAGAAAATTAAAAGCAAGCATGCTTTTGAAATGAGTATTTGGGCGTATTCGAAAGATGCAAAAAATGGATTTTCAGACATGGCCGTGGCTAAAGATGTCGTGGATTACTTTGTTTCAACAATCGGTGAATACCCCTTTGAAAAATTGGCGAATGTTCAATCTACAACTCAGTTTGGTGGCATGGAAAATGCTGGAAACATCTTTTATGATGAAAAAGCGGTGAAGGGCGAAGGAACAATGGAGGCCCTTATAGCTCATGAAATTGCGCATCAATGGTTTGGGAATTCTGCCAGCGAAGCCGATTGGAAACATTTATGGTTAAGCGAGGGGTTTGCAACTTATTTCACCGATTTGTATTGGGAAAATAAATACGGAAAAGAAGCGATGAATGAGCGCTTAGTCGGCGAACGAAACCGAGTAATTAATTTTTCAAAGCAATACAACCATCCGGTGGTGGACTCGACATACGAATCGCTTATGGTGCTGTTGAATCCTCACTCTTATCAGAAAGGTGCGTGGTTTTTGCACATGCTTCGAAACGAGGTAAGCGACTCTATTTTCTGGAATGGAATCCGATCGTATTACAATGAGTTCAAATTTGGAAATGCAACAACCGCTGACTTCCAAAGAGTAATGGAAAATGAATTTCACTTCAGTCTTGATAAATTCTTTGATCAATGGTTGTATCAAACGCAGCAACCTAAATTGAAGATTAATTACAATTCAACTGACGGTCAAGAGATTCTAAGCATTCATCAATTACAGAGCACGTTTGTTTTTGATTTTAACCTGGAAATCGAATTCAATTATATCGATGGGTCTTCAGAAATTAAAACCTTCAAAATTTCTCGCAAGAAAGAAGTATTCGTTTTAAAGAACAAGAGCATGATCAGTTCAATGAAGTACGATCCGAATGTTAAGTTGTTGTTTGAGCAGGTTGAGAATTAGGGGCTAATACTTTAATTCTTTGCTGTAATTAGCATATTAGCTATCAATTAGATTATTATTCCCCCCCTCTTTCCTCGGCTTCTAAAAAGTGGAACTATTGGAATTAATATACCAAATGTAATAAACAGAGTCCAATAATTTACGAATGGCTGATACTTTATGTATTGAGGTAAAAGTGGAGAATCTGCTTGTTCATTTGTCCAAGTAAATAAAGCAACAATGTATGCTAATAGAAGGCAGCCTAAGACTGTTAACAATGTCCAAAACACGCGTTTAATAAGTGCTTGAATATCTTTTACATTTGCTAGGGCGCACGCCACCCCAACAATTAAAGGAAACCAGCGAATTAGATTCTTATCAGTTATTGTCCAATTAAAAACAAGGAATTTATTCGCGATTTCCATTGTCCATTCCCCTAAATGAAACAGCACATAGAGATCTATGAACAACATTAGTGCTTGCGTCATGATGCAGAGAACTAATCCAGCGAGTATGATTTTCAAACTTTGATTCATGCGGTTTTAACCATTTAGAACTAGTCCTTAATTATCAAACTGAATTGTAAGATCATAAAATTCAGTGCAACTTTCTTATTGGTGTCTCATCTTTTAAAAAGCCAAAACCTTAAACTCCGTTCTTCTGTTTTCTTGGTGTTGGTCACCAGAACATTTAACACCGTTCTTGCAACCGTTTACCAATTGAGTTTCACCGTAACCGGCAGATTTCAATCGATCCGCAGAAATGCCAGCCTTCGTTAAGTAATCAACCACTGCTTTTGCTCTTCTTTCTGACAAATCCTGATTGTGCGAATCAGATCCCTGAGAATCCGTGTGGCCTCCCAATTCAATTTTCAATGTCGGAACATCTGTCATCAAACCAACCAAGCGTTTCAACTCTGTTGTCGACTCAGGACGCAATGTCGCTTTGTCTAAATCAAAGAAGATGTTTCGAAGGACAATTTTACTTCCAACTGATAATTTTTTCAATTCAATGTTCTTTTCTACCTCCTGGAAAGCCGATGTATTTGGAATATCGAAGTTTTCTGAATGGAACAGGTATTCGTCTTTCTTTACAGCAATTCCGTAATTTTTACCTGCTGGAAGAGAAACGAGGAACCTACCTGTCTTACTGTTTGATTTAAACGTTGCAATTACTTTGTCCGCTTGGTTGTCTACAATTTCGATTTCAGCTTCCAATAGATCTTTCGTCAGGTAATCAGAAATAACCCCTTTCAAGATTGTAAGCTGCGCCTCCTTAACCGTAACCTTAGGGGCTATAACAACATCTTTAATAGGAGCGGCAACACTTGCTAAAAGGTTATCCTCATTGTTCAAGACCATTTGCTTTTCAGGGCCTAAGAATGTAATCATGTATAAATCACGAAGTCCTTTGTTGTCTTTTTGCGCAGAAGACATGTAATAACCGTGTTTTCCACTTGCCGAAATAACGAAGAACGCGTCTTGATCAGCTGTATTAACTGGATATCCCAAGTTCTCAGGTTCACTCCACGTATTGTTTGTAACATCCAAAACAGATTTAAAAATATCCATTCCTCCCATAGACGTGTGCCCCTCAGAACCGAAGTACAATGTTTTTCCATCGGGATGCATATAAACACCATCTTCTTTGTATTTCGTGTTAATTGTAGCGCCTAAATTTTGTGCTGGGCCCCACTTCCCTTTTTCATCTCTTTGGGACATGTAGATATCATGATCACCAATTCCTCCTCCTTTATCAGAAACGAAATAGATAACGTTTCCATCTGGCGAATAACATGCAGATGGCTCGTGCGTGTTCTTTGTATTAATATTCTTTCCTAAATCTTCTGCTTTGCTCCATTCCGAACCTTCAAGAACACATTCGAACAAATCACCAAATCCGGATTTCCCTTTATAAATAATGATTCTTTGTCCATCCGCTGAAATTGCTGCAACCGCATCGTGGTCATTTGTATTTACATTCTCACCCATATTTTCAGCGGGGGCCCATGTTCCATCCTCATTTTTCGTTGAGATGTATACATCTTCAAAATGTTCGTTCAGCATTGGATCGATCTTCCCTCCTGTTGAACCCGCTCTTCTCGAGGTGTAAATAATAACCGACTCATCGGCAGAAATTACAGCTCCGTACTCGTTGTATTTTGAATTTACCGCTTCTCCAAGGTTGTCAATGAAAACACGAATTGGTTTTTCAATTACCTTTTTTCCGTTGTAACACTGCTGAATTCTCAATTGTAAATTGTCCCTGTAATATGGATCTGGATTTTGCATTGCAGTTGATTGATATTTACTGTACCACGTGATGGCTTGATCAAATTCAAGGTTTAAATGGTAAGCTTGCCCCAAATAAAAATTGATTTTTGGATTGATACTTGGCTGTAATTTATGCGCTTTCAGTAAATGTGCCATTGCTTTTGACTTATAAACCGAACTCAAATAACATTCTCCCAATTTATAGTTTAGAAGTGCGTTATCAGGATTGAATTTATTCGCCTTTTCGTAAAATGGAATGGCTTCTTTGAAATAAATTTCTCCTTGTTCATAAAAGTCATCTCCTTCTTTCAGATTGTTTTTGGCTTCTTTTAAGCCCTCTTTGTCATTTTTGAAATTATCCTTATCGAATTCAATTCCTTGCGCGAATGCTCCTGAAGTAATGAGCAACAATCCAGCAATAAATAGATATATTTTAGTCATCATAATGGTTCTCTTAAAGATTAGTTGCAAGCTCCTACAAACGATTTAACACCCTCTGCTCCTAGCTCATCTGCCATTTTCCAATCGGCGCATGCTCCTAAGGCGTCTCTCATCAATTCTTTGGCATTTCCTCTATTTTGATACGCGTAAGGATAATTTGGATCAATCTCAATCGCCTTGGAACAATCTTCGATGCATCCTTTGTAATCTTTCAATTTGAATTTAGCGCTTGCTCTGTTGTTGTAAGCAAAGGCATAATCCGCTTTCAATTCGATTGTTTTACTGAAATCGCTAATCGCTTCTTGATAATCGCCTGAATCGAAATAGGCGCTTCCTCTATTGTTGTAAGCGATATAGTATTTATTGTCCAAGCTAATTGCCTTTGAATAAGACATCAGAGCTCCTTTTAGATCGCCTTTCTTTCGCAACGCACTTCCCAAATTGTTGTGGGTAAATGCCATTTTGTTGTCGATCAATAAAGCTTTGTTGTAATCGATAATCGCTCCGTCAATGTTATCCATTTGGCGTTTTGCACTTCCTCGATCGTTATACGCGTAAGCGTGGCGTTTGTCAGCATTTACAGCCTTCGTAAAGTCTTCAATCGCTCTTTCATAGTCTTTCGCTTCAAAGTTGATTACACCTTTGTAATAATGCGCTTGAGCATGATTGGGCTTTAATTTTGTCGTTTGATTGAAATCTGCAACGGCACCTTCCGAATCGTTCGACTTGTATTTCGCTTGGCCCCTCAAGTACCACGTTTCTGGATTAACAGCGACATACGCTATTGATTTATCGAAATCGGCAATTGCTCCAGGCAAGTCACCGTCTTCGGATTTACAAATTGCACGATTGAAATAGGCAGGTTCGAAATCGGCGCGCAACTCCAATGATTTTGTGAAATCATTAATTGCGGCTTTGTAATTTTTGTTTTGGTACTCTTTTATTCCACTGTTATAGGTTTTATCAGCTTGCACATCAGCTGAATCCAGTATCGTAGCTTGGACAATGGAATCCTGCGCGAAAGATATGCTAGTCATTAGCATACCGAACGTGAGCAGTATAGTAGCTTTCAAACGATTCATGTAGTTCATTTTTTCAATGTTCTTAATAAAATGAGGACTTTCAACTTTACCTGATTGATTATCAGTGGTAGTAAAGGAAACCCCGTTGTCTTGGTTTAGGCTGTCAATTTCTCCAAATGAATGAAGACCAATAGTTATCGGAAGCTAAATTTAACACTTTCATTCTAAAATGTATCGTAGTTTGCTTGAGTGTTATTAACAAGTTAGCCCATAACCTTATTGAAGGCACACCAATGTATTTGCCAGTAATTAAACGTATTCAATCTTTGAGAATATTTATTTAATGAAACCCCAAGCTAATCTGTTTTCCCTTACCTAAAACACCAAACAATCAGTTTTCAGTTCAGTGAAAATTGAAATCCGATAAGCTACTTAAGTAGTAATTTAACCGTTTCTTCCAGTTGATTGTCCTTGCCTTCTGCAACTGATTTATAGTCGTTTGTTGTTTTGATGTCAGGTTCAAACTGGAAGTTTTCTCTAAGTTTCCCATCCGTACCCTGCATGCCTACTTGAGGAATACCGAAATAAATAGATCTATTTATTTGAGTTTCCCACCAAACAGCAGTCATCGTTCCCGGTACAGGCATTCCTACAGTTTTTCCAATTTTCAAAGCGCGGTATGCAAACGGAAAACCATGCGCATCCGAGTAATTTCCTTCTCCGATGATTACTGCTGACGGTTTGTACCATTTCGCTAAAGGTTCATGACCAATCGTTTGGCCTCTTGGTAAGAATGTAGCATACAATTCACCACTTAAAAAAGTAGCTAAATCATCGTGCAGCCAGCCACCACCATTGAATCTTGTGTCAACAATTAATGCGTCTTTGTCAGCATATTTACCCAAAGCATCTGAATAGACTTTTCTAAAGCTTTCAGAGTTCATTCCCCTTACATGTACATAACCCAATTTGCCCTCAGATAGCTTGTCAACTTCTTCCGCTCTCTTCTTAACATAACGCTCATACGCCAAATCATTTTCCTGATTTAAAGAGATTGGCTTGAATACTTGTTGCTCATCTTTTCCGTTATCTGCAGTAAAGGTTACCAATACATTTTCACCCTTTAAATTATTCATCAATTTAAAATAATTGGATAAGTTTAAAACATCAGTACCATTTATTTGTTTGATTACGCAGCCGTTAGCAACTTTAGAGTCCTTAATTAAAAATGGACTTTTATCCATTACTTCAGTAATTCTAACACCTTGTCCACTAAATGTATAGTCTGGATAAAAACCAAATGCAGCAGTATGATCGCCTTCTGGTTTCGATTTTCTATATCCAGATCCTGTATGAGAAGCATTTAATTCACCCAATAATTCACTGAGCATTTCGGCAAAATCATATCCGTTGTTAATGTGTGGTAAAAACTTAGCGTATTCCGCTTTGTAAAAAGCCCAATCAACTCCGTGCATGTCTTCAACATAAAACTTCTTTAAGGTTTGTCTCCATGCATGATTGTAAATGAATTCAAATTCGGCTTGTTGGTTCCAATTCATTTTCGCAGAATATGTTACAGGTTTTGATCCACCATCAGCAACACTAATCTTAACAATCTTTTTATTGGACAATACAATTACATGCTCTTCCCCTTTATCAAACTTTAAGCCTCCGTTACCTGCGCCAAGTTTAGATAAAAGACTGGTTTGATCTTTCTTAAAGTCACGAACCCAAAGATCATATCCTTTTTCAACAGCACTCAAATAGTATAGTTTTGAGCCATCTTTGGTAAGAATCACATCACTTAATGATGATGAGTTTATTGTTAATCTTTCAATTCTGTCCTTCGCTTTTTCCAGATCAAACACTAAAGGCTTTACAGCTTCTTTTTCATCGTCATTCTCCGATTCGTTTTTGTCATCATTCGTTTTTTTAGCTCCATCCTTTTTTTTAAGCTCTTTTAATGTCGAAAATTCAGCGTCTGAAAGGTTAAATTTATCGTATGCTTCTTGCGTTAAAAACATAGCATAACAATCTGATTGAGATCCCCAACTGCCATGACTTCTCATCCCATCTCTACCTGATGACCATACGATCGCTTCTCCCCCCATCATCCATTTGGCATTGGAACATTCGTAACCTGTTTCTGTCAGATTTATCAATTGATTGCCGTCTGAAGAAATCAAACCAACATCTTGGTTCCACCTGTTAAATGGCAAGTAGTTAACTAAAAACCACTTACTATCAGGAGACCATTCATAAGATTGGTCTCCATCTGAATACGAGTAATTGTACTTCTTCTCTAAAACGGTTCTTGTTTTCTTAGAAGCCAGATTCATTACTCTTAAAATTACCCTTTCCTCTAAAAAAGCAATTTCTTTTCCATCCGGCGAGTAGGAAGGTTGAAACGTTTCACTGCTTGTATTAACAAGTATTTCTTCTTTTAAAACGGATGAATTATAAAAGTTAGTTTCTTCATCTCGTGTAAGCGATACTTGGTAGATATTCCAACTTTCATTTCGTTCTCCAGCAAATAGAATCGAACGGCCATCTGGACTAAAACTGATGTTTCTTTCCTCTTCAGGCGTGTTGGTAATTCTTCTAGACTTTGCATAATCCAGTGAAGACACAAAAATTTCACCTCTTGCTACAAAAGCAATTTCTTTTCCGTTGGGAGAATAAACGACGTCCGATACTTCACTTGTCACATCTATTAATTGTGTTTCGACAAAGTCATTATCGGCGTTTATTTGAACTGAAACCTTTTGCGGTTCATTTCCTTCTAAAATTGTGTACAGTTCACCATCGTATCCAAATGCTAATACCCCATCATTAGATGAAGATAAAAACCGCACAGGATGCTTGTCTAGTTTTGTTAATTGCATTTTAGAGGCTCCTGAAATATCTTTCTTCCAAATATTGAAAGAACCGGACTCTTCAGATAAATAGTAAAATGATTTTTCATCCTTACTCCAGACTGGACTTCTATCCTCTCCATTAAAATCCGTTAGTTGCTTGTGTTCTTTTGTTGCTGGGTCGTACATCCAAACATCTCTAGTTATGGCAGAAGTATGGTGTTTTCTCCAAATATTTTCATAGCCCTTTTTATCGTGGTAAATCATTTTAGAATTATCTGAATTCCACGAAGCGTCTTCAGCGGGAGTCGTCAATACTTGTTTTAACAATCCATTTTCATTTACAGAATATAATTCTGGCAGAACTCCTGTAGGAAACTGACTGTTGGTATTGGCATCTAATCTCGAAGATGCAAATAGAACCGAACCATCTGCTTTAAATGAATGTGGAATATCATTTGCTGAATGATAGGTTAACCTTTTGGCAGCACCACCTTTCGAGGGCATTACAAACACATCATAATTACCGTATCGGTTAGAGGCAAAGGCAATACTTTTACCATCTTTCGACCAAACAGCTCCATAATCATGATCTTGATGTGTAGTGATAGCTTTAGCTTCACCACCTTTAGAAGCAACCAAATATATATCGCCTTTATAATTAAACGCAATTGTTTTACCATCTGGAGAAATGCTAGGGTAGCGCATCCATAATGGGTTTTGAGAGATTGATACGGATGTTACCAGAAGGAATAAAAACAGAAACAGAAACTTCATATTGGGTTTTATATTTAATTCGGATACAATATAAAGCAATATTCCTGAGTAGCATTCTTAACAGGTTAATATGAGATCATAATGTCTTTTTTTACATGGATATTACCACAGTTAAGAAACCGATCGATCCAATTATATCAAAAAAAACCTGTGAAGATAACATCACAGGTTTTGATAAAAAAACAATTAATTTGGGGGTAATTATCTAATAAGCCGTGCAAAACACCCAATAATAGCCGTACGTACTTCCGGGAACATGGACAACGCCAATGCCAACTTCTTTACTTCCTTTGTTGAACATGTTATCATAATGCCCAGGACTGTGGTACCATTGTGAATAAGTGCTATTCGCCGTTTCATTGCCCGCAGCGATGTTTTCTGAATTGGCGAAAGACGTTGTATGAAACTTCCGAATTCTATTAAACGTACCTCCCACTTCAATGAGTTTCTCGCCTTTTCGATCTTGGCTGCCGTGAGAGAAGTAATCTTGACTTCCCATATCATAGGCGTGGTATCGAGCCGCGTTCGCCAAGCTTTCTTTCCACACCAATGGTCCCATGCCTTTCTTTTTTCGTTCGGCGTTCACCAAGTCCAGCATCTTTTTTTCACTTGACTTGCTATGGGACAGAATCATTTCAGTTCCCAACGCCAAACCGTAATACTGTCCATCCACTTTATTGGATTCCGAAACGGATTCGATTCTTTCAACTTCTTCTACCTTATCCAATTTTGCAACAGGACCGCTGTCAAGCTCTACTTCCTCGTTATTTGGGAGGTCAACTTTTTCCCACTTCATTCTTTTTCGTTTGGAAACAAGCGCCTTACTCAACTGTCGGAGTTTGGCCTCTTTTAGTTCAGCAATAACAACTTCTGCATAGATATTTATTTCATCTTCTTTGTCTGACCAATTCATTTTCTCTTCAAAATCTTTGTCCTTTATTCGTTCAAAACTCCGAGCATAACTAAGTGCTTTGGACAATTCATTGTATTTTTTCCGAGGCGATTCCTGAACTTGAGCTTTGTCAAAGTGAACGGCCATGGCATAATAATAGGGCGCTGAGTTGTGTGGAAAAAATTTAATAAATCGTTCCGCTACGCTCAAGCATTTTTCATCCTTTGCCTCGTACAGTTTATTCAAACGTTTGTAAGGGTAATTGAAGGAGAAAGTCAGGTACGGTAATGTTAATAGCAGGATGAGAGAGATGGTTTTTCGCATGGCTTTTGGTTTTATAGTTGTTGTTTATCCAAAAAATCAATTGATTGAAAAAGCTGATGCTGGAGACTACTTAAGAGTGAGAAGTAAGCATCGATAATTTCGGTACAATAAAAAATTTGAAACGCTGGTTATTATTATGAACGCATAATAAAATACAATTATTGTACCAGTCGCCTACTTCTTTTTATGTTTCTCTAATTCGTAGGCATACAGCAGCTTAGACAACCTTGCTACAAACGGCCTAGCGACCTCAGTGTATTCATATTCGCCGTCATTAACGATATCATTGGCGTTGGTATACAAACTAACCGACATAAAAAACTCAACTCCGTCTTCTTCATTCTTAACGTGGGCAATTTCAGACGTAAATCCGTAAGAAAGCCCCAGTTTGCTTGTCGTTTTTGTTTTGTGGGATGTTCCCTCTTCACCTACCATTGCGTACTTCAAGTCATTGTCATTTTTCCAATAGCGTCTTGCTGGATACGATGGTTTTACTTCGCTAGGATACTTTTGCATTGATTCAATTAAGAATTCGCGGTCTGCATTTCTCATTTTAAAAACACGGTCTGCATGTTCAGGGTACATTAAGCCAATCAACATTTCATTTACTTCTGTTAAGGGCAATTCTAAATTGTAATTCAAATCATAAGGCCCTGGAACGATATCTCCGTTTTCATCTTCGTGTTTTGATCCAAACAAACGGCTTTCTGTGAAGGAATAGTTCTTTAGCATCTCGTTGGTATCCAATACCGTCATAAGACTGGAACTTTTAAACTCTCCTTTGGAGTCAACTACTTCGCATGAATTTGTCTTCAATTGATCCGCTCTCTCGCATCCTGTAAATGCTTTGTAAATATTCGTTCCGAAATAACCATTCTTTTCCAGTCGGTTATTGATCAATTTTGGATTAAGCAGATGATAAAATGCAGAATAAAAGTTATTGTCACTTAGCGCCATCATTTCCAGTATCATTTGACGAAAACGAATTGACTTTGATTGAGAAAGGGCAATGAATTTGTCGTTATTACACGAAACTTCCGATCCAAATACGGGAATATCATCCAAAGAAATACCGGACTGCCGAAAATGTGACAACGTCAATAACGCAATAGGAAACTTCATTAAACTTGCAGGGTAATAATACTGCTGTGTTCCAAAATGACTCGTCGAAAACTGAGGAACTGAATCGGAATGATCCACTTGCGTATATACCAATTGGAACCTGTACTTGGGATCCGTCACGATTTCTTTCGACAGTTTAAATTCTTCTGCGTGCTCTAAAATGTAATTTCTTAACGACACAGAATCATTGATTTCCTGCCCAGAAGACAGAAAAGAACTTAAAAGGAAGAGTATTAAAAAGAGCTTATTTCTCTGCACGTTTTGAGATGAAGTAAATAATTATCGCTGGAGAAATCGCAATTAAGAACCACCAAATCACTTCTGTTTTCATATCAACGAAATAGTAGATCATCCATACGGAAATAGCTATAAACACTATCGGAGTAAATGGATATCCCCACGCTTTAACGATGCCCTTTTCTGCCTCAACGCCTTTCGATTTTCGACTTCTTAAGATGAAGATTCCGAAAACAGTTAACAATGAAAAGATCGCTAAAGTCACACCGGTAAACTCAATAAGTGAGCCAAAATCTAAGAAAAACACCATTGACAACGATGAAACCATAATTGTAAGGATGGCCAAAATTGGAGCTCCGCCTTCGGTTTGTTTCCCTAGCGCCTTAAAAAGTTTGTAGTCCTTGCCTATTTCCTGCGCAACTCTAGGTCCTGCGATAAACATCGCGCTGACTCCTGAGATTAATGCAAGTGAGAAAACCGCGCTAAAGATCAACCCAACTTTCGGTCCGAGGATTTTATTTGCAACGATATTCCCTAAATCCAATCCTGAACCTAGTTCTTCAAACGTAGCTACGTACATGAACACAAAGTTCAGCATCAAGTATAAAACTGTAACGATAATCGTTCCAATAATCAATGAAAACGGCAGGTTCTTTTTAGGATTCTCTAATGATCCAACAATGTAAGAGCTGGCGTTCCATCCACTATATGCGAAGAAAACCCAAACCATCGCTCCTGCAAAAGGAAGACTGAAAATCGTATCCCATGAATCGGCTGTTGGAGCAAAACTGATATTCGCTCCTTCATAATCTCCAATAAAAACAAACGGTACAATTAAGAAGACAGCAACCAATCCTAACTTGATATAGGTCATGGCATTCTGAAACATCCCGCCGAATTTAACGCCTCTAACGTGAACGAGAACAACCAATAGAATAGCAATGGTAGCAACAATCTTAGTAATCGGGATGGACATTAGCGTATCTTCCTTCGCCATTCCTAAAAGCGGCAAAAAGTATTCACCTGTCGCCAATGCAAGTGCGGCAATTGCTGCAGAAAATCCAACTACAATAGAAATCCATCCGCTTACAAACCCGACAATTGGGTGGTATATCTCGGATAAAAATGCGTATTCCCCACCCGATTTATTCACGCGCGTTGCGATTTCGCCGTAGACAGTTGCTCCACAAAGCGAAACAATTCCACCAACCAGCCAAATCATTAAAATTGCAAAAGGGTCTGGAATTCCAAATTCAGGATTCACCTGATAACCAAGCGTAGTAAATATTCCAGTACCAATCATGTTCGCTATGACCATGTTAACTGCAACGGAACGCGTATATTTTTTGTTTTGCATATTCATTTTTTCGATTGCCTAAAGTACAAGAAAAACTGATAGCTTTTAAAACGGGCTTGTTTGCAAAAACCTAAAAATGAGTCAAATTGATACGCTTAATAAATCACGGGCATCATTTAATATTCAATTGATAACGAAAACTCTAAAGATTTCTTTCTTTAAAAAGATTTCCACACATTTGTGCTACACTTAACCAATCGCAATGAACAAGTTAATCCTAATCCTTTTCGCCGGAATTTTAATCACATCATGTGGGTCTGTAGATTCTGAGTCAAATGCTACATCTGATTCAAATACTCCTGAGAATACAGAAGATACATCGGTCAAGGTTGAAAAAGTATATCCTGAAGACGGTAAATTCAATGAATTCGCGCAATACATCGCAGGATATGAAGGTCCTGACAACAGTTCATTCAAAGGACTTGAGTCTTCTGAAAGTTGGAAATCATACCAAACGAACTTGAATGCTGTTTGGACAAAAACGAACAACAAGCTTCCTACAATTAGAGACTGGACAAAGCAGGAACTCGCTGATGTAAATACTGATGGAGGTACACTTTTCTATCCTTTCTCAGGCGCTGATTTCTTGCATGCAGACTTGTTTTTCCCCGACCATGACAACATTGCCATGATCGCTTTGGAGCCTGTTGGAAACTATCCTGATTTGGATCAAAAGCAACAAGACGGAACCCATGGGAAATACTTGGGAAGCCTGAAAAAATCAATGAATGCGATTTTAGGATTGAGCTTCTTTAGAACCATTGCAATGGCGGATGATTTCCAAACGGAAATGGATGGAACTTTGCACGTTTTGATGCACTTCATGGCAAGAACGGATCACGAAGTTTTGTTCCAAGAGAAAGTTGCGATTCAACCCAACGGTGAACTGTCAACGGGTGTGACAAATATTGCGGATTCAACATACATCGGAAACAGATACTATTTCAAGCGCAAAGGCGAAGAAAAAGTAAGAACATTGACGTATTTCGCAGTGAACATTCAAAACATGGCGTACCATAGCCGCGGTGGTTTGGTTGCGAAGGGATTGGATACGAGATCTGATTTGGTGGCTTACTTCAAAGGATTGAACATTAAGTCTACTTATTTGAAATCTGCATCTTATTTAATGCACAGACCAACGTTCAGCATTATTAGAGATTTAATTCTCGATGAATCTGAATACGTTCTTCAAGATGATTCTGGAATACCCGTTAAGTTCTTTGATACCAGCTTATGGGATTTAACGTTCTACGGGAACTTTGTAAAACCAATCTCATTGTTCTACGAAAGACCTCAAGATGATTTGGCATTGATCTTTGCTAACAAAGGAGCGAATGTTAAACCTTTGCCTTTTGGAATTGGATACCAATATGTGAATGGAATGTCTAATTTAATGAAAGCGAAAAAGAAGTAATCCGAACTTAATTCTTTTCGAAAAAGTCCAATACGTTCGTGACTTCTGAATTCCAGTAGGTGTAGTTGTGTTGTGCCGTTGAATCCGTATGGAACTCAACCTTCACTTCTGGCTGGACAAAATCAATAAACTCTTTCATCAATTCGAAATGCTTGTAAGGAACGACGTTGTCCTTCATTCCATGACCAATATAAAGCGGCACGTTTAAGTTCTTCGAAAGCAGCAACTGTCTTGGGTTTTCAGGACCTTGCCACCGTTTTTCAAATTGCTTCATGACTCCAAAATAACCAATGTACAAATTATCATTTGGGAACATAAACTGATCGTAATCTCCAGAAAGCGTTGCGCATCCTGAAAATATTTCAGGCAAGTCCAAAGCCAAAAGCAGTGCACCTCTCCCACCTGTCGACAATCCCATTACAAAGTTGTTTCCATCTTCTTTGAACAATCCGAAATCTGTTTGTAATTTGCCAATCACTGAATCTCTTAGCCATTTTCGTGTAGGATAATCCTTCCAAGCTGCCCTCGTTTCATCATAGTGTTGATCAGAATAGATGCTTTTCCCCATCTCTGGAAATACCAAAATATACCCTCGTTTCAGAGCTTCTTCGCAAAGCGTTGTACTATCGCACCAATCGGTTATTGGAAAATTCCAACCTTGCAAGACAAGAATAGTTCCGTTCGCTGACCCTTCAGGTGATTTAACCTCAACATCAAACTCTAAATTCTTAAATGCAATTTTTAAAAGTGTATCGTTTACTCTGGGTTGAGCTTCAAACTGAGAGACATCCTCTTGAATTCCGTCCTCTTGATTCGATGTTATCGCAGTCCCTTCATCAGAACAGGCTGTGAGTAGCGTTAAAAATAAGATCGGAAAAGCGAATTTGAATTTCATGGAGAGCAAGTTAATGGTTTTTTTGGATATTGGGAGTTGGATGTTGGATCGGTCGTTCCTCCCTTTTGGATGATGGATGTTAGATATTAGAATTTAGATTGTTAGACATTATTAGTTTTCTGAAATACGTTCTAAATTCTAACATCTAAAAGCCGAAGGCGATCCAAAAGCACAGCGATCTAATATCCAATATCCAAAAGGCGCAGCCGATACAATATCCAGAAACTGTTACTTATTTCAAATCAAACATTACCTTGTTGAATCAACAAGAAATTATCTGTGAAATTATTAATTTTAGCATCATTCGTAATAGTTCTTCAGGCTTGCGCTCAAGAAGGAGACAGCACACAAAATGGATCGGGAAGTACAACAGATAGAACTTCGGCGACTAATGGTCGCATAATAGACACTGCGGAAATGGTATTGCTAAAGCGGTTCAATCCACCGAAAGGGTTTCAAAGAGAAGCTGTTGATTCTGGTTCGTTCGCGCATTACTTGAGAAATCTTCCTTTGAAAAAAGCGGGAACTTTGGTGAAGTACTACGATGGCAGTTCTAAACGCAGTTACGCCTACGAAGCCGTTGTTGACTTGGAAATTGGAAAGAGAAATTTACACCAATGTGCGGATGCCGTGATGCGCTTAAAGGCGGAGTATTTGTGGGATTCTAAACAATACGATAAAATTCATTTCAACTTCACGAATGGCTTCCGAGTTGATTATTCGGAATGGATGAAGGGCAAACGAATGGTTGTCAAGGGAAACAAAACGTATTGGGTAAATGGGGCCGCAAGAGCAAATAACTACCAAGATTTCTGGAAGTACATGGAGCTTATTTTTAACTATGCTGGAACGCTTTCCTTGGACCGAGAAATGAAATCCAAATCTGTTGATCAAATGGAGATTGGAGATGTCTTTATTCTTGGCGGATCTCCTGGACATGCAATTATTGTTGTTGACATGGTTGTAAATCCGAATACAGGCAAAAAGAAATTCTTGCTTGCTCAAAGTTATATGCCAGCTCAAGAAACTCAACTATTGAAAAACCCTCTTGATCCTACTAGTCCTTGGTACTCAACTGATTTTGGTGAAGTATTGAATACTCCGGAGTGGACTTTTTATGCAAATCAATTGAAGGGCTGGGAATGATATCGAGATCTGGAAACGATTGTATTTTGAAAAATATAAGTTAAGCTTTAAGTTTGAGTGAATTTGTTCGTTACATATAGTTAAACGCAATTCCGCGTTCAAGATATATTCACATTTCACTTTGATAGATACGTTACATTATATCGCAATAGTTCAGGCACTCTTAATGGGTGTTGTTTTGCTCTCGATACGGAGAAACGGAAAATTTGAATTCAAATATCTAGGGATATTATTACTCTGCCTCGGCCTTGCTGTATTGGGCGAAACATACGGCGACTGTGCAGACGTTGATTTTACCCTGCTCTACCCTTTTCGGTTTTTCTTCCTGATTCCAAATCTTGTATTCCTTCATGTAGAAAGCAAAATGGTGGACTATATTTCATTAAAAAAGAGAGTGACAAACCTTTTAGCTGGAGGAATTGAATTTGTATTCTTATGCGCGGTTTTAATTTTAGTACAATTGAAAGTCATAAACCCCGATGGTGATTTTCTTTACTACTTCGATGAATTATACACTTATTTAACAGTCATTTACGCCCTTATAATCCAAGTCATCATTCTAAAGAAAATTGCCGTCTACAATGGAAATTTATTCAAGTACTTTTCTACTATTCGCTATAAATATTTGAATTGGCTAAAATGGGTTTGTATTATCATTATTACAACCGAAGTCTATTACATTCTTTTTTACATTTTTTCATCAGATGTAGAAGCAAATGATCTTTTCTACGCGCCAGTAGCGATTCTAGAACTGGGACTTATTTTTTATGTAGGCATTAGTGCATTGCTTCAATCCAACTTGCAGATTGAAATTCCGAAAGACTTATTAAGTGATGAATCCGGTCCAAACGAAGATTTAAAAACAAATGAAGTAACGGAATTCCAGCACAAGGTTTTTGACGACATCGAACATTTCATGCAACGAAAAAAGCCCTTTTTAAATGCTGATCTCAATCTTAAATTATTGTCCCAATTGATGGGGATATCAGAGCGCCAAATCTCAAATGCTATCAATAAAAACACCGGTTTCAATTTTTACACGTTCATTAATCAATATAGAGTTCAAGAGGCAATCCTAATGCTGAAAAGTGAAGACTACGCGAAGTTCAGTATCGTCGGAATTGGCGAAGCAGCTGGCTTTAACTCGAAATCATCATTTTACAATAACTTCAGAAAAGTCACCAACGTTTCCCCCTCTCGCTATTTACAAAACCCATCCTAAAACACGTTTTGGGACATAAACATGTGCCAAATAGTCCAATAAAACCACGTTATTTGAGTCAAACAATTAAAAACTCTTTATGCGCGTTCCAATTCTAATTTCTCTGTTTCTTGTTGGATGTTATTCAATTTCAACAGCTCAAAATCCAAACCCAAATGTAAATTTAGATGCTTTCATTCAAGGCGAAATGAATTCCGAAAAATTTCCAGGAGTTTCTGCCATTATTGTTAAGGATGGTGAAATTATCTGGATAGAATCGTATGGCTTTGCCGATGTTGAAAATTCAGTTCTCGTTCAAGACACCACAGTATTCTTGCTCGCTTCGATGTCTAAAGTCTTTACTGGCACTGCAGCAATGCAAGCTTCTGAATCCGGAATGATTGACCTCGACACGGATGTTAGCACTTATTTAACATGGCCATTAGAAATTCCAGGCTTTCAAAATGATCCTGTTACGATGCGCCAGTTAATGACTCATTCGGCTTCAATCAACGATGGGGCAGCAATGGATTTATATTACGATTACCCCGACCCAACAATTTCTCTTGGCGATTGTATTCAACGCTATTTCTCCATCAGTGGTGCGGATTATGACCCTGTAGATAATTTTATTAATGCAGCCCCGGGAACGAATTACAGCTATTCAAATATGGGAACAGCATTGAGTGGATTTATAACGGAATCTGCTACAGGAATGCCATTCGATGATTTTTGCGAAAACAATATTTTCAGCCCTTTGTGCATGGAAAAAACAGCGTGGCACTTTGCCGATTTTGACTCCAGTCATGTTGCACGGCCTTATTCATATCAAGGAGGAAACTACGTGGCCTATCCTCATTATGGTTTTGCGGATTATCCCGACGGACAATTACGCAGCAATGTAATGGATTTGGGCAACTTCATGATCGCCTATTTAAATGGAGGAACACTTGGAGCGAACTCCATACTAACTCAAGCATCCATTAATGAGATGTGGTCTTCTCAGATTCCCTCATTGGAAGCGACTCAAGGATTGAATTGGTATCAGGAAGAACTATTCCACTCTGGAGGTTCAGCGATGCTTTGGGGACATAACGGAGGAGAAGATGGAGTTTCTACGGATATGTACATGGATCCAGTAAACAATATAGGAATATGTGTCCTTACGAATGGTGAAGGCGACGCCTTATATATCTGCGATGAACTCTATGATTACGCGCTTAATTTAATTCCAACTTCAAGCATAATTCCAAACTGCGTTGGGACAAATTCTATCGAAGAAGCATTATTCGTAGATCGTGAAATTGTAAAATTTTTGGACTTCATGGGAAGAAAAACAACGTTCAAGCCGAATACTCCTTTAATCATTATTTACAGTGATGGGAGCACCGAAAGAGTATTCCAAATCACTGATAAGTAACAGTAATAATAATAATAATTAACATTAAAACTACTCTTACAACATCTTAGCTTAAATTCAACAACACCATGAAACAAATCACAATCAATACATCAATCGTTTTTTTAGTGCTGTTATTCCCTTTATTAGCAACCGCCCAAGTTGAATACACAATGCCAGAAGAGGCTTCCGAACATGAAGGTACTTGGCTGCAATGGCCACATAACGAACTTTACGGCCCGTGGTATGTTTCTGATGTGGAACAAACTTTTATATCAATGACGAACGCGTTACAAACTGGTGAAAGCGTTCATATTATAGCCACGGATAGCACGGAATTGGTACGAATTATAAATGTATTAAATAACGCTGCAGTTCCTTTAACGAACATCGATTTCTACGTGCACCCAACAGATGATGTTTGGAGCAGGGACAACGGCGCTATGTTTGTTTACGACCAAAATGATGACCTCACAATTATTGATTGGGGATTTAACGGTTGGGGATTCGATACGCCTTATTCAAACTGCGATCTTATACCACAAAGCGTTGGTTCCGATATCGGCGTTCCCGTTATTGATCTTAACGGAGTCGTACTTGAAGGAGGAGCAATTGAACATGACGGTGCTGGAACCCTGATTGCAACAAGGAGTTCCATAACTCATTCTAGCCGAAATCCATCATTAACAGAACAACAAATAGAAGACAGCTTGACGCGCTATATTGGTATCACAAAATTCATCTGGTTGGATGGTGTTTATGGTTTGGAGATCACAGATATGCACATTGACGGCTTCGTGAAATTTGCCGATGAAAACACGATTGTTACAATGGACAGTCTGGATTTAATCACATGGGACGTTCCTGTTAACGACATCAGTGCTGTGTATGCTGCAACGAACACAGGTGGAACAGCTTATAACTACTTGTACCTTCCGTTAACTCAAAACAATGTTGTTACGACTTACAATGATGATTTAGGCTATAAAGGTTCTTACGTTAACTACTACATCGGAAATGATGTTGTTTTAGTACCAACGTACAACGATCCCATGGACGCTACAGCTATTTCGATTCTCCAAGGATTCTACTCAAACAGAACTGTTGTTGGCGCAGATGTTCGGAATTTGTACGCGTACGGAGGTATGATTCATTGCGTAACGCAACAACAACCTATAAACTTAAACCCAGTGGGAATTAAAGAACTAAATGGTCGAGACAAAGAGTTGATTGGAGTGTTCGATGTGCTAGGAAGATCAACGAAACAGAAATCAAATTCTTTACAAATCTACCTTTATAGTGACGGTACAACTGAGAAAATATTCAAAGTTGAGTAGTGGATAATTCTTGCAATAAAGTAGGACGAAACTCGTTTGGTTGGTGAAATTGGCACCAATGTTAAAGAATTAGTGATAGGAAAGAGAACAACTTACGAGAAATCCAATAGTATCCACTCAAAACGTACCTCTACGCACATATACTTAAACTGACTACAACATTTGCGCAACATGCACAAACTGTTGATATTTCGAAAAAATAATTACTAATTTAATCGACTGAATTAATTGAGACCTTATCTCGTAAACCCATTATCATGAATAAAGCAAAAGAAAGTTTAGAAGCAAATATGGCTGCAATTTTAGAAAGCCTTCCAAAAGAGTTTCATGCGGACTTAGAAAAAGAAGTAGCAGCAACTACAGCTGCACCAGCACCATTATCAGGAGAGGCTGAGGTTTCAGCAATTAAAGCTGAATTGGTAGCAAACCCAGATGTTGATGAGTCTGCAGCCGCAGCTGAATTGACAGACATTAAAGCTCCAGCAGCAATTGTGCCTCCGACTGAAGCAGAATTGGAAAAACATAAAGCTGATATGCTTAAAGAAGCTGAGGCGTCTAAGCCAGCGAATACAGAAGACTAAACCAAAGTACCGCGACTTTATTCTGATTACAATCCATTAGAATCTTAAGTTACAGTTTACGGTCACTTTTATAAAAACACATCTCTTCGGAGATTTAAAACCACCTTCAAATTTTGATGGTGGTTTTTTTTCACTATCCATTCGATATTCTGTTCAACCCCAAGAATAAATGATTGTTAACTTGTACCTCATTTAAAATTCGAAAATGGTAAAACCGTTTCTCTTCCTTTTCATGACTATTTACTACTTCTCCCTTTTTTCTCAAACGGAGAAGTTAGAAGAAAAGGAGAATGTGCCTAAGGATCAACTTGATTCACTCATAGGCAAGTTCGGTTTTGGGAAAACGGTCCCAGACGACTATGCACTTGCATTTTATACGGCTTTATCTCACTTCCCTGAATTGGATAGTTCTCAAATAACTTTTAAAGAAGCGCGCATAAAAACAACGTTAAACGCTCGACCAACTTTCGCATCCTTGCTTTTCAGAAAACGAACCAAACGAAAATATGTGATTCGAATTAATACTCGAAACCGCGACAGCTTAATTCTACTAGAAGACGTTCCTTTTGAGGCGCGCATTGGACTTTTCGGCCATGAACTGACTCATTTTTGGGATTATAGACAGCGATCATTCGGCGGCGTTTTAAAGCGGCTTTTTTCATATTCAAGTTTAAATGGAAAAGAAAAATTTGAAAAAGAAATCGATTCAATGACTGTTTTAAATGGACTAGGAAAGCAACTCCATGCTTGGTCAAACTATGTTTTAAACGAATCAAAGGGAAGCGCGAAATACAAGGCGTATAAAAAATTGGTCTATCTTGAACCCGAGGAAATTCTCAAATTGATTGAAGACCTTGAAAATTTCAAGTAACACATCCTATTTGAGTTAAAATTCATGATTTTCATCATATTGACGTAACGATTCCAAAACGACTCGTTACTTTTTAGTAACATCTCTAACAATCAAAAACCAATTCTATGAAATTGATCCTTTCTTTAATTGCCTTATTAGCGGTAAACCTTTCTGGGCAAGCACAGATTGAATTCTCAATGAAAATTAAGAACACAAAGAACAAGCCCATGTATAACGTTGAAGTAACTGCAAAAAATGGCAGCGTCCTTCTCGTTCAAAAAACCAACTCGTCTGGAGATGTAAACTTCACGCTTAGCGAACCCGGAATGTACACGTTTAGCTACCTAGACAAACCAGAAGCTGCGACTTATACAGTGAAAGAAGGATACAAAGGTTCTGCGTCGAGGTCTTCAACGTATGATCCGAAAGGAGTTTTTAAAGTCACTCCAAAGCAAAACAGAGAAGGAATTGCATTTAAAACGCTCCGTGCAACGCACAACCAAGGAAAGCCGGGAGTTGCAAAAGTGGTTATGCAAATCAAAGAAATGGGAAGTTCAGGAACACCAGGCGTTTCCGTTCAAATTGTCGATTTCATTGACAAAGTGAAGTACGACGGTGTAAGTAACGGTTCAGGCAAAGCGACATTCTACTTGAAAATCAATAGAGAATATGAAGTTGATGTGGAAGAAATTGAAACGGTTCAAAACGTTAAAGTTCCGGATTTTGCAAACGGTGAGATGCGTCAAACAATTAATTATAAGAAAACGATTGTTCGAGAAACGGTTAACAACGATACCATCCATCAAAAGAACATAAGCCAAACAACGGGAACAACGAGACACATGCTTTTTGAGTTGAACCTTAAGGATTATGACGGAAACCCTTCTTCGGGAGAGCCCGTATTTCTAGTTGCTCAAGACGGTTCAAGAACGTATGAAAGCATGACGAACGATGATGGTTACGCCAAATTTATGCTTCAAAAAGGAACCAATTATGTGATGAATTTGAAATATGAAGAAGGTGTTCATTTGGTAAAAGCCAGTGAGACAAAAGGTTTTGGTCAAGCGATGAGCACTCGACGTTACAGAGGTTCCGCGGTGATCGAACAAATGATGGAAGATCGAAGATTGGAGGCAAAAGCAAACGAAAAAGGATTTGTGACAAATTTTGAAGAGACCCCAATTCGCAAAGCAGATGAACCCACTGATTATTTAAAACCAACGCCAAAAGGATTCAATTTGGATTTCGGAAATTCATCAGAAATGGGAACTCCAACGATTGCCGACAATAAGTTGTTTACGCAAGAAGGATTCTATTCTGCAAATTTCTACGCATTAAATGCTGCCGATGGTAAATACTTATGGGGCGTAGAGTTGGGTGAATC
>JBLHVW010000023.1:0-31966 GCA_047628775.1 Salibacteraceae bacterium | reverse complement strand
TTTCCTTCCGCGAGCTCAAACAACCATAAATCAATATTTGAAAATGATGGGTTACTCATACTAGTTCTATCAATCCTTTTAACTGCTTTTTAATTTTCTTTCTTGCTCTAAACAGGTACACCTTTACTTGGGCGTCCGATAACTCAAGCATATCACCTATTTCTTTATAAGAATACCCTTCAAGGTCTCTTAATAGAATGATACTTTTTTGAATCGGAGGAAGAATACTTACCGCTCTATCAACAACTTGATTTGACTCAAATGAATTCGGAGTAACCGAACCTTTTTCGAATTTTCCAATCTCATCTGTCAATTGAGTTCTTCCTTTTTTATTTGAAAAGTTAATCATCGCGTTATGAGCTGTTGTAAACATCCATGATTTCGCTTTAGGAACTTCAATGTTTGTTCTATTCAACCACAATTTTTCGAAAACATCTTGAACAATATCTTTCGCGTCTTCTGAATCTCTCAGAAACTTAATCGCATACCCATATAAATTGTTGGAATGCTCTTTTACGACGTTATTGTATTCTTTTCTTTTCAATTAATCCTATTTAGATCTAGAGTTAAAACAATTATAGACCCCATATTGTTACACTAATAACAGATATTCACCCCGTTTAGGTACATTTTAGAGGTCTCGTTTATCAAAGTAGCTTATACGTCGAGCAAATAAGCTCTTTCGTCGAACATTTTTTCAATGTGTTTTGATGTTTTTTTTATTATATTCGTAACGCAACGATAAACACGCTACTGTTGAACCTTAAAGACTTTTCGAAATAACTCGAACCGTACCTGACTTTATCAATTTGCGAATTGCGCAATTGATCTTTTTGAAGGCTGAAATTTCAGTAATTGATTTGTATTGACGTGTTGTAATTTTGTAATGTAAAAACATATAATTATCAAACCATGATTGAAGCTAAAAGACTTTTCGATATTCCATATCACCAATTAAATTCATACCCAAATCAGAAGATGTTTTCTTCGAAAATTAATGGACAATGGAACGCTGTTTCAACCCAAGAATTTTTGGACGATTCGATGGAGATTTCGAAGGGATTAATTGCCCTTGGTGTCCAAGCTGGAGACAAGGTTGGAATTGTGTCGAATACCAGATATGAATGGAATGTAATGGACATTGGAATTCAGCAAGTCGGAGCTATTGTAGTCCCTTTCTATCCAAATATTTCAGAGAATGATTACAAGTACATTTTCAAGGATGCTGGAATCAAACTCTGTGTTATTGCTGGTGAAGAATTGAATACGAAGATCACAAATATTAAAAGTGAAACTCCTTCTTTAGAGCACATCTTCACTATGGAGAAAGTAAATGGCGCTAAACATTGGTCGGAAATAAAAACCGCAGGTGCATCTACGGATAAAAGCTTGGTTCAGGAAAGAATGGACGCGGTTAAATACGAAGAGTTGGCCACAATCATCTACACGTCAGGAACAACCGGAAACCCAAAGGGAGTGATGCTTTCACATAAGAACTTACTGTCTAATGTTGAAGCTTGTATCGAACCCATTCCTGCGGATCAAAACTCTAAAGTTTTAAGTTTCCTTCCTGTATGTCACGTTTATGAACGAATGTTGCATTACTTGTACATGTACATTGGTTGTTCAATTCACTTCGCTGAATCCTTAGAAACAATTGGTGAAAACATTAAAGAAGTTAAACCGGATGTCTTCACTGCTGTTCCGCGATTAATCGAGAAAGTATTCGATAAAATCATGGCAAAAGGAGATGAATTGTCAGGAATCAAACGCAAGCTTTTCTTCTGGGCTGTTGATTTAGGAAATAAATACGATCCTGCTGGAAACAGTGCGATGTATAACTTCAAATTGAAGATTGCACGGAAGCTAATCTTCTCAAAATGGCAAGAAGCGTTAGGAGGAAACGTTAGAGCTATTGCTTCTGGCAGTGCAGCTTTACAACCTCGTCTTGCGCGTATTTTTCTGGCTGCAGGAGTCCCAATTCTTGAAGGTTATGGTCTTACAGAAACATCTCCAGTCTGCACTGTGAACTCATTTCAAAGAGGAATACGTATTGGATGTGTCGGCCCTGTAATTGATAATGTTGAAGTGAAAATTGCAGAAGATGGAGAGATCCTAATAAAAGGACCAAATGTGATGTTGGGTTACTACAACCTTCCAGAACAAACAGCTGAAGTAATGAAAGACGGATGGTTCCATTCTGGTGATATTGGTGAATTCATAGAAGGAAAATTCCTTAAGATTACAGATCGTAAGAAAGAAATATTTAAGACAAGTGGAGGGAAATATATCGTACCTCAAGCGATGGAGAACAAGTTCAAAGAATCTCGGTTTATTGAACAAATTATGGTGATTGGTGAATCGCAAAAATTCCCAGCAGCGCTTGTAGTTCCTTGTTTCTCGTTCATTAAGGATTGGGCGTCAAAAAAGAACATCGACTTAGGTGATGGATCGAATGCGTCTATTATTGCAAACGATCAAGTTAAAGCAAGAATTGATCGAGAGGTGAATGCATTTAACGAAGAATACGGTCATTGGGAGCAAATCAAATGTGTTGAGCTTCTAGAAAACGAACTTTCAGTTGAAGGCGGAGAATTAACACCAACGTTAAAATTGAAAAGAAAAATGATTATGGATATTCATGCAAACAAAGTGAACTGCATTTACCCTTCTTAATCAATAATGATTTCGGGTTGTTTGGGAAGGTCGTTTGATTTTACAAGCGTGATCTTTACAACTCCATGATGAAAGCGAGGATAAACCGTTCCTTCAGTAAACTTCATCGTCATAACATAGTTACGAATTTGTAATTTCGCTGAGGTTCTAGTTAAGTTAGTTTCTAGAATCTTAGCGCTTGTTACATTTCCTTTACGGTCAATCGCCAATTCATACTTCACCCAACCATCAATAGTTCCAGCCAAAACAAAAGGCGTTTCTGAGATGACTACTCGGCCTTCATTTTTCGCCCCGCCACTAATCAATTGAGAAAAGGAGTTGGATGAAATTAGAATTAGAAGTAAAACAAGAATTGAGCGCATGAAATAGTCGTTTTGATTATTCTAAAATTAGGTTTTTTTATTGGATCGATCGTTTTTTTTGGGGATCGCTTCGCTTTTAGATCACTTCGTTCTTGGATCGCTTCGCTTCTGGACCGGCTGCGCCTTTTGGATTATTCATGGATTCATTGAAACTAGAACCAATCCAAAAAGGAGTTCACGACTGATCCAACATCCAAAAGGCGTAGCCGATCTAAAAGGCGCCGCCGTGACGCTCTAAGCTATCCTCCCCCAATTCGGTCTCGACTTCAACATTTGCGTCAATTTTGATCGAATCCCTTTGTGTTCTTTCATCTCAATCGCTGGGTCTTTTATAAGTATGGATTTTGCCACTTCCCGCGCAAGGCCAACAATTTGACTGTCTGTTGAAAGGTTCGCGATTTTCAGATCAAGGATTCCACTTTGTTGCGTTCCCAATAAATCACCTGGACCTCTTAATTGAAGATCAACCTCAGCAATTTCAAAGCCATCATTGGTTCTCACCATCGTTTTCATCCGCTTCAAGCTGTCTTTCGAAATCTCGTCTCCAGTCATTAAAATGCAATATGATTGCTCCGCACCACGCCCTACTCGACCTCTTAACTGGTGCAATTGGGACAAACCAAAGCGTTCTGCACTTTCAATAATCATCACCGAAGCGTTAGGTACATTCACCCCAACCTCAATCACCGTTGTCGCTACCATAATTTGCGTTTCTCCTTTGATAAAGCGGTTCATTTCAAACTCCTTATCGGATGGCTTCATCTGTCCATGAACAATACTGACATGGAAATCTGGCATTGGAAACGTTCTTTTAATTGCTTCGAATCCATCCATTAAATTATTAAAATCTAAAGTCTTGGATTCATTTATCAACGGATATACGATATAAACTTGGCGTCCTTTAGCAATTTCTTCTTTCATAAACCCAAAGACTCTCAATCGATAATTGTCATAGCGATGTAGCGTTGTGATTGGCTTACGACCAGGTGGCAATTCATCAATCACGGAAACATCTAAATCCCCATAAAAAGTCATGGCCAATGTTCTAGGAATCGGAGTTGCAGTCATGATTAAAACATGCGGCGGCAAATCATTTTTCTTCCACATTCTTGCCCGTTGCGCAACGCCAAATCGATGTTGTTCATCAATTACTACAATTCCCAAGTTCTTAAATTGAACAACATCCTCCAGTAAAGCGTGGGTACCAATTAAGATATCTATTTCGCCGGACCGCAGTTTTTCATGCAATACGATTCGATCTTTCTTTTTCGTTGAGCCGGTTAACAGAGCAACTTTGATATCCAATTTCTCCATCATCTCAGAAATTGATTCATTGTGCTGAATCGCGAGAATTTCTGTCGGTGCCATCAACGCTGCTTGAAATCCATTTCCTATCCCCAACAGCATTGTGAGCAGTGCTACAAGTGTCTTCCCACTTCCAACATCGCCTTGCAGCAATCTGTTCATGTGGTGTCCTGTATTCAAATCATGGCGAATTTCTTTGAGCACTTTTTTCTGCGCTCCCGTCAATTCAAACGGAATGTGATTCTTGTAGAAATCGTTAAAAACAGCGCCAACCTTGGCCATTCTTACTCCTTTGGATTTTTGGATCGTGATCTTCTTTCGAACCAAGAGTTCCATTTGCAAAAAAAACAATTCCTCAAATTTTAATCGAAGTCTGGCCTCGTGCGCATCCTGTTCTGTTTTCGGTCGATGCACTTTCAAAATGGCTTGCTCTCTGCCAATCAATCGATTCTCTTGAATAACACTTTCTGGAAGAAGTTCCTCAATTTGACCATGGATTTGATCCAAGAGCCCCACCGTTAGTTTCTCAATTCCTTTGGTATCCATTCCGTTTATAGAAAGCAACTCTGTACTCGAATAAACAGGTTGAAATTTATCTCCCGTCATTTTTACAGACGACATCTCAGGATGGGGAATGTTCCATTTTCCACCAAATTGTTTCGGACGTCCATAAACGATAATCTCTTCGTTGATCTTAATCGACTTTTTAATCCAGCTTGCGCCTTTGAACCAAACGAGGTTAATCATTCCCGATTCATCTTGAAATTGAGCCGTAAGCCGCTTGCCCCTGCCAGAACCGACATCCATCATACCAACTATCTTGCCTTTCAATTGCGCAGGGCCGTTCAAACCGATTAAGTCTGAGACCTTATGAAATTGTGATCTATCAATGTATCGAAACGGAAAATAAGTGAGTAAATCGTTGAATGTAAATATGCGCAACTCCTTCTTTAAGAGATCCGCCTTTTTAGGGCCAACACCTTTAAGAAATTCGATTGGAGTTATGAGCAGATTGTTCATAAAGTAAATCTAGTAATTCTTTTTCGGAGCGGAGTTTTGGGACAAAAAAAATCCTTCTCGAATTTACGAGAAGGATTTAAACAAACTAAATTATTCCTCTAAAGTTATTTTAATGAATTTTTCAACCATTCCTCGAAATCTATAGGGTCGTTGTGATCTCTATATGTTGCAGGTCCAGCTGATACATCCTCACCTTCTGTGTTTTGCATTATGTAATAAGGCTGAGCAGTCGCTTTGTATTCTTCAATCTGCTTCATCATCCACTTATCACCTACAGTTTTAATGAATTTTTTTCTTCCTCCAGCGTATGTAACTGTCTTCTGTTCAGATTTCGGCAGATCTGTTCTTTCATCAACATGCAGTGACACTATGACCACTTTATCTCTAAGTATTTCTATGATTCCATCTTCTCCCCAAACGCTTTGTTCCATCTTTCTACAATTCACACAATTGTGTCCTGTAAAATCAACAAATAGTGGCTTACCAACCTCTTTTGCATAAGCAAGAGCCTTATCGTAATCATGGAAAACCCAAATATTTTGCGGTCCTAAATGAGTACCTTCTGGCCCTTTGGCTGATGCACCTCCATCACCTCCAAAACCAAGGGGGGATTCACTATACTGCAATGGTGGTGGGAAAGCACTAATTAACTTAAGAGGTGCTCCCCAAAGTCCAGGAATCATATACAGTACGAATATTATAGTGGTAGTTCCCAATAATGTTCTTCCCACTGACAATCTTTCAAGTTTAGAATCATGAGGCAAGGTAATAAAGCCAAGTAAGTAGAAACTCAAGACTAGGAAAATTCCAATCCAAATTGCTAAGAATATTTCACGCTCTAACATGTGTGCCTGTAATGATAAATCTGCATTTGACAAGAATTTAAATGCCAATGCCAATTCTAAGAATCCTAAAACCACTTTAACAGTATTCAACCATCCACCTGATTTTGGAAGAGAGTTCATCCATCCAGGGAATGCTGCAAACAACGCGAAAGGAAGAGCAAGTGCCAATGAGAATCCGAACATTCCTACTACTGGAGCTATACCTCCTTCAGAAGCTGCTTGAACAAGAAGGCTTCCTACAATTGGACCAGTACATGAAAATGAAACTAATGCCAATGCAAGCGCCATAAAGAAGATTCCTACAAGCCCCCCTTTATCCGCTTTACTATCTGCCTTGTTCACCCACTTGCTTGGCATTCTAATTTCAAATGCACCCATAAATGAGATAGCGAAGACTACCAGAAGAATAAAGAAAATAATATTAAACGTCGGATTGGTTGACATTTCATTCAACACTTCTGCTCCAAAGGCAGCGGTTACCACAGTTCCTAAAAGGATATAAATAGCAATAATAGAGACTCCATATATGATGGCATTTTTGATTCCCTGCGCTTTAGTTTTACTTTGTTTCGTAAAGAAACTAACAGTCATTGGAATCATTGGAAATACACAGGGAGTTAACAAAGCAGCAAACCCACTGGCAAATGAAAGAAAGAATATAACCCAAATTGAACCATTACCTTCATCTTCTTTTTTGTCTTTTTTACCATCCTCTTTTTCAACAGCGGCAGTAGCATCGGCAGTTTCAACAGAATTCATATCAACACTTTTAATAGCTGCTGTACTTGTATCCATCTCAGGGTCAGGAACAAAATCAACGACTTCCGCCTTAACCTTTACTGTCAAAGGCATATCAAAAGGAGGCAAACATTGGTTTTCATCACAGGTTTGAAAGCCTAACGAACCTTCTATTTTAAAATCCTTGTCCGATAATATTTTAATCTTTCTCTTAAGTTTGAATGTCCCTTCATGTGTTGAAATCGTTTCCCCTGAAAGTTCATCAAAATAAGTAAGCGGTTTAGGTTCAATTACGCCACCAACAGTTTTAAAATTTGGTGAATCATTTAACACGAACGTAGTAGCCCAACCAAAATTTTCAGGTGGTAAGACAACTGCATTTATATGCCAATGCTCAACCATTTCAACCTTTAAAATCACTGTAGCGTTATCACCGTCACGGACTACACTCATTGTAGTCGACAACTTTTCATCTGCAAAATCTAATTGTGCAGACGCATTGTTCGATAAACCAAAACTGGATAAAAACAATACTGCATTCAGTAGTGTTGAAAAAATTATCGTCTTCCTCATGGTATTAATTTATTGTTATTGAAAATTCTAAATCAACGGGTGGCATGCACATTTCGTCGTTACAAACCATATATGTCACAACCCCCTCAATTGAGGTTGCATTCATGTTTTCTACTTTCTGAACGAAACTAACGTTATCCTTGAAGAAACTCATGTCTCCTTCAAAGTTTTTATCATATTCTTTGATTGATTGTGGTTCGACGGTACCTCCGACAAGCTTGTAACTTTCATTCGTTACATACTCAAATTTGGTTGGAATCGGTCCGAATTCATTATCGAGGAATTGACTGTACAAATGCCATCCTTCCTCAATATCAGCGTCAATACTTATCGCGCTCAATTCTGGGTCAAAAGAAAAACTCCATGTGATTTTCTCTTGCCCAAATGAAACGGCCGACAGTAAAACAGAAATGATTAATACGATTCCTTTCATAGAGCATCAAATCTACGAATTAGGAATTGAATATCAGAGAAGTTAAATAAAATAACCTTGTATTCCCAAAACACAATTTTTTAGAATATTCTTTTATTCAACTGGAATAAATCCGAGAAACTATTTGATTTCTACAATTCTATTTATGGACAACCAAACACCGCCTTTTAAACAAATGAATTTAGCTCCATAGGCCCAAATTGTTGTGTTGACGCATTTTAGCCCATCATCATCTTCAAAGTGAATAGTTACTTTACCTCTATATCCATTCCCTAATCGAGTTGCATCCTTTATCTGCTCCATTAGCATTGGATGCTGTTGAATTGTTTTGTGCGTGTGAAAAGGAAGCGTTGAAATAATTTCCTTTTTAATCTCCATTGGTTTTAAAGTCGCTTGCATAACTTTGAGTTTGGTTCATTCCAAGATATATATACTAAACTGGTTTAGCAAGCAGTTTACCAAAATAAAAAAGGGCATTGAATATTTGGCTATTTCTATCGAGCAAATGGCACTCTAGCCGCAGCAGTAACGGTTTGGTCTGCGAACAAGCCTTGCTCATACATAAACTTCCCTGTGATGGCAATCATTGCTGCATTATCCGTACAATATTCAAATCGAGGGATGTAAACATTCCAACCCTTATTCGCTCCTGTTTCTTGCAGCGCTTTTCGAAGACCGCTATTTGCCGAAACACCACCCGCAATAGCTACCTCTTTAATGCCCAAATCCTTAGTAACTGTTTTTAACTGACGAATTAATATGTCTACAATCGTAAATTGAATCGAAGCACACAAATCATTCAAATTCTCCTCAATAAAATTGGGGTTCGCCTTAACTTCCTTTTGCAAGAAATATAGGATTCCCGTTTTTAAACCGCTAAAACTGAAATCATACCCGCCAACCTTTGGCCGTGTGAACTTGAATTTCAAAGGATCTCCATTCTTAGCATGTTTGTCAACTAACGGTCCACCTGGATATTCAAAGCCAAGCATTTTAGCTCCTTTGTCGAAAGCTTCACCCGCTGCGTCATCCTTTGTTGTGCCAATTACCTCCATGTCCAAGTGGTTCTTTACCAAAACAACTTGTGTGTGTCCGCCAGAAACTGTCAAACAGATAAATGGGAATTTTGGTTTCTTCTTTTTAATAGGACCATCCGTTAACACCCCATCAGAAACTTTCGTTTCTTCTTCTTCATCATCAATGAAATGAGCCAAAACATGGCCGTACATATGATTAACATCAATTAGAGGAATATTAAGTGCCAAAGAAAGTGACTTCGCAAAGGAAGTTCCAACAACAAGCGACCCTAAAAGACCAGGTCCTTTCGTAAAGGCAATTGCATCAATATCAGACAATTGAATCCCTGCTTTTTCAATCGCCGCATCAACTACTGGTAAAATATTCTGTAAATGTGCTCTAGATGCTAACTCTGGAACAACTCCTCCGTACAAACGATGGACATCTTGCCCAGCAATTAAATTGGATAAAATGGATTCATTTTTGAGGATAGCTGCAGAAGTATCGTCACAAGACGACTCAATAGCGAGTATAATAAGCTCTTTTTGACTCACAATGTTTAAATTTGCGTAAGGATGGCAAAATTAATTAAAATATTAGGACGCACACTCGGATCTTTAATCGAGTGGTCTCTAATATTGATAATAGTTTTGGCCTTCATAATCCGTTCTTCACCTGTTCAAACGTACTTCGCTAAAAAAGCGACGGATTATCTTTCGAAAGAACTTAACGCAGAAGTGAAGGTGGACAAAGTGGCCATTGTATTTTTAGACCGTGTTGCTTTAGACGGCGTGCTCATCAGGGATCAATCGGGAGACACACTGCTGTATACAGAGCGTATTATTGTAAATCTTGACGGTATCAATATTAGAAAAAAGAAATTTACAATTGCTTCCGTAGATGTTGACAATGCCTTTATTCATATCCAAAGAAGTAAAGCAAATGCCTTTAATCACTCATTTCTAAAAGAATACTTCGCGAAGGATACTAAGAAAAAGAACAAAATTAAATTCGCCATTAACGAAGCTGTTTTCACAAATACACGATTTCGATACGATGATCATCGAAAGGAAGCTAGAAATTCAGGAATGGATTACTTCCACATCAATGCTTCTGACATCAATGGAAAATTGAGCAACCTTATGATTAAAAAGGATGTAATCTATGCGAACGTTGATGAGATTAGCATTAAAGAGAAAAGCGGATTTAAGCTTAACAATTTAAGTACAAAGGCCGAAATCTCTCCGCGTGGTGTTCTTCTCGCAAACTTGGAAATCAAAACGGATGATTCTTATGTGAAATCATCGAAACTGAACATGTACTCTAAAAACTACAATTGCTTCAAATATTTTGTCGACAGTGTTTCGTTTGACGGAAAAATAACGAAGAGTGATGTGTCACTGAAAGATATTGCCTATTTCGCTTATGTCCTTGATGGAATGGACGATCAAGTGAAGTTGAAAACAGAAATCCACAAAAAAGTAGTCAATTTAGAATTAAGAAATCTTGACTTGCAATACAGAAAACAGTCGCGAATTAAGGGAACAATCCGGCTGGATGATTACCGTGAATTTGACAAGGGCCTGTTCTCAGAGAAATTGGATTACGCTTATGTCGACCTTGAAGAATTATCCCTTTTGAAACTTCCTGCATCTTCTTCAACTCGGTACATTAAAGTATCACCTCAAGTGAAGCGTTTAAAGTTCTTTCGAGCACGTGAAATAAGATTGGATGGCCAATACACAGAGTTTGTACTGCAATCGAAATCAATAGAAACTGCTTTGGGCGGCGCCGAGCTTGACCATGGAGTTCGTTTCCTTGCCAATGAAAAGAATGGCTCTTATGAATTCAAGCGATCAGAATCGAGTGATTACGACGTGAAAGTGAACAATTTTAACCTTGGGAAGTACCTAGGCGATAAGAATCTTGGAATTGTAGATGGCACCTTCTTCTTGACGGGAGAGGCCTATTCCCCTTCCAAAATTATTTTTAGAGAAATCCTAGGCGACGTTGATCGCTTCGATTATTTGGACTATCCGTATTCAAATATTAAAATAAATCAAGGGTCATACGTAAATCAAGTGTTTACTGGTAAAATTGCAGTCAAGGACAAATTCTTGGACCTCACTTATGATGGTTTCATTGACTTCAAGGGCGAACAGCACATGCACTTCACCATTGATGCTAATAAGGCGCTGTTGGACAATTTAAATTTAACATTAAGAGATTCTGAACTCAAAACGAAATGTATTGTTGACATCCGAGGGAAAGAAATAGACACGTATGTTGGAACGGTTCGATTGGAAAAATTCAACTATACATCAGAAGTTGAGGTAATTGACAAAAATGCTACCGCAATTGCTGAACCTGAAATCATAGACTTTGACGAATTGGACTTGATCATGACACGATCCAAAGAAAGAGATCGTTTCGAGATTAAGAGTTCAATTGGCAATGCTTCGATTGATGGTAAATTTGATATTCATCATCTCGCTGTTGATTTAAATTATCAGATGAGTAGAATCTTTCCAGCACTTTACAAAAAAGAATTATCAAAGGCGGCCAGACATAGTGCTGAAGAACATGATAATTTCAAATTTCACGCTGAAGTTAATGAAGTCAATAATTTTTTGAAAATTTTCTACCCCGTAATTGAAATTGCCGACAGCAGTACTATCGACGGAAAATTCAATTCTAAGACCTGGGACTTCCAAATGGAATTAAAATCCGATTATTTAAGATATAACGATATAAGATTCAACAAACTGGTTCTAAATCACATTTTGGACTCAACGAGTATCGCAGCCACTTACACAATTGACAACTTCATTTACGCCTCAAACGACACTATCACATTCAACAACATTGAATTCAAAACAACAGGCGGAAACAACCGATTGGACCATCGTTTGAGTTGGGATCAGGAAGTGAGTGCCTCCTCAAATGACAATTCACTTATCGAATGGGAAACGGACATTTACGATTCGAAAAATTATAGAATGATCGTCTATCCATCTCACTTTTTTATACAGGATTTAAAATGGGACATTGAACATGAATCTTCCCTTCGAATTCATGGCGACACGATCAAAGTAAATGACTTTGAATTAAGTCGAAATGCGCAAAAGATTGCGATCAACGGAATTATAACAGATCAAGACCGAGACAAACTTAACTTCTCTGTGAAGGACTTAGACCTTAGTGAAATATCAAGTTTTATTACATCTGAATACCCAATGACGGGTATGATTAATAGTGAAGGATATATTACCAATCCATTCTATAATCTGGACTTTAATTCAACGGGAAGTTTATTGCAGTTCAACGTAAAAGATCGGCGAATAGGCGATATCAATATCAAGGCGATTTGGGACAAGAAAAAGCAAAGTGTGAAGGCATCTGGTAATCTCAAATACTTGGATGAGGAGCGTTTTAGCTTTGCTGGAGACTACTACATGGATAGAAAAGACAACAGTCTCGATTTCGATCTGAACTTTGACTACACCGACTTGCAATTCACCAACGCTTTTTTAGATCCTGATGTCGTTTCTAACATCAGAGGGTTATTGAACGGGAAAATTGAATTAACAGGAACTCCAGAAGAACCCTTTCTCGATGGAGACATCAAACTGCTTGGTGGAAGTGCCTATTTAGATATTCTTGGCGTTCACTTAGGTCTTGAAGGTCCAATTCAAATTGATGAATATGGATTCTACATGGATGGCATTCCAGTTTTTGATCAAGACGGAAACTCCGGAAATTTAATTGGAACTGTATTCCATGAAAACTTTAAAGACTTCAACTTTGACTTGCAATTTGATTTAGAGTCGGAAAAAACTGCTGATGGATCTGCAGCAACGGGCGAATCCAATAAATTCCTTGTCATGGATTTACCTTACAGCCAAGACGGCTTGTATTACGGAAAAGCATACGTAACGGGGATCGCCAATATTTTTGGCTATACGGACAACCTTGAAATTACGGTTGATTTCAAAACAGCAAAAGGAACAACGGTCAATATTCCAATGTACGGCGTTGGTGAAATTGAAGAAGAGACATTCATAACATTCATTGACCGTAGCACTCCTATAGACTCTGTTCTAACGATCCCAAAATTTGATTTATCAGGCGTTGTCATTGATCTAAATTTTGATGTCACAGAAGATGCAGACATCAATATTATTTTCAACGAAGAGTTGGGCGACGTCATCAATGCAAGAGGAACGGGTGACATCTCTATTAAACTGGATGATTTAGGAGATGTAAAAATGGAAGGCGTTTACACGGTGAGTAATGGAGAATACAACTTTGCAATCGAACCAATTAGCGCGAGTAGAATTGCACTGAAACAAAAATTCATTATTGAACCTGGCGGAAGCATAAGTTGGATTGGAAACCCATACAACGCCGAGCTGAACCTCAGAACTTATTACACTCAAAACGCTAACCTATCGCAGATTAGCAATGGTGATATTGCATCGGGAAAAGGAGCGCACCAACGAATTCTTTCGTATCTCGATTTATCAGGTACAATGTCGAACCCGGCAATTGGATTTGACATTAAAGCACCCGATGCAGACGAGCTCGGCCGAACACTTATCAACAGAATTACAAGTGATCCGGATGAATTGAACCGGCAATTTTTCTTCTTAATGCTGACCCGCCGCTTTCAACCTATTGATGACGGAAATGGTAGAGGAAATGGAAATGCAGCTCTTGATTTAATTGCCAATCAGATCAACGTTTTACTTGCTTCGGTTTCTAGTGAATACAACCTTAACGTGGATTTTGATAGGGACCAAATTACGGGAGATGACAAATTTGAATTTGGTGTTTCAAAAGGATTCTTAGACGATCGGTTAATTCTCTCAGGAAGCTTTGGTGTTGAGAATTACGGCAACAATACAGCTATTGTTGATGGCAATGGCAATCAAATCAGTCAAGAACTTATTGGGGATGTACGACTGGAATACCTTTTGAATGAAAGCGGAACATTTAGAGTCAATATCTTCAATGAATCCACGGATAAAACTGTAATTACTGAAGGAGATCTTGGCGAATTCACACAAGGCGCCGGATTAAATTACCGAGAAGATTTCAACTCTTTTGAGGATTTCAAAATGATTCAGTACTTCTTCGATATTTTCAGAAAGAAGCGTAAGAAAAAGTACCTGGACCGAAGAAAAAAACAACAACGTCCTATTCCAGAGAACGTTGGAACCAAAGAAGAGTCCGAGCCTATCCCTGTTGAAGAAGGCGCCTAATTCACCCTACAGAATTCAATAAAATTGATAACTTAGCACAGTAAATAACACATTGAATTTTTCAACTAATTGAAGTCTATGAAAAAGGTCTTAATTGCAAACAGAGGAGAGATAGCGAGACGAATTATCCGTACGCTAAAAAAGATGGATATCGCGAGTGTCGCTATCTATTCTGAAGCCGATCGAAATGCGCCACACGTTCTTGAGGCGGATGAAGCTGTTTACGTTGGAGAAAGTCCTTCTTCTGAAAGTTATTTGAAACAAGATGTGATTCTTGACTTTTGCAAAGAATTGAACGTTGATGGAATTCATCCTGGTTATGGTTTTCTTTCAGAGAATTCAGAGTTTGCAAAAAAAGTAACGGATGCAGGAATGACATTCATTGGCCCATCTCCAACGGCAATGGAAGTAATGGGAGATAAGTTATCTGCAAAACAAGCCGTTAAAGAATTCGGGGTTCCCTTGGTTCCCGGAATCGACAAAGCAATTGACACTTTAGAAGAAGCGACAGAAGTTGCAAATAAAATCGGATATCCCGTATTGATTAAAGCTACTGCCGGCGGCGGTGGAAAAGGAATGCGTTTGGTTGAAGATCCAAAAATGTTAGCAGAACAAATGAAGTTGGCTCAAAACGAAGCCCGCTCCTCGTTTGGAAATGATGCCTGTTTCATTGAGAAGTTTGTTACAAAACCACGCCATATTGAAATTCAAGTTTTTGCCGATAAAGCAGGAAACGTGGTTTATTTATTTGAAAGAGAATGTTCTATTCAACGCCGCCATCAAAAAGTTGTTGAAGAAGCTCCTTCTGCCCTATTGACTCCAGAATTGAGAAAAGAAATGGGTGAAGCTGCGATCAAGGTTTGTCAAGCATGTGATTACGACGGTGCTGGAACAGTTGAGTTTTTAGTAGATGGAGACATGAAATTCTACTTCCTTGAAATGAACACAAGATTGCAAGTTGAACATCCTGTTACTGAAGAAATTACAGGGCTTGATTTGGTTGAATGGCAAATTCGCGTTGCTCGTGGAGAAGACCTTCCGAAAAAACAAGACGAATTGAAAATCCATGGCCACGCAATTGAAGTTCGTGTTTACGCAGAAGACACTTTAAACGGATTCACACCTGACATTGGCAACCTTGAACGTTACAGAGTTCCGTCGGGAGAAAGTGTTCGTGTTGATGATGGATTTGTCGAAGGAATGGACATTCCAATCTATTACGATCCAATGATTGCAAAACTTGTTGTCTGGGGAAAGGATAGAAACACAGCAATCAGAAGAACATTGAAGGCCATTGATGAATATCAAATTTCAGGCTTAAAAACGACATTGGATTTTGGAAAATACGTTTTAAAGCACAATGCTTTTGTTAGCGGTGATTTCGACACCAATTTTGTACGTCACTACTTCGAAGATCCAAGAGTAATGTATGAAGCAATGCAAGAAGAAGAGGAAGCTCTTGTTCATGGAATGAATCAAATTTGGGACTCTATAAAAGAAAGAGATTGCAAAGAATTTGCTTCAAGAGAGATTACAAGCAGCTGGAAAACAGCGCGCTCGTAAATAAAACTCAGGATAGACTTCATATAATAGCTAAAGATAATTAACTGTAAAACAATTGGTTATCTTTAATTTTATGTCGTTGACAATTTAATATCTTCTCGAAAAATACGAAGCAGACAGTTCTGTAAAGGCAACTAATACTGTACTTTGTGCATCTCTATCTTGAAAAGACTAAACTAATGAGAAGATTTATCACAGCCCTATTCTGCATTCTAAGCCTATGCAGTTTTGGTCAAAATTCTGACACAACGATGATTAAACATTCCCTTGACGGAAATTTATCTTCGTTTGACTTCAAATCTGGAGTGAAAATAGACAAATTCAATGAAGTGAAATGGGAATCGAGATATAAGGTAATTCATAAGGACCTTGTAGAATTTGATTTAGATCCTGAATCTCAAATGGTTCATTTCGTTTTAGGGGTGGAATGGGACAAAAAAACAGTTGACGCAATTGCAAAGCGTTTAGGCGCTGAAATTTATCAACTCGTTGACTAACCTATTCACTTCCAATATCACAAAAATGAGATCATTTCTTTTATTCGCCCTTTTATCAATTGGCCTTTCTTTTTCCAGTCAAAGTCAATGTGACTTGTCCGTTTCTATTTGTACCCCGGGAACTGCAGGCCCATTTAATTTCGGGACAGGCTCTCCAAACCCTTCATCCTGTCTGGACTTTATGAACGGAACGGGAGCAGCGGCCTATGGATATATCGTATTATACATTACACAAGGTGGGGACTTAAACCTATTGATTGATGGTGATCTTGCAGTTGGATGTTTAGATGTTGCTATTTTCGATGTTACTGGACAAGCAGATCCTTGCGCATCATTAAGTATAGCTACTGAAATAGGATGTAATTACGCAAGTAACTGCGATGGATGCAACGAATTTGGCTCTACATTCCCATGTCTATCTGAAGTTCCTGCTCCTGTAGTAAGTGCGGGTGATATTTTAGTGATACTTGTTGAAGACTGGGATGGAACAATGACCGATTTCACACTTGAATTAAGTAATGCACCTGGAAGTGCCGAAACAGGAGCACCTCCATCGACAATCAACTTATCAGGTCCACATTGTTCAACTGACGCTCCACTTCAATTAACTGCGGCAACAATGGGCGGAACTTGGACTGGGCCAGGTGTAACGGCAGGCGGAATGTTTGACCCAGCTGCAGCAGGGGTTGGAACACATACAATAGATTATTCAGTTGGAGCTGCACCTTGCGATGCTACCGACCAAACAACAATTATAGTTGAAAATTGCGGATGCTCAATGGACGCGATGAACGCTACTCCAACAATTTGTAATGTTGCTAACAATACTTTCAGCGTAAGCGGAACGATTCAATTTACCTTACCTCCAGCAGGCGGCGACTTAATAATTGAAGATTGCAACGGAAACCAAGTAACCTATCCAGCGCCTTTTGCTTCACCTTTGAACTACACAATTCCAGGAATTCTTTCTGATGGAACAGCCAATTGCGCAGTAACAGCATTTTTCTCTGATGACCCGGCATGCACGATTACCTCAGCACCATATGACAATCCAAACAGTTGTGTTTGTTCTGTTGACGCCGGCCCAAATCAAATTATTTGCGACGGAGTACAAACGACATTAAATGCTTCCGGGCTGGCAAATTATGTTTGGGACAATGGAGTTTTAGATGGCATTCCTTTCAATCCGCCACTTGGAACGACCACTTACACCGTAACTGCAACAGATGCAGGCGGATGTGTAACAAATGATCAAGTAGACATCACAGTTATAGCAGCGCCAACCGTAGATGCCGGAATTGATCAAGCAATGTGCGATGGAATTCAAGCGACATTATTCGGAGGCCCTGGAATCCAAGCTTACCTTTGGGACAATGGTGTTATTAATGGTATAGCATTCAATTCGCCAATTGGAACGACGACATATACGGTTACTGTAACAGACGGAAACGGTTGTTCAACATCAGATCAAGTAGATGTTACGGTCAATCCAATTCCAGTTGTCGATGCAGGACCTGATCAATCGCTTTGTGACGGAACATTAGCAACATTGAACGGTTCAGGTGCTATAACCTACGTTTGGGATCACGGTGTAATTGATGGCATACCATTTACCCCTCCCATTGGAACTACGATCTACAATGTAATTGGAGATGCGAACGGATGCCTTGGTGCTGACAATGTTTCAGTAACTGTAATTGCAACAACTCCTGTTTCTTTTACCGCCGACACACTATCAGGTTGTCAGCCTCATACAGTAAACTTTACAAATACAAGCGGTGGAGTTTACACGAATTGCGAATGGGATTTTGGCAACGGAACAACATTAACAGGCTGCGGAACAGTGAGCACAACATTGAGCGCCGGAACCTATGACATTACATTGACAACTACGGAAGGAAATGGATGCGCGAATTCGGTGACATATACAGATTACATCTATGTAGAAGCAGCACCTCAAGCGGCCTTCTTCCCTTCAGATTTTGAATTATCATTACTTAACACGAATGTGAATTTCATCAACACGACAACGGGAGGAGTCTCCTACGAATGGACATTTGGTGACGGTTCTGCAGGTTCAAATGAAGTGAGCCCAGCACACACGTATCCAAACGACTTTGCTTCATCTTACATGATCACATTGATTGCATATTCACCAATGGGCTGTGTGGATTCCACTTCAATGTTTATTTCAACACAAGAGGAATTGATCTTCTACCTTCCGAACACTTTTACGCCGGACGGTGATGAATTCAACCAAAGTTTTCAACCGATTTTTAGTTCTGGCTACGATCCGTATGATTTCACAATGACGATCTACAACAGATGGGGTGAAATTGTATTTGTTTCAAACGATGTAACTGCCGGTTGGGATGGAACGTATGGAGGAGCTAAAGAAATTCAAGACGGAACTTACAATTGGACAATTGAAGTGAAGACGATTGCGAACGATGAACGCGTTATGGTTCAAGGTCATGTTAATATTATTCGATAGATGAATCTAAAGACATTCTTGGAGTTGCGTCCCGCCAAATTCTTAACGTGGAAAACTTTTCTTAAATAAGGCTGGATACAGCCAAAATATTTTCAGAATTCTATTAATTTTACGATTCAAAATCAGATAGAATGAACTTACACGAGTATCAAGGAAAATCAATATTAAACAGTTTTGGTGTTGCTATCCAACGAGGGAAAGTAATAGACAAAGTTGAGGACGCAGTTGCAGCGGCAAAAGAGCTTTCAGCTGAAACTGGAACCGAGTGGTATGTCGTTAAGGCTCAGATTCATGCAGGTGGTCGTGGCAAAGGAACTGTTGAAGAGACAGGATCTCACGGTGTTGTTCTTGCAAAAGGAATTGATAAAATTGAAGATACGGTTAAAGGTATCTTGGGAGGTCACTTAGAGACTGCTCAGACAAACGGTGTTGGTAAACTTGTTGGCAAAGTATTAATTTGTGAAGACGTTTACTACCCTGGTGCAAACGAACCTGAAGAGTACTACATGTCTGTTCTACTAGATAGAGACAGAGGTCGTAACGTTATCATTTATTCTACTGAAGGTGGAATGGATATTGAAACTGTTGCTGAAGAGACTCCACATTTAATCCACAAAGAAGAAGTTGATCCTCGAGTTGGTCTTCAAGGATTCCAATTAAGAAAGATTGCTTTTAACTTAGGATTGTCTGGAGCTGGATTCAAAGGAATGACAAAATTCATCAAGTCGCTTTACGCTGCTTATGAAGGATGTGATGCTGCGATGTTCGAAATCAACCCAGTATTGAAAACTTCAGATGATAAAATTATCGCTGTTGATGCCAAAGTAACTTTAGACGGAAGTGGATTATTCAGACATCCTGATTATGCAGCAATGCGCGATAAAACGGAAGAAGATCCAACAGAAGTTGAAGCTGATGAAGCGGGATTGAACTTCGTTAAACTTGATGGAAACGTTGGGTGTATGGTGAACGGAGCTGGACTTGCAATGGCAACAATGGATATTATTAAGTTATCAGGAGGTAATCCTGCAAACTTCCTTGACGTAGGTGGAACTGCAGATGCTGAGCGTGTTGAAAAAGCATTCGCTATCATTCTTAAAGATCCAAATGTAAAAGCAATTTTGATTAACATTTTTGGTGGTATCGTAAGATGTGACCGTGTTGCTCAAGGGGTTGTTGATGCTTACAAGAACTTCGGACAATTCCCAGTTCCATTGATCGTAAGACTTCAAGGAACAAATGCTGTAGAGGCGAAGAAATTGATTGATGATTCTGGTTTGGATGTTCAATCGGTTGTATTGCTTCAAGAAGCTGCTGATAAAGTAAAAGAAGTATTGGCTTAAGATTAAAAGTCGTTAATATATTGAAACGCTCTTGGATTTAATCTAAGGGCGTTTTTTTGTGCTGTGTTTTGTTTCTTTTTTAACCGCTAAGACGCAAAAGGCACAATGCAGTGTATTGTTTCGGTTGCAAGGTTTTCGCTAACGCTCAACCAACGGAGTTAGTATTAAATTTAACACAGCCGAAGGCAGCCTCGAAGCGAATCCAAAAAATATCTAAAATCTAATATCCAAAAGCGTAGCGATCCAAAAGGGAGTTCACGACCGATCCAAAAGCGTAGCGATCCAAATTCACGCCCGACCAATCTCATCATAAATCAGCTTAGGATCAACAGTCGTTTTTTCTACATCAAAATCAAACCAATTTTCAATTGGAGTATCGAAGTTGATATTGTTGAGGTAACTATCCAACGCCGTGTTTAAGCCAGTCGTGAAGTTATCGTGGTTTGTTCCCGTTGGGTCAATGTGGATTAGATCGTTCTCTGCGAATCCATGAAATTCAGGACCTGTTATTTCGATTCCAAAACTCTCAGGATCTTTTCCAATTGGACTGTGTGCTGTTGCTGTGAATAAGTGCCAAAAAGCAGATTGAATGCATTTATTTTCGAAAAGTTGCCGAACAACTTCCAAGGAATCTATTGTTTCTTGAGACGTTTGGGTTGGGAAACCATACATCAAATACGCGTGTGTCATAATGCCGTTTTGTGAGAACGCATGCGTAACTCGGGCAACTTGAGCAATATCAACACCCTTTTTCATTTTTGCAAGTAAGCGATCAGAAGCGACTTCCAACCCACCAGTAACGGCAATGCAACCTGACTTGGCCAGCAACTCACAGAGCTCCGGCGTAAATGTTTTTTCAAAACGGATATTCGTCCACCATTTGATCTCTAACTTTCTATCGAGGAGTTCTTGGGCAATTGCTTTCAATGCTTTTGGCGGCGCGGCTTCGTCTACAAAGTGAAAGCCTGTACTTCCCGTTTCTTCAATTAACAGCTCTATTTTATTCACCAAATCTACCGCAGTTGTCATTTGGTAATTTCCGATATAATCGAGGGTAACATCGCAAAATGAACATTGTTTCCAATAGCAACCATGCGAAACAGTCAACTTGTTCCAACGGCCATCTGTCCACAAACGATGCATTGGATTGATAACATCTAAAAACGATAGGTACGATTCCAATTGCAAACCTTCATACGTTGGAACTGGCAAATTACGATGGTGAAAAATGGTGTTTGGTATTTTATCCTGGTAATGAACTTTTCCGTCCTTCAAGATAAAAGTGCGCTCTAAAGAATCAATCCCAATTTCCTTGGAAAGGTATTGGATGATTCGAAGCAACGGGCCTTCGCCGTCGTCGAGAGAAATGAAATCCAAATAGTTAAATATCCGCGGGTCGCTTAATTTTCGCAATTCCGTATTGCAATAACCACCACCAAAAGCGATTTTAATCTTGGGGTAATAGTGTTTTATGAATTGAGCGCATCGCAATGCAGAGAACAAATTCCCAGGAAAAGGAACCGAAAAACCGACTAAATTTGGCTTTTGCTCAATTAGTTTTTCCTCCAAAAGAATCAGAAGTTGCTCTTCAATTAAAGTAGGCTCATAATTCAAAAACTCATCCAACTGATCAAAGCTACTCGCCGAACGCGCAATTTGTTCGGCATACCTCGTGAAAGAGAAAAATTCATCAACGTTAGCCATGATAAAATCACCCAGTTCCTCAATAAATAAAGTGCCGAGGTGTTTGGCCTTGTCAATAATATCAAGACTCTCATAAGATTCGGCTAGCTTCTCCGAACGGTGTGCAACAGGCAAAAAAGAACCTGACACAAAGTGCTTCGCAGTGCTTTCTTCCTGCTTTCGGAGGTACGCAATGACCATATCCACCTTGTTGATATACTCTTGCCTTTGTTTCCAAACTTTCTTGAATTTGAAATTCGATTGAGCCTCGGCTTCAGCAAAAATCTCCAGAATAGCATTCCTTGTAAAAATTCGACTAAACAGTTCTATACTCAAATCGCATTGTGCAGTTGGAGCATCATTCGCCTTAAGAAATCCTGAAAGATATGACGTCGCCGGATAAGGCGTATTCAACTGGGTAAATGGAGGAGTTATTAAGAGGGTTTTAATGCGCACAGGATAAAGGTAGTGTTAAATCAATATTGATTGATAGGAATGGAATGAATTTTCAATCTTTTGTACTTTACCGATCTTCAAAATTCTATATTTTTTGAGGTATTAATTCTTACATTTAATCCCAATAATTATTTACAAATCATTGCCGCATGAAAATCGCTACACTAGCACTTCTACTATTGTCCTTCACATCCTTTGGACAAGTAACCACCGAGTCAAACACAACATCAGAATGGTACCGCTACACGGCGATTTCTCCCGATGGGAAATCCATTGCGTTTGCACACAAGGGAGACATTTACATCGTAAGTAACGATGGCGGTGAAGCAAAAAGAATCACAACCCATACTGCCAATGATTACCAACCGGTTTGGAATTCGGACGGAACGCAATTGGCTTTCGCTTCAAATCGATATGGAAATGATGATGTCTTTTTGGTCAGTGCAAAAGGAGGTGAAGTAAAACGACTTACGTTTCATTCAAGCAATGAAGTTCCTTATTCATTTTCAAGTGATGATAAATCCGTCATTTTTGAAGGACTTCGAATGGACGACGTCAACCACCGACAAATGAACTACCAATGGATTACAGAAGTATATGCCGTTCCTGTAACAGCAGGCCGTGTTTCTCAACTGTGGACGATCACGGCCCAAGACATTAACCTCAATAAAGACGGAACAAAATATTTGTATCACGATCGAACGGGTGGGGAAAATCCCTGGCGAAAGCACCACACTTCGTCGGTAACTCGAGCTATTTGGATGTATGACACCAAAACAAAATTGCATCAAAAAATCACGAATTACGAAGGCGAAGACCGCAATCCCGTTTTCACAAAGTCTGAAACTGAATTCTATTATTTGTCTGAGGTTAGCGGTTCCTTTAACATTCACAAAAGAGGAATTGCACCTGAATCGAAGCCTGTTCAAATCACTGCTTTCAAAGACCACCCCATCCGTTTCTTGAGCAGTTCGTCTGAAGGTGTTCTTTGTTTCACGCAACACGGAGCTATCTATACATTGACAGGAGAAAATACCTTAAAGAAAATTGACATTTCAATCACTGCGGAAAACGGTTCAAACGACTATGAATTTCTTTCAATAGACGGTTCGGTTTCTGAAATGGCCGTTGCCCCAAACGGAAAAGAAATCGCTTACATTTTTCACGGTGAGGTATTCGTTTCATCAGTAAAAGGAGGAATGACAAAGCAAATAACGTCCACGGTTGAAGAAGAGCGTTTCGTGAGCTTCTCAGCGGATGGAAAGAACATTATTTATGCAAGCGAGCGCGATGGGAAATGGGATATTTATCAATCAACGAAAACACGCGAAGATGAGATTTTCTTTTTTGCATCAACCCTTTTGGAAGAGAAGAAAGTGTTTTCTAGTAAGGAAGACAATTACCATCCGGAATATTCTCCAGACGGAAAGGAAATAGCATACATTGAAAACAAAACGACTTTGAAGATTTTCAATCTTAAATCTGGAAAGCACAGAACACTTTTGACATCCAAAGACCTTGTTTATTTCTCGGATGGCGGACAAGAGTTTAAATGGAGTCCAGACAGCAAATGGCTTGCAGTAGGGTACTCTCCTACTCTAGCAAACAATGAAATTCTGTTGATTGATGCTTCTGGAGAAGGAAAACGAATCAACTTAACAGAAAGCGGTCATGGCGATTGGAATCCGAAATGGGTTAACAATGGAAACTGCATCATTTGGGCCACAACACGGGATGGTAAGCGAGGCTATGCAAATAGTAGCGGTAAGTTTCAAGACGTTTATTGCATGTACATGAATAAGGAAGCTTGGGAAAAATCAAAATTATCGAAAGACGAATTGGCTTTGATGAAAGAAATGGAAGAAGCTTCAAAAAAGGATAAGAAAGAAGAGGAAGATAAAGACAAGGACAAAAAGGACGATAAGAAGAAAGAAGAGGAAGTTAAGGATGTGAAAATTGACTTTAACGGCTTAACAGATCGAATCCGCCGCTTGACAATTCATTCGTCTGACATGAATGACATGACTTTATCTAAAGACGGCGAGAAATTGTATTACATCTCAAAATTTGAAAGTAAGTATAACGTTTGGCAGACCGACCTTCGCACAAAAGAAACGAAAATTTTAGCGCCAATCGGGGCCAATTATGCAGGCTTCTCATGGGATGCGAAAATGGAGAATTTGTTTATTCTTTCGAATGGCAAGCCCATGACAATTGATTTGAAAACGGGAAAAACGAAGGCTCTTTCGATCTCAGGGACGATGAAATTAGATGCCACAGCGGAGCGTAAGCAAATGTTCGAACATGTATGGAAACGCACAAAACTGATGTTCTACACACCTGATTTCCACGGAGTCGATTGGGAATTCTATGGCGAAGCATACAGAACAAAAGTTGAATCACTTGGAAACGATGCTGAATTTGCTGAATTACTATCTGAAATGCTTGGTGAATTAAATGTGTCTCACGCTGGTGCTCGATACAGAGGAGCTAAAGCTATTGATAAAACAGCCTCTTTAGGAATTTATAGAGATTACTCTTATTCAAAAGATGGGCTTAAAATCACTGAAGTTCTTGAAAATGGACCTTTGGATAAAGTTGAATTTGGAATTGAACCGGGAACGATCATTAAGAAAATTGACGGAATAACGGTGAGCGCAACAATGGATGATGCTCAATTACTGAATAAAAAAGAGGGAAAATATACCGCTCTTGAAATCTACAATCCAACATCAAAAGAAACGAAAACGATTAGTGTTAAACCAATTAGTTTAAGGAAAGAGTCTAGCTTAACCTACGAACGATGGGTAAAACAAAACGCGGAAGAAGTTGCGAAATTATCAAAAGGTAAGTTGGGGTATGTTCACGTACCTGGAATGGGAGATGGACCTTACCGAAATCTTTACGGGAAAATAATGGGGAAATTCCATGAGTGTGATGGAATCGTTGTCGATACTCGATTTAACAGAGGTGGAGACTTGGTTGCCGATTTGAATATGTTCTTATCCGGTGAGGAGTTCATTACGTATGAAACCGAAGAACGCCAGGTGGGTTATGAACCGACGTTTAGATGGACGAAGGAAAATGTAGTTCTTGCGAATGAGGCCAATTATTCTGACGGATCTTGTTTTGCGTGCGGGTATCAAAAACAAGGAATTGGGAAATTGATTGGTATGCCGGTTCCTGGAACATGCAGTTTCGCGAGTTGGGAAGCACTTCCAAACGGAACTATTTATTGGGGAGCTGTTGCAATAAGTGCTAAAAACAATAAAGGTGAATGGATGGAAAACAATCAGGACGAGCCGGATATTAAGGTGAAGAATGATCCAAATAAAATTACGTTGGGTGAAGATCAACAACTTGATGCTGCGGTTGAATTTTTATTGAATTTGACGAAGTAAAAAGACATCTGCTACATACTATTGAAACGCTCTTGGTTAATTCTGAGAGCGTTATTTTTTTTACCATGAAGCCACAAGGACGATAACTAACTGACGCAAGTTGATCTTCGATCTGATGTTGCTAGCACAAGTGATTGAAGTGCTGGATTTGTTTTTTAACCGCAAAAGACGCAAAGGCACAATGAAGCCTGGGGTTTTGGACGCAATTTTTCGCTTTGCTCAATAGAAGTTCTCGGTTCGCTTTTAACGACAGGAGAAAGTATATCTTTCGAAGACAAGGAAGAAATATTGTTTCTGAAGATGAATGAAGTGACGGCACGGAGGCGGCAATGTGTTTGGCGCAAAGGTGTTAGGACGATTACTGTCTGACACAAGTCGATCTTCGATCTACACACAATTACTTATCGACTTGGGCTTTCTAACACCTAAAATCCCAAAGCGCTAGTGGCTTAATATCCAAAAGACGCGATCCATAAAAAACTTATTCCTTAATCAACATAACCTTAGCAATGTAAAATTCATAAGCAGCATTGATGACTAATTTATACGCTTCCAAATCTTCTTTTGGATACATTCCTTCTTGGTAGAATTCATAAACATACAACTCCAATACTCCATCTCTTATCTGCGCCTTAGATTCAAAAGCTGCAACAGGTGCGTCGGCACCAGCAGGTGTATAATTTCTATCGAATCTGTAATTTTCAATATTCTGTAACTCATATCCATCTGGAATTACAAATCGAATGTTATGTTCATAAATTCTCGAATTACTAACATAAATTCGGCGTTGACGCTCTCCTTCTTCATAAAAACTCGATTGCCCTCCCATTGCTCGAGATACATTTAAAATAAAACCATTTGGAATGGTTGAAACCATTTCATCTGAAATTAGATCGCCAATAAAATGAATCGAATCTTCAGATATTTGATTCAAAATAATGTCATCGTTAATTACTTCAAAACTCTTCAATTCGGTAGTTTCCATTCCACTCAATAGCACTCCATCTATATAGTCCTTCTTTTCTTCCTCATCGGAAAAATTCAAATATCCTCTTGCTCTAATTGCTCGATCTCCGTTATAGCTTTTCTTAAGATGAATGGAACAAACTTCTTCCTCAACATTCAATTCAATTGTAGATTTTGTGATCTCAGTATTGTACTCACGCAATCCTTGTGGTAATCTCGTAAAGTATTTACTGCCTGGCGTTCCAACAATTCTCAAGGCGTTCATTCCTCCAATATGACTCGGGATGCGTCCTAAGTAGTAGTAATCACTATTTGGAAGCAGATACAAGTCGGGCGATTTAAAATGAAAAATGTATTCATCAAATCCTTTGGAGCTCGGCATGTTCTCATCCAAATCTATATAATCCTTGTCTCCAGCTAAATACAAATCAAATTTAATCCCTGCACAATTAAATAAATGCATATACGTTGCTAGAACACCAGTTTCATTAGCAATTTTGAATTTTAAAATCTTTCCTATGTGCTCTGTGTACTTCGCGTCGTCCTGTTCGGTTTCTGTAATGTTCTGTTTTACAAATAACTCTATTTTCTTTATTTTCTCAACGTCAGTTCCCTCTAAAGCATCAATTTCCTTTAAGGTTTTTCTCACAGCGCCACGAAAGGTTGAAAAATCATATCTATTAACACTATTAAGGACCAGACGAGACCATTCTGACCAACTTGTTTTAACTATCGTAAAATCACACCTTGGAGAATCCATGTACTCGTGGGCATAATTCTCTGAACCCACTGAAGGAATGTTCTTAACTTCATATACATGGGAAAATTGATCATCATTCAGTTCATTCTTTTCATAACCGTTGTACATTTCAATTTTAAGGTCAAACTTCCCGCGCCAATTTACAGGTTCGCGAATCACGACTTGCCCTAAAACTGTTGTGAAATCGTCATTTAATGTCACTCGCTCGCCCCTACTAAGGCTTGTCAAGACATAATAAACTTCTACCCAAGATTTTGGTTCAATCCCAGGTAATGCAAGCTTTTGATAAGAAGAACTTCCTTCATTGGTTGAAATTTCTTCAATTCTATTTTCGTCAAAACTCAAAACCTTACCGTCAGAGTTGATTATTCTGGCTTTAAACTCAGAAGCTGAACCGGGGAGGTACACTTCATTTAATTTTTCTATCGCACTTTCATCTTCAATCCAGATTAATCGATGCTTAAAGCATTTTAACTTTAGCGTTCCATTGTCCGAGTAATAATAGTAAAGTGACTTATCAAAAACAATTGTTGCTTCTTCATCATGATTAATTTGCATTTCGTAATTCGATCCATCAAATGTCGTATTCCAATTGTAAGATTCCTTTAATTCAAACCCGAAGGAATTAAAGCAAATAAATAATAGGCATGCAATTAAACTAGTCTTCATAATTGATTTCAATTTGTTGTTTTAATCTCTTCTTCATTTTCTTCAAGGTTGACTTAACAGCATCAAATTCATCTACTGAAATCAAAACCTTATTGCATGTAAACGTGTACGTCACTTTTAACTTATTCTCCAAATTTTCTGTTTGAATATCTAGTACAAATCCGTTCTCTTCTAAATGTTCATTTTCAATCGTATTTTTCAAAACGGCATTTGGCTTTAAATTTATCAATACTTCAACTTCACGCTCGTATTTATTGTCGATTACTAGATCTAATTTACGATCACTAAAATCAAGATCGATTACCTTTTTGATAAAAGGGTTGATGTAAACAGCTCCATTATAAGTTGAAACATAGTTTGATACGGAAAATGAATATTCTGACTTGATAACCCCTTTATTTGAATTGTAATTCTCTTGCACTAAATCTTTGACCAAGAAGCTTTGATTACCAACATCATTCCAATCAGAGAACAATTCCTCATAAGAAACCGTATTGTAGGACAGCGCGTATTCATAATCAATTTTCTCATATCCCGACACTTCCGTTTTACCCGTACCCAAAATCCCATCCTGATCAATAGAGATCACAAACTTGTCAACACTTCTGTTGTCTTTGGCCTCAACAAATGGCACTACGATAATCTCAAATTTATCTGGAGCTGTTCGAACCATTGCTTCCTTTCCTTGGATGAAAGAAGATGGAACACCAAATTCCGAATATGTGCTTGTGGGATCAATAAAAACGATACCATTCTCAGACGGAAATGCGGCGATCATGTGATTGTCTACTATAGGCGTTGGGCAACCGTCGTATGTATAACATTTACTCCGAGTACCAATCCATGCAATGTAGCAATCGAGTCCACATTTGTTCATCATTGTCTTTGTCAGCATCGCCATATCTTTACAATCTCCAAAACGGTTTTCAATCACTGAATTAGGAGTTCGAGGAATAAATCCGCCCAATCCATCTTCGTAAGCAATGTATTTAACGTAATGCTGAACCCAATTAAATATATTCTCCGCGAGCTCTAATTCTGTAGTTGAATTTGCTTTAATACTGTCCAGAACAGGTGTATAGTCTTCTGATAATTCTTGATCTTTAATCAATCCGGAATACCAATTAAACAAATCTTCTTTGTGCCTCAGAACAAATTTCTCTACATTATTTGCTGTATAAGACGCAATGTGAAAAATCAAATGAGGAGAATAGCAAGAAGAACCACCCGAATTGTTCTCATAATGTCTTGGTGGTATTCCTGCACTCTTCCATCGAAAAATTGTTTCTCCATTCCCCTTATTTTCAGTCATCTTGATGTTATCTGCGAACTCAAAGTAGTTTTTGATGAACTTCATTTTAACGTTATCATCAACTCTAAGTACTAATTCAGCTGTATCACATTCCAGATAATCATCGAAAGAAAAAGGAGACAATATTTGAGGCAAGGAATGTTTCAAAGTAACCTCACTATGAAGAATAGCACCTTCAACAACGCTTGGAAATGTAATGATTGATCTTTTGGTATTGCTATAAAAAATTCCTCGTGACACATAATCTTCAGTGGAAATTGTTTTCACCTTTACCTTCTTATACTTGCCACCGTCCTTTGGAGTCAAAGTATATGCTGTCACATCTTCAATCGACGTAAAATCATCTGTAATAATGCTTTCCTTTAACTGATAATCAATAATATTAGACAATGAAACGACCTCTTTGTCTACTGTCTCAATACTTCGTATAAGCAATTCATTTCCCGAAACCTCTATCGAGTACTCCATCCTACGTGTCTGGATTCTCGCCCCATTTTGACCAAAACTCGTAAGAATAGTTAGCACAGCGATACTTGTCAAGATTCCTTTTTTCAAAAGCTCTATTTAAATTAAAAATAATCTTAAAGATATGACTTACCACGAATGGAAAGGTTGATTCGATGAGGTTTTTGACGAAGAATGGTCAATCCACGTAAAAATACGTGGTTGTATTACTTGAATTCGATAACTTTGTTCTCATGGATTTTTTAAACCGGAAGATGATTGTATACAAAACACCAGAAGAAATTGAGATCATGCGAGAAGCTGCGCAAATTGTAAGCCGAACATTAGGGCTTATCGCTGAGCACATTGAAGTTGGCGTTACTCCTCTTGCATTGGATAAAATAGCAGAAGATTATATTCGCTCTCAAGATGCAATCCCAGGTTTTTTAGGTCTTTATGATTTCCCAAACACGCTTTGTATTTCGGTGAATGCACAAGTTGTTCATGGAATTCCCGATGATCGCCCTTTAGAAAGTGGAGATATCATTTCTGTTGATTGCGGTTCAATTTATAAAGGATATTACGGCGACCATGCGTATACATTTGAAGTTGGCGAAGTTGCTCAAGAAATCAAAGATTTGCTTCGGGTGACGCGTGAATGCCTCGACCTTGGCATCGCTGAAACGAAAGTTGGCAATAGAATTGGTGATATTGGATATGCAATTCAACAACATGCCGAAAAACACGGGTACGGTGTTGTCAGAGATCTAGTAGGACATGGATTGGGCACAACAATGCACGAAGAGCCGCAAGTTCCAAATTACGGAAGTCGAGGGCGCGGAAAGAAAATTCAAAATGGATTAACAATTGCAATTGAGCCGATGATTAACCTTGGCACGGAGCGTGTCGTTCAAATGGATGATCATTGGACAATCGTAACTGCAGACGGATTGGTTAGTGCACATTATGAGCATGACGTGGCTGTTGTCAATGGCAAACCAGAAGTTTTATCCACTTTTAAATACGTTGAGGAAGCGTTGAGCAAAAAACAATGACACGAGAAAGTCGCTTGCTCTTTCTGACGGGGCTTACTCTATTCTTATTCGCTTTAATTGGCTATTTCACGAATGGATCCTTGATTTTTCCATTTCCATTAAATCCTTTTATCTTTTTTATTGTCGTTTTCCAATTTACATGGTGGCATTACAAAAGAGGGTTTCCAATTTTCCTTTTTTTATTTACAGCATTAACGGGAGTTCTATCTCAACCTTTCTTTTGGGAAATTGTTCTTTCTCTCGATTCGCTTCAAGATTTCGCCAAGATTCCTGTAATGGTTTGGTTCCAATTCTTCAATGCAGCAGGCTTGGTTGCAAGTGCTGTTTACCTTCTGAACCGTCAAAAAAGTCATTTCACGTCGTTAATTACAACTGCGGGAATACTTTTATATGCTTTCGGGTTTCTGTACGATTACACAGCATCAAGTGTGATCAATGTCTCGTTTGAACTTGCGGGTTTTGGGTTGATCGCTCTATCTGTCTTAATACGAACCACTTACCAACCGTTTCATTTGCTTTGGATTCTACTTTTCATTCTTGAAATTTCAGAATGGTTGAGCTGGGCTTTGGTTTAAGAAAAAAAGACTTTATTTTTTTGCTAAAAAATGATTTTAGGTAAATAACTTTTGCTAATTTTGGCATCCGTTCTTGAATATGTTTGAATGTCCGGAGAGATGCCTGAGTGGCCGAAAGGACTTGTTTGCTAAATAAGCGTACCTCAAAAGGGTACCCAGGGTTCGAATCCCTGTCTCTCCGCAAAGTCTCTTAGTAACTGAGTTTCACGCAAGTGAACTTAGTTACAAAAGAGAGTTGATATAATGTTGCAGATTTAAAACAAATGGTTACTTTTGCACTCGCTTTGAGAAGGAAACGTCCTTCTAAATAAGTTGAAATCCCAATATTACACCTCGGGGTGTAGCGTAGCCCGGTTATCGCGCCTCGTTTGGGACGAGGAGGTCGCAGGTTCGAATCCTGCCACCCCGACTAGGGGATGAGAAATCATCCCCTTTTTTTTATTCATTTTTTAAAATGATTTGCTACGGGCTCGTAGCTCAGCTGGATAGAGCACCTCCCTTCTAAGGAGGCGGTC
>JBLHVW010000022.1:0-32957 GCA_047628775.1 Salibacteraceae bacterium | reverse complement strand
TGTTATATTCAGAGTTCTATCTTTAAATATTTGGCTAAATTGGTATACTTATAAATGAATTCCCCTTCTGGACACATATTACGGTCTATTCGGTTGAATGGGCATTCATCAATAATTTTAATTGAATCATCATAAAGACAAAATGAGCTGATAGCAAATTCATTTATTTGTTGTGTGATTTTTGCGATGAAGAAATCAAAGTTGTCTAAATCTGATTCATTACAGTTGTCGCAAGAATCTTTTAAATTAAAAATCCTTTTAATACTTTTTTGATATTGTTCGTTCACATCATTTTTTATAACTTCACTATGAAAAAGGCTAGAATCTACTACGTCTGAAATAAAAAGTCGATTACCGCTATCTAAAGAATATACAAATGCTTCTTGATAATCACTGCAATTGCCACCACAAAACTCACACGAAACTAATATTGAAATAATATTTTTTTTATTAAAAGTTATTTCAGAAACAAGCCAAAATGAACTTGATGCAGCAACTAAGTTTGAAAGAACGGAATCAATAGGAGTTGTTAGAGTGTCAAACAAAATATCACGCCTTATATTCTTATTTAATATACTGTCAATAGTACTATTTTCTGTAAACATTATTGGAAACTCAATTTCACGATCCATTCCAACATCACTTGTGTCTGAATAGTATGTATAAGTAATTTCAGCACTTTGCCCTTTTGATTCGAAGGCGAAGATCAAGAGAATGGTGGTCAATATAATTGCTAAATATTTCATCGTTTTATTTCCGAAAATAAATCAAAATAAGATTCTTTTTTTTGTCCTTCTATTAAGCGTTATTCAGTCGTTATTATTCGTATTGAATATAACGACTGCGCTAAAAAGCGTTGCCAGCCCGAAGGGTGGCTATGACTTTTTTAGCGTTTGTTAGCAAATGTTTTTATTTGTTTTCTTCTATTAGCTTTATTTCATCATCAGTTAGCTTCGCTACAACCGGAATGTAATTAGGGTCAGGAATATACCAAGATACATTTTCATAATACTCCTGGAGTTTCTTTGTTTTAAAGATGTACCCACGTCTAGCAAAAGGTAAGTTTCTTAAAATTAATTTATTTAAAACCTCGTCATCTTCTGCTAAGAACCAAGAAGCAACCAATCTAGAGTTATATGATAGTGGTGGTTCAGAATAAGGCGCACCTTCGTCACAATAATAAGAATTCACATATAGCTCTCCAGCAGGTTTAAAGTTATTCTTTTCAAATACAACGATACCATTTCGGATGTGAAAAGTTGATGACTTTCCAGAGTCGTAAGACTTTCCTATACCAACAAGATTCCAATCCTCAGATGAGGAAAAAAAAGTATTAGAAACTTGAAAAGATTCAAGTTCATCGGGTTCAATAATTAAGGTAAAATCGTCAATCTGTTTATTTGCCCATCGGGTTGCTGCTGTTAAAACATATTCAAAGTTGTAATTGTAGCAAATACCGCCCGACAAATCATATTTGTATGTGTGCTTAACTATATTTAGCCCTTTTTTAAAATGAGCATTGAAGTAGTACACATAATAAAAGTCAATGTAATTTCCTTCTTTTTGTCCTTCAAATTTATCAAGATCAACTCCAGCGACTTTATTGTCTTTTAAGTATAATGAATCCTCAACATATGCAATTTGATATTTAAGTAATTTACCGTTCATGTCAACAGTAAAATCATTCATGTACGGATGATTCCCATTTTTAGGAGCACCATTTACATCACCTGAAGGAGAAAAAGCTTCAAAACCAACTATTAAATCTTTGGCATCATTGGGGTTAAAGAACTCGTAATATACATTCACCTCTATATAATCATGTCCTATTTTTTTTAAAGTAAGAATCTCTTTTTTAACAGAAATATCACTTTCAGATATAGGGATTAATTGATTGCCTTTTGCAAAGAATGCTCCATCGTTTGCTGTTGCCAGTAACGATGAAAATAGAATGATTAGAATGATTAGTGATTTTTGCATCAGTTTTTAATATTTGCTAACGCTTAGTATATGAAAAGTAGGCGATTGCAAAGCAAGAAATTTTCGGTTAAGCACAAGGTTTGATACGAGCCAAAATCCTTGAATTTAGTGCTGTTTCGCCTATTTTTTATATATATTGTTGGCAAATCGTTTTATAATATTAATAATTTTTAGTTTTTACCAGTTCTCCATTTTCGTTATATTCCTTCAATTCACCAGAATATTCACCATTTACGGCACTTCCAATTGATTTTAACTGCCCATTTCTGTGATATGATTTAAATTCACCATTTGCTTTGCCATTTTTCTTTTCTGTAATGGTTGATACCTGCCCATTGTCGTAATAGGTTTTCCATTCACCAGTTTTTCTTCCATTTTCATATATTCCTTCTTGTAATAACTGTCCATTATCGTGATAGACTTTCCATTCACCAAGCCTTTCATTATTTTCAATTCTTCCAATTCTTTTTAATTGCCCATTTTCGAGATATGTTTTAAATCCACCATTTACCTTCCCATTTAGCCATGTTTTAATCTCCTCTAACTGTCCATTTTTGTAATAGGTTCTCCATTCACCAGTTTTTTTCCCTTTTTCATAGATACCAATTGAACTTAATTTCCCATTTTCGTAATAGGTTTTCCATTCACTACTTTTTTCATTTCTTTCATAGCCATCCGTTGTTTTTACTTTTTTATAGCTGCCAATTACTTTTAACTGCCCATTTTCGTAATAGTATTTCCATTCACCAATTTCCCACCATTGGCTTTGCCATTCTTCTTTGTCTTTTCTTCCAATTGAACTTAATTGCCCATTTTCGTAATACTCTTTCACTTCATCAGTTTCTAAAATCTTTTCAACTGGATTCCTAGGGTCTTTATCACAATCTTTAACGCAATTTCCTTTTTTATCTATATAAAACCATTCGGTTTTCCACCAGTAATCAACCGGAACTCCAACTCTTGCCGTTCCATTCTCAAAACCCTCAAATCCATCAAAAATGAAAGGAACGATAACTTTATTATTTATATCTATCAAGCCCCAATCTCCATCATTCGTAAGTTTAGCCCTAAATAAAAGGTCTGATACCTCAGATAATACTGCATATTCCAAAGGAACTATTATGCTGCCTTTTTTATTTATAATGCCACACTTATTATCAATTGATGCTACTGCATTTCCGTTTTTAAAGCGTTCGATGTAATCGTATTCAAAAGGAAGTACTATGTTACCCGAATAATCAATACATCCTGTTTTCCTTTTTCCATATCCAACACTACTAGCACTAGCTAAACCTTCTGAAAAATCAGACGCATCCTTAAATGTTAAAGCAATCACTTGGTTCCCAGCTTGATCTATATACCCAAAAACGGCCTCATCTACGGTTCCTTCATATCCATAAAACCCTTTTCGCACAAGAGCAAGACCTTCATGATAATCATAAACCTCATCATATAACCCTCTCGAACGATTAATTAGTTCTCCGTATGTTCCAGCTCGATACTTTGTAGTACTTTTTGAGGCAATAAAAGGGACAAGGACTTCATTATTTATATCTATCCATCCATATTTACCATCTTTTTCCACCCAGAATAATTCATCATCTGATAAATTATTATCTCCATATTCAGTAGATGTATAAGATGACCTAATGCCATCGTATATTAAAGGAATTATAACGTTATCATGGATATCAATAAATCCATATTTATTATTGTTCTCTGCTAAGGCAAGACCATGGTTAAAATCACCTAAAAAGTCATACTTAAGAGGAATTACATAGCTACCATATGTATCAATGATTCCAGTTTTGTTATTCTTTGTTACTCTTGCTAAACCTTTCGAAAAACTCCTGGCATAATCAAACTTACCTGGAATAATTACCTGACCGCTATTATCTATATAAACATACCCTCCATCTGCAAGAGTTGGAGCTACCCCGTTAGAATAAGTCCCCGCATTATTCACACGCAATTCACGTAATTCCTCTTTATATTCATATTGAATTTTTTGGACTCTTGCTTCAGCCGCTAATTCTGCTTCCCTTTTTTCTCGTGCATCTATTTTTGCTCTATTTGTAGTTGCAATTTTGTCTAGGTAGTAATTCACGTTATTCATCGCATTGTTTGTTCTACGTGTATTTTCTTCCGCTTGCAATTGAGCCTGAGATTTAGTTGGATAATAATAATTTGATTTCACAGCATTACCTTCGTCATCCGAACCGGTTAAGTGGATTGTGTTTTTGGCATCCTCTTTTATAGCTTCTTCGGTTGCTTTTTTTTGATCACTTTTCCATTTTGCTAACTTTTCTTTGGAAGCAGTTTTTGCGGCTTGACTTCTTAGCTTTTGCTTTTCATCTTCCATTTTGAGTCTAGCATTATGTGACTTTAGTTCTTCTGCGGTCATTCCACCTCCATCGGGAGTAACGGTAGGTGTCCGTTTAGATTGAGCATTGCAGAAATTTGAGGATAGAAGAAGGAAAGTGAAGATTAGTAGTGTGTATTTCATTTTTTTTGATTTAAACCTAAGGTTATAGTTATTATTAAGTTTTAATGTTTGTTCAGGTACGGTTAATGTTTGCCAACAATCTAATATATGTAACTGTTACATATATTTCCTTTATGTGTTGATAGTCAAATTTAGTGAATCGAAAGGACTTTGTATGTTTTTAATATGCTTCAAGGTTACTTGGGTATATATTTCAGTTGTTTTGCTACTACTATGCCCTAAAAGACTTTGTATATATCTCAAATCGGCTCCGTCTTCCAGCAGATGTGTTGCAAAACTATGTCTAAGCATATGTGGTGTGACCCTTTTTTGAATTTTGGCCCTTTTCGCAGAAGCTTTAATGATACTACCTACGCTTTCAGCGCTATACTGTTTTTTACTTTGTCCTTCGAATAGAAATTCTTTCGGTCTATATTCTTTAAAATAGTTTCGGAGTTCTGTTAATACAAATGGACTTAATATTGTCACTCTATCCTTGTTTCCTTTTGGAGCCCTTACGTTAATAAGCATTCGTTTTCCATCTATATCCTCCAGCTTTAAGTTTAATAATTCACCTCTTCTAAGCCCTGCGGAATAAAGAAGGCTAATTATGCAACGATGTTTTATGTTTTCTGTTCTTTTGATCATTTCAGCCACTTCTTCTTTGCTTATTACTTTTGGTAACTTATGCTCTGGACGCGGTCTTTCTATTGAGTAAAAACGATTGGGCATCCCCATAACCACCTCATAATAGAACTTAATACTATTTACAGTTTGATTCAAGTATGAGTGTGAACGATCTTTCTGAACTAGTAGTTGTAAATAATTACGGATGTCATTCTCGTCAATGCTTTCTAGAGATTTTTCTGAATAGTGATTGATGAAATTCTCGAAGAAATTTATGTAGGTTTTAGCAGTATTAAATGCGTACTTTTTTATTTCAAGCTTCCGTAAAAAAATTTCTGGGCAAGCTCGGTAATCAGCAGCTAATTCTCTATTCCTATATGAATCAATATTGATCGGGGCATTCTCCTTGTTACTTGGTTTGTTGTTAAAGAAATGACCTGAGTTAACCCAAGCTCTGCCCTTAAAAAGTTGAAAAATACGACTAATATTTTCTTTTGTGTTTGGCACGTAATTCATTGAGTAAGTATCACTCCAAGAAGCTTGCGGAATTGAGTTGACTACGGCATCAATTGCTGGATTCGGATAGTATTTTAAGCCTATGAATTTTGATTCATTTATTATTAGGTGCTTCAACGTAATATTTCTGCCGTTTTGATACATATAGTTCAAAAATGCAAAATATCGTATGTTCAATCCAAATTTAAGCGTAATATTAGACGAATAAATAACGTATAATCTACGACTAATGATTAGACCAAAATTGTGTTTGTTTTGCGAAGAACCAATGGAAGGAAGGCTTGACAAGGTGTTTTGTAATCCAAATTGTAAATCGGCATACCATTATAAAAAAAGCCATGAAAAGAATGCAAGTCTATATAATAAGATTGATCATCAGCTGAAACAAAACAGACGCCTTTTAAAAAACTTCAATAAAGCCGGTAAATCTACTGTTCGAAAAGAAAATTTGATTGCTGAGGGTTTTATTCTTCTATTTTCATCACGCGCTCTCTCGATCCATCGCTGTAAATAAAAATAAGCGGCGTGTTTGGTTTGTATTCCGTCTCTTGCCCCATAAAGTTTAAGATTTTGATACGTTTTTTCCCTCCGTCTGTAAGCTCCTCCACTCCCAAAATAGGATTAAGTTTAATGACCCAGATATCGTTTGATCCATAATTGACGGAAACGTCGTCATCGTAAGACCAAGAGCTCCCTGCAACAATATACCCTCCATCATTTGTGCCCCTTACCGATGCTCCAAAATCGTGGTACGATCCACCAAGTGACTTTTGCCATACAATATCTCCTGTGTAGGTTAGTTTTAAGATCCAATAGTCCCAATTTCCGTTGTTTCCAGTAACGTCAAAGTCTTCGGAATCTGAATACCCTGAAATGATATAGCCCTGATCTGAAGTTTCCTGAACGGATTGTCCAGCATCCCATCCGGTGCCTCCATACAATTTTTGCCATGAAATAAGACCTACAGAATCGAGTTTAACAATCCAGTAGTCGCGGTTACCGCCATGTTTTCCGTAAGGATTCGTATCGTCTGAAACAAGACCTCCAACGTCGCCATCATCAGATCTGGATTCCCCAGCAATGATATATCCACCATCCGCTGTTTGTTGTATAGAATGCGAGGTGTCCCAGTCTGATCCTCCAACCGTTCGTTGCCATTCAATCAAGCCATTTGTATCCAATTTCACAATCCAATAATCTTTGCCGCCTTGATTTAAAGTAAGATCTCCATCATTGGATTCAGATGATCCTGAAACAATAAACCCACCATCTGCAGTTTGTTGAATCGATTCTGCGGAATCCCAACTACTGCCACCGAGCGACTTTTGCCAAGTCAGATTTCCTATCGAGTCCAACTTCATGATCCAGAAATCCATGTCGCCATGATTTCCAGTAACATCTCCATCGATCGATTCAGATTCACCCGCAACTATATATCCTCCATCGTCAGTTTGCTGGATGGATTGTGCTGCATCCCAATTGGATCCACCGAATGATTTTTCCCAAACCAAGTTTCCTGTGGAATTTACTTTAACAATCCAGAAATCACTATCGCCGTTATTAATCGTTAAATCGCCATCATTTGAGGCAGATTCTCCCGCTATAATAAATCCGCCGTCAGTAGTTTCTTCGACAGCGTGTGCTTTTTCCATTTGTGTACCGCCAAACGATTTCTCCCAAGAAAGGACACCATTCCAGTCAATTTTCACAAGCCAAATGTCATGCAGTCCATTATTCGCTGAAATATCATTGTCACTTGAAGAAGTTTCTCCAGCCATAATATACCCTCCATCTGATGTTTGTCGAATTGAACCTACTTCATCAAGATGAGAACCTCCGAAAGATTTTTGCCATTCGATAGGAGGAGCTTGTCCAAAAGAATTCAATCCAATGACAAGGCATGTAAATAATAGTAAGGTATTTGAGTAAACAATTTTACGCATTATGTAAATATAATTAATTGGTACTGAATTACCTATGACTCAATTTAGCGATACACAGTTAGGCTTTACTATTTTGGTTTGTTGCTTCGAAGATTTTTTTCAGAATTTACACCAAGGTTTTTTCTTAATATTCTCACTTTTTGGATTTCAGATAAACGCTTCAGACCATTATTTAATAGACGTTAAGGGTCTAAAAAACGCTACAACTTTTAATTTTGTTTTTTCGACATCCGACAGTATTAGCTCAGCTCTCAAATCAGCCAAGTTTCGATGGGCGTGCTTTTCAATTGACCATTCTGAAATACAAACAGAACTTCTTCCTTTTTTAAAGTCAACATAGAAAGTCAGCCCTAGCTCTGGAAGAAGAATTGCTCCAAAAGTGAGAATAACAAAAGAGGGAATGGAGTAATTTCCGTTTCCAACCATAAAAGCTATCATTCGAATTTCACCTTCGGCCGTTGTTACGCAATTCCATATCTATTTTTAAAACCAATATAGTCATGAATTAGAGTCAGGCTTTGAAGCCCTTGATTCAACAACTATAACATTGACTGAACCAAGGGCTTATCACTTTCTAATTATTTCCAAAAAACTGCGATCCAATTCCTGCAGAATCGAATTTAAAGGCATTGTCGTTTTCAGATTTATCCAACTTATTACTTACAGTAAGGCACCATAAAACGAGTTCCATACAGAACAACTTATCTTCATCGCTGAATTTTGTGCAATACTCATCAACAAGCTCTACCAATGGCGTTACCATTAGCAGATTTGCTTTGAATTCCGCGTCCTCATCCGTATAATTCAATTCTAAGAAATTATCATTAAACCAATCAATCGTATCGGTGAATGGCGTTCTAACTCCTTCTTTTTCTAATTTAGGAATCCGTGGGAACAGCTTCTCAAACTGAACCATCATTGCGTTGTCAATTAACATTTTTGCAACTTCATCAGCTCCCTCCTGCTCACCTTCGTAAACCAATTCAATCTTCCCAGTAATCGAAGGAATAATCGATATAAAATCAACCAATCGAACTGAAGTAAGATCTGAATCCGTTTCTATTAATCGCAGTTTTGCTGCTGCGACAAGGTTTTCCATCGCGCTAATTGTCAATCGTGCACTCACGCCACTTTTAGCATCTACATACTCGCTCGACCTCGCTTCGAATGCAACTTCTTCCAAAACATCTTTCGCAAGGTTCGGAATTGTAATTCGAGATTTGTCTTCATCCGAAATACGCGCTTCCTGCTCCGTAATTGCTCTTGCAAGCTCAATGGATTTAGGATAGTGCGTGAAAATTTGAGAACCAATTCTATCTTTCAATGGCGTTACAATACTTCCTCTATTCGTGTAATCTTCTGGATTTGCTGTAAATACGAATTGAATATCAAGCGGCATTCTCAATTGAAAACCTCTAATTTGAATGTCTCCTTCTTGCAAGATATTGAACAATGAAACTTGAATTCTCGCCTGTAAATCAGGAAGCTCATTCAATACAAAAATCGAGCGGTTGGCTCTTGGAATCATTCCGTAGTGCAACACACGTTCGTCTGAATACGGTAATTTCAAAGTCGCCGCTTTAATCGGATCGATATCACCAATTAGATCTGAAACGTTCACGTCTGGTGTTGCTAATTTTTCGAAGAAACGATTCGATCGGTGCACCCAAGCAATTGGTGTTGCGTCGCCGTGCTCTTCAACCAAATCTCTTGCAAATTTTGAAATTGGATTGAATGGGCTGTCGTTAATCTCTGATCCTTTCACGATCGGCATGTATTCATCCAACAAATCAACCATGCTTCTCGCTATCCGCGTCTTTGCTTGACCTCTCAACCCTAATAAATTGATATGGTGTCCAGCGAGAATTGCTTTTTTCAATTGAGGAACGACTGTATCTTCATAGCCCCATAATCCTTCAAAAACAGGTTCTTTTGCTTTAATTCTAGCAATCAGATTTCTTTGGATTTCCTCATTGATCGACTTGTCCGCAAATCCTGAATCTTTTAATTCCTTAAATGTGATTTCTTTTTTCATCTTCACTATATTCTTTTAATTCTGTTTTTTTCGTAATCTTCAAAAATCATTTCTCCCAATCCTGACAGTCCCGTCAAGAAGGCTTTTCCTTTATTTTGTGCCGTAAACATTTCGACAAAACTGCGCAAATAGGGATCTTGTGCAATCATAAATGTTGTAATTGGAATCTTTAATTTACGAGCTTGAGCCGCTTTGTTGAGGCATTTCCCAACAATCATTTCATCGAGACCATTGCTGTTTTTATAGAACTCGCCGTTCGGGAGCTTAACGCAACTCGGCTTGCCATCCGTAATCATGAAAATTTGCTTGTTGGTGTTTCTCTTTCTCCGGAGAATGTCCATTGCCAGTTCCAAACCAGCGACTGTATTCGTATGGTACGGCCCTACTTTCAAATACGGTAAATCCTTGATTTTAATTGGCCACGCTTCATTTCCAAAAACGATAATATCTATCGTGTCTTTCGGGTATTTACGATTAATGAGTTCAACCAATGCCATCGCGACTTTCTTTGCCGGTGTAATTCGATCTTCGCCATAAAGAATCATTGAGTGACTGATATCAATCATCAATACCGTGCTCATCTGTGCTTTGTGCTTGGTTTCTTCAACGATCAAATCATTTTCAGTCAACCGTAAATCAGAAATCCCGTTGTTTATTTGAGCGTTCTTGAGACTTTCAGTCATGTTCACAAGCGCCATATCATCGCCGTATTGATACGAGCGTTGTTCTCCGTCCTTCTCATCTCCCACACCGATTTTCGATGTTCTGTGGTTTCCTACACCGCTCTTTTTCAGTTTCCCGAAAATTTGATCGAGTGCATATTCACGCAGCGCCGATTCCAATTTCGCCGTAAGCAGCTTTTTCCCAGGTCCTTTCCCTGCGTTTCCATCTTCTGGATCAATCTCTTCTTTGATGTACCCGCGTTTCTTCAAATCGTCTTCAAAGTCCTGCAGCGAATATTCATCCGTGAAAATATCGTATTCTTTATCCAAGGTATCAAGCCATTCAAAGGCTTCTTCGATATTGCCAGAAGTATGCGTCAGTAACTCTTTGAACACGTCAAATACACGGTCAAAGTGTGGTATTTCTTTAGGAATGTGCTTACTGAATGTAAACCCTTTTCCAAATTCAAAATTTATTCCTTCCATTCACTCTTTTTCGATTATTAAAAATCATTATGACTAAGCTAGCGATTTATTGAACATACCATGGTAAACAAATTTCGTAGAGGGCAGATTGCTCAAAAATTAACAAAATTTGGAGGTTTGATTTGGAAACGAAAACCTCATCCTCTAAGAATTGCTTTTTTGACTGCGGTTTAGGATAAAAAATAGAGAACATTTACTGCTCTCCATTTTTCTTTCAATATTATATCAACTCAACATCCGTTGTGATCTCAAGTAATCCAGGGCCATCGTGATCCATTAATTGTTTTAGTGCTTTGTGAAGGTTTTCTTTTTCCGACACTTTGATTCCAAGCGCTCCACAACCCGTTGCATATTCCGCAAAATTTGGATTGACAAGGTCTGTCGCCCAAACATCAAACTCTCCCGCTCTTTGTTCTTTGGAAATTTTCCCAAGCTCGTTGTTGTTAAGGATAATAACTTTAATTGGCATGTTGTATTTCACCAATGTTGTGATTTCCGCTAAATATTGACAGATTCCACCATCTCCAGCAACAGCAATCACCGGGCGATCGTCTCCAACAGCAGCCCACGCTCCCATTGCAGCAGGTAAAGCAAATCCGATAGATCCTAAATAACCAGACATTAAGAACGTATGTTGTTTGCATTCAAAATAACGTCCGAAAGAGTACGCGTTGTTTCCTACATCAGCGCACATAACTGCATTTACGGGAGCCAATTCATTTAGCGTTTCAAAAACAGCAATAGAACTAATTCCTTTTCCGTGATCGTCTTCCAATCTTTTCTTCTTCTCGTCTTTCCAAATATCCCAGCGTCCTTTCACCTCATCGGTATGATCGAATTTGTTGTCTAGTTTACTGATTTGTTCGTTCAGCATCGCAACCGTAACTGAAATTTCACCCCAAACGGCTGCGTCAATTTTGTGGAATTTACTCAACGCCATTGGATCGAAATCAATTTGAATTGTTGGCTTTTTAGGCGTTACTCCTGTATGGTTTGAAAATGACGCTCCGATAACTAGCAATACATCTGCTTCGTTCATGAACCAAGATGCGATTGGCGTTCCGCTTCGTCCCAAAACACCGCAGCCCAGTGGATGTGCATCTGAAATCTGTCCTTTCGCTTTAAACGTTGTCATTACTGGACAATTCAACTTTTCGGCCAATTCAATCACTTCTTTCATGTGAAATCGCGCTCCATGACCAACAATAATCGCTGGGCGTTTTGCTTCGTTCAACATTCCAAGCGCTTTCTCAAACGTTTCTTTTGGAGGCGCAATGGTCATCGGTGTAATTCTCCCTTCTGGACTTTGTGCAATTTCAGTTTCAGCCGCTGGAAGTTCTTGAATCTCATCTGGAAATGTCAAATGAGAAACATCCCGCTTGATGATTGCACTTTTAATCGCCAAAGCCATTAATTCGCTGTGCTTGCTGGTTGCTTCTACTCTATGGTTGAATTCTGCAACGGAATCAAATCCTTTCACAAGGTCAACTTCTTGAAAATTACCCGTTCCGATCACTTGTGTTGCAACTTGACCAGTTAACGCCAAGATTGGTGCACGATCTACTTTCGCATCCCACAATCCAGTGTACATATTTGTAGAACCAGGACCGGCAATAGCGAAACATGCAGCTGGTTTCCCTGTCAATTTCCCGTACGCAGAAGCTGCAAACGAAGCCGCACCTTCATGTCGAATCCCGATGAATTTTAAATTTCCTTTTTGCTCTTGTCTTCTAAGGGCATCGGCCATTCCTAAATTAGAGTGTCCAACCATTCCGAAAACGCGATTCACTCCCCAGTTGACCATTGTTTCAGCCATCACATCAGTGATCGTTGTCTCGTGTGGAATTTCTTCTTCCAAACCAACAAATACCGCATCTCCTTCAATCTTCAAATCAAAACTCGGAAGTCCATCATCAAAACCTTCAGCCGATCCTCCACAAGGTTCAAAATCCCAACCGTGCCATGGACAACGTAACATTCCGTTTTCAATTGATCCTTCTCCAAGAGGTCCACCTTGATGCGGGCATTTGTTCTCTAAAGCGTAATACTTCTCTTCAAAATGTGTTAAACAAATTCCCTTATGACCCGCAGTAACAGTCATTACTCTTCCATTTGGAAGTTCGTTCTTGTCTTCCAGCACTTTGTACCACACTAATTTTGTATTCATAGTTTCATCGTTTTAATAGAAGTGTGTTTCGTTCGTTAAATTCAATTGGCTCAATATTGAACTTTTCATAAACCTCTTTTGGAATTCCCAAATCAGCAACAAAAAGTTCTACGTCATATTTCAATTCGTATAAAATTCTTTTGGGCGCAGCAAGTGTAATTACTTTATTCGCTTCAAAATAAGGTGCGTTCAAATCTCCAAGAAAACCTGTGGGGATGTCCAAAGAAATCTTTAATGCAACACTTGAGTTTGCTGCCTTTATTCGTTTCAATAATTTTTCTTCTAGCGGCAGGCGTTGGGAAAAACCAAGATAAGCGTCTACCCAGACATCCGGCGCACCTGGCAGATCCAATCTGGCTCCAAACTTCATTGCTCGCTCCAATTGCAATGCAGGAAGATCTCGTGTGATCTCTGTCCAAAGGTCTAAGGATACTTTATATCCCCATCCTGATAATCTACGAGCAGCGACTAAGCCTCCACCTCCATTGTTTCCATTTCCAATCCCTATTCTGATTTGTTGGTCTTTGGTCGCTGAATGTGCAATGAGGTTCGCCAATTGCAACCCGGCGTTTTCCATCATCAACTCAATGGGCAAATTGTAATGTTCAACGGCATAATAATCCATCTCTTTAAAGTCGTTCAACTCTAAAGCTTTAGATTTTGGATACATCAATTCAGTATACATTTGCATTGAAATTATTTTCATCGTAATTGTCCAATTCTTCCTCCCAAGAATACGGTTTAAAAATTAGTTTGTATTTCTTGAAATCCTTTTTCAGGTGTTGTTTTAGAACCTTTCGGATTCCTTTTCGCCCACCAAAATCTTTCAGAAACCACTTCATTAAAGTGGTGATATGCACTTCTTTTTCATTCTCTTTTACCTCAGTGTCTCCTTCAAGAAAGGACAATGTGGCCAATTCTAACTGTTGTTCTAATCCCTTAACGGTATAAAACGCTATCGGAGGACAACTCTTCGCTCCACAATTCAATGCAAAGTGAATTCGGTAATCAATTACATTGACAGCCATTTTTTTTATCCTTGAAGGCGCAAATGGATTCGAGAAATAGCCCAAAGAATATTTATAACGGTAACGGCGCAATATACCATGCTCAATTGCATCAAGACTAAATTTATGTCCCGCAATTGTTATCTTTTTTTCAGTATAAATCTCAGGTTTCTTAAGGTCGTGGTCTTTTCGAAGAATCTGGAAATAAGCATTGTAAATATTGATCCAAAAAGATTTTTTACCCACGTCATCGTTAAGCTGCTGTTCTATCAAGTTAAATGAACTCCTTGCTAAATTTTCAACAATTCGCTTTGTCTCTTTATTGGTTTTAACCGCATAAAGTAGTTCTTCCGATAAATTATTAAACTCACTCATTGATGCTTATTGTAATTTAGTCAATCCGTTTTCTAATTAAATCCGATCGTTTTAATGCTTAGTAAGCACTGAATCCTTTCGCGACAGTTCAATGTCTCTGTCGAATGGCAACTGCCTTGATCGAATAAACCAGCATTATTACAATGGAGCTACTTAAGGACAATACGCCTGTTATTAAAGCCCCTTTGGACAAAAATTCAATATCTGAAAATATAGCTGCAATTACTCCTGCAAGTAAAAATAGAAGAACGGCGATATACTGAAATACAATTGAAATACTCACACGCTTTAGTTGTGAGAGTTTGGCTTTAACGATATCATCGTCCCCTTTGTGTACTTTAAGCAAGTTCGTAATATCATTATTGACAGACAACATGATGTTCGAAGTTGAAAGGATGATTAATCCTACTCCAGGAATTATAGTCATTGGTAAATACCACTCCATAGTTAATCTTTTTCGTTAGAGATTTTTTATATAAGTTTTGCCCATTCAGTTTCCGCTCCCTCTTTGCTTTTTACAGGATTTTCGTTCCACTCGTCTTGCGTATCTTCTTCATCGTCTTTGTAAAAAACATGCAATTCACCATCTTGAATTATTGAACTGTGCGGGTTTGCTTCAACGAGACTTCCTTCACGTATTGCAATTGAACAATAACCACCGTATTTAGGCGCATACTTTTCTGGATTTTCATCAAAAATTGTTTTGTTTTCAGAAGAGTTAAACTGGTAGATGGCATTTTCATAAATAGAGGTGATATTTTCATCTCCCAAGGTTGCTGTCCCTCCAAATACGCTAACAGGATCATGTCCTTTCAATGCTTTTCCGTTTTCAAGGTATTGTGGTTTGTTTTTCATGTAGTTAATCTTTTTCGTTCGATAATTCTTCAATTTCCTTCCCTAGGAAATAACCAATTGCTATTCTCACTACAATCATAACACTCAATCGCACCAGTTGTTCTTGTGACAAGTCTGAGATGGAAAAGATGATATCGGATGCAATTAGAAAGTCCAAGGACAACAAAATGTAGATACCAATATGACATCGGATCTCTTGCAAACTTGAAATGGCTGTTTTGAAAGGCGAGTCAAAGAACTCTGTCCTCAAAAACATAATAAGGATCTTTACGAATCCATAAATCAAAATGCAAACCCCGACAATCTCTATCCAGTCTGCAATAATTTCAAATACTTCTTTTATTTGTTCCATTTTATCTAAGATTAAACATGATACCTACATTTATAAAATCGTCCTTCAATCGGCTTTGGACATGTGCGTATTCGGCGAATACTGAAATAAATCCAAAATTTCTGTGGAAACCACCTCCGAATACCGCTCCAAAAGCTTCTTCCGATTCATGGATGTCCTTTTCTATTGTGTAATTGACACCGAGCAATGGATAAAGGCCAACGAGTTTGGTTTCGAAAATGTAATGTCCAATGAAGTTAAAGTCCAATGCGGTAAACTTTCCCTTTTTGAAATAAGAAAATTCAGGACCAAAACAGATGCGCTCTCCAACATTGTAATATACCCTAGTGTTTATTCCTACCGCCTTATGAAGAAACGAATACGGAGCGCCAAGTGCAATAGAGACTGAGTTCTTCTTGAACAAACAATGGTGCCTTTCTTCTCCTACCTCTTCCTTTTCCTTTTCCTCTTCAGAACTTTCGCTATGTTGCGCCTGGACATTTAAAAATGAGAGTAGAAATATGCTTATCGTGAGTGTAATTAATTTCATTCAATTGGTTTCTGTTGATGGGAGTTGGATATTGAGTACTTAGATATTGGATGTTGGACGTTCGTGTTCTAATTTATTCCGGCATACGGAATTCCAGAAATCTTATGCATTTCATAGCTTAAAGTACTAAGATCGTTAGGATTGAACTTTCGGATATCGTTATGGCCACAAGAACGCGAAACGACTTTCATCAAATCATTTGTTGCTCTAAAAAAGTTATCCAATTGCTTCGCCGATTGATTGATAATGATTCGTTGACGGAGGCTTTCCTTTTGTGTCGCGATTCCAACCGGGCAGTTGTTTGAGCTGCACGCTCGCATTCCCAAACAACCGATTGCTTGTAACGCAGCGTTTGAAACAGCAATGGCATCCGCTCCTAACATCATGGCTTTAGCGAAATCTTCGGCAACTCTTAATCCACCAGTAATAACTAAGGACACACCGTCAGCGCCAACTTTATCCAAATGCTTTCGAGCTCTTGCTAAAGCTGGAATTGTTGGAACATTAATATTATCTCTCAATATTGTCGGAGCAGAACCCGTTCCACCACCTCTTCCGTCAAGAATAATGCAATCAACACCGACTTGTAGTGCAAAATCAATATCTGCCTCAATGTGACTCGCGGCAATTTTGAATCCAATTGGAATTCCACCCGTCTTTTCTCGAACCTCTTCAGCGAATGCTTTAAAATCATCAGTTGTTTTCATGTCTGGAAATGCGGCAGGAGAAATTGCCGTTTCACCTTCCGTAAGACCACGAACTTTTGCAATCTCTTTTGTCACTTTACTTCCAGGAAGATGTCCACCAGTTCCTGTTTTTGCACCTTGACCTCCTTTAAAATGGAAGGCTTGGGCTTTCTTTACTTTGTCCCATGAGAATCCGAATTTTCCCGATGCCAATTCATAAAAATACTTCGAATTGCTTTCTTGTTCCTCAGGCAACATTCCTCCCTCTCCACTGCAAATAACCGTTCCTGCCATTTCCGCTCCCTTGGCTAAAGAAATTTTAGCCTCCTTAGACAAGGCACCAAAACTCATGTCAGAAACAAACAATGGAAGATCCAGCTCAAGTGGTTTCTTGGCATTTGGCCCGATGACAACTTTCGTTTGAACGTCTTCTTCATCAAGCAAAGGACGGCTTGCCAACTGGGCGGGTAAAAATTGAATGTCCTCCCATTTAGGCAACGTATTTCGATCAACACCCATTGATGCTGAAGGGCCGTGGTGTCCGTAATTTTTTAACCCATTTTTCGCCAGTTCCTGAATATAACCAGTATAAGGCTGCGTTGCCTCTGAATGCGTGTCTGCATATTGACCTAAATAGGAATCTCTATCAAAAGACTGCGGATTTACTTTTTCAAAAGCAAGGATTTCCGCTTTGTCCACTTTTACGAATCCGTCTTCAATATGTGTTGTAAACTTGGTAAGCACCTCTTTATTGTTGTACTCACTTACGCCAGTATCATAGCGGTAATCCCATCCGTGTACACCACAAATTAAGTTCTCCCCTTTAATATGCCCATCTGACATCAATGCGCCTCTGTGCAAACAACGACCGTAGAGGATTGAAACATTGCCATCATACTTTACGAGTACTAAATCCGTGTTTTCTGCAAGTGCATGCGCTCTATCGGCAAGTTCAGTGAATTTTATTAGGCTAAGTAATTCCATTTGGTTTGTTTATCGTTAATTGGCATTTCAAGAATTTTGTAAATCGCTTTAAAGTCGCCTGACGTAATTTTTTGGGAACAGTCATTTGGACGTGAAAGGGATAGATTCTTTACAATGGAATAAAATACATGAAAATTGAGAACTAAATTGTCAGTTTTAACTCCAATTCAAACGAAGAAAGAAAAATCAACGCATTTCTTTAAATTCACCATTCTCTTTTTTGAGTAATTTATTCGATACAAGATACGACTTCCTCATCAGCAGATTTGATTAAGAATATTAACTTTAAGTCCTAAAGAATACTCACCCCCTCGTTGAATGAAAAGTGCTGACTATTCTATGCGAACTCGCCTCGAGAAGACGAGATCGTACTTATTGTTGATTTTTATTGCTCTCGCTGGAGTATCATTTACATCTCAGGCGCAGCAAACTCCCATTAAATTTCACACGCTAAATAATTCAAATGGACTTTCACAAAACTCTGTTTACAGCACAGTTCAAGATGCTGACGGTTTTATTTGGTCAGCCACTGAATTTGGATTAAATCGATGGGATGGTTATTCGTTTAAAGTATTCCTACACGATCCAAATGACAAAAGTTCCCTTTCCAATAATTTCATCAATTGTTTGTTTACGGATAAGAATGGAACAGTTTGGGTCGGTACAAATGGCAGTGGAATTTCGAAGTTTAACTCAGCATCTCAGTCGTTTACCAATTATGATGATAAATCGGATGCAACTCATTATTTTGAGAACAATTCCATCTGGAGTATTGCTGAGGATGCGAAAGGAAATCTATGGATAGGAACATTTGGAGGTGGTTTAAAGTGCTTCAATCCGAAAGTCCAAAAATGGAAAACTTATAAAGCCAATCTCGCTTCTGAAAATGCTCTATCGGGAAATGATATTCGAAGTTTATCTTTTGAAGCCAATGGAAAATTATGGGTTGGTACATTTGAAAACGGCGTTAATTTATTTGATCCACAAACGGAAACTTTTGAGCATATCGAATTAGGCGATAATTACAGTGCCATGTGCCTACTCAATGGCGAGAACGCATTATGGATAGGAACCCATAAAAATGGAATTATTCGACTAAACAAAAGCAACTTAGCGGTCACGCAATTCAAAGAAGACGCTACTGTTGAAGGAACGTTGTCTGGTAATTTTATTCGTTCAATGATTTTTTCACCGCAAACTCCGAAAGGAATCTGGGTTGGAATCTGGACAAAAGGACTTTGCTATTTTGATATTGAATCTGGAGAATGTCAATCTTATACGAATGATCCTGCAAACAAATATTCTATCCCTGACAATTTAATCTTGGATCTGTTTGCCGATAGATCGGGATTGATATGGACAGGAACATATAGATCAGGATTGGTTCGATTTAGACCCGATTCCCAGAGATTTACTTCGATAACAGAATCTTCGAATGGAGAAAAAATCCCAAGTAATTGTTCCATAAGCGGAATTCATGAAGGTCCAATTGACACGTGGCTTTGCAGCACTTCAAATGGGCTTCAATCTTTTCAAAGAAATGGAAACGAAATTTCAGGAAATAAATTGAAGGAAATAATCGGAAGCGCAGGCACTTATTGCGTATTACAAGAAACAGAGGACGTTATTTGGATTGGAACTTCCAGTCAAGGACTTATTCGATACAATTTTGCAACACGCGAAAAAACCATTTTCAAGACAGACCCGTTAAATTCAGGAACAATTTCGATGAATACCATTCGCACTGCCTATAAAGACCGAAGCGGTAAATTGTGGTTCGGAACGTATGGCAAAGGCTTGAATTTATTCCATCCTAAAACGAATTCATTTACGACATATCAAATAGAGACAAACAACCCCTTTTCAATTTCAGACAATACTATCACAGTGTTGTTCGAAGATTCTAAAGGAACTTTTTGGGTGGGAACTGGAACTGGAGGGTTGAATAGATTTGATAGGTCAACAGGAAAGTTTTATCGATCCAAAGGAACGAATGCGCCTGGCCTCAGCACTAGCGTCACTGCCATTCAGGAGGATATCCATCAACGTCTTTGGGTTGGAACCACTACTGGCTTGTTTCGCGTAATTCGCAAAGCAGGAAAACAAACTTACATTCGATTCACAACAAAACATGGCCTTCCTTCGGACCGTATAAGTGGATTATTGACAGACAGTTCAGGCAACTTATGGATTAGTACAGTTAATGGAATTTGTAAATTTAAATTGCCTTTAGCAAAATGGGATAATCCTAAGACTCATAACTTCGATGAATTTGACGGGTTGCACCATTTGGAATTCGATTTAGGCTCTTATCACAAAGGGAGTAGTGGGCTTTTCTACTTTGGTGGAACCGGCGGTGCTACAGCATTTCACCCTGACGCTATTAAATTTAATCAAACCCCACCACGATTGGCTTTCACTTCATTGTCAATTATGAATGAAGTGGTTAAAATCAACACTTCACTTGCTAGAAAAAATGTTGAATTAATCAAAAATATCTATTATTTACCCAAACACATTAACGATCTTAACGAAATCCAAATCTCATACCGAGAACAAGTTATCTCCTTCGAAATCGCGTTGATGGACTTTGATCAGCCAGAGAAAAATCAATATTCTCATAAATTAGTTGGGTTTGACGCGAAATGGATTTACGATAAAGGAAAGCACAACATCACTTACACAAATTTACCCAATGGGACTTATACCTTGCTGGTTCGAGGAAAGAATTCAAATGGAGTTTGGTCTAAAGAACCTATTTCGTTAAAGATTATCGTCACTCCTCCATTTTGGGAGACATGGTGGTTTAGAACACTTATTTTGTTGTTCTTGACATCTACTATCGTCTTTTACATCCAGATTCGATTTAAAAAATTGAAACGTGAAAAAATTATTTTGGAGCGGAAAGTTCAAGAACGAACAGAGGAAATTAATGAGAAACGTACTGAAATTGAACAAAAAGCCATCGCATTATTCGAGGTGAACGAAGAGTTAATTGCATTGAGTGAGTTCAAGGAAACACTTACAAGTATGCTTGTCCACGATTTAAAAAACCCATTGGGAAGCATCGTGAACGCCGCACAGCAGGGCACTAAGGATGAGAACAGTGAAATGATTGAGCATTCGGCTAACTTAATGCTCACGCTTATAATGAATATTTTTGATGTTCAAAAATTAGAAGATAAATCCTTAACCTTGGACCTAAAGGCCTCTCCTTTTCTTCAAATTGGGTTAGATGCATTTTCCTATGTTGCATTATCTGCTCAATTTAAAAACATCACAATAAAGGTGAAAATTCCAGAGAACCTTTCCGTTCATTGCGATGGATCTATCATTATACGTGTACTAATTAACTTACTTTCCAACGCAATTCAACACTCTGGAAACAATGGGGAAATTGTTCTGGAAGCAATAGATAGCCCGGATAACTCTGTTGTGATTTCAGTTCAAGACAATGGAGTTGGAATGTCGAAAGAGACCGTTGCCAATCTGTTCGAAAAATTTCATAAAGTAATCCGAGGCAACGATAAATTCTCGACTGGAATTGGACTTCAGTTTTGCAAGTTGGCTGTTGAAGCGCACGATTCTAAAATACATGTTGAATCCAAATTGGGTAAAGGTTCAAATTTTGAATTCAGACTTCCAAAAGCCAATACAATAATCAAAGCCAAAAACACTGCTAAAAGAGAAGTTGAGGCGCATAAAACCAATATCGACTACTCCGTATTACTACCCATTGCAGAAAAGCTTAAAAACTTAAAAGTATACGAAGGAAGTAAAATATTAACAGAACTAGAATCGATTAATGAAGATGACATTTACATTACAACGTGGAAGAATAGCATTAAAAGTGCTATATTTTCGAGCAACGAAATTGAGTACCACAGATTAATCCACAAAGTTCTTGAATATGAGCGTTAAAACCCTCCTCATTGTAGACGATGATCCGATGAATATTAAGATCATCAACGAGCTACTGCTTTCAACTAAAAACCCTAAGTATGAAGTTCTAAATGCCAGCAATGCAAAACTGGGCTTAACAATTGCTGAATCTGTGCAACCGAACTTAATTATTACGGATTGGGAAATGCCTGAAATGAATGGAATCGAATTCATCAAAACATTAAAGAAAAACAAAAAAACGAAAGAGATTCCTGTTATCATGGCAAGTGGAATAATGATGACTTCTGAAGATTTAGATTTGGCTTTATCTGCTGGGGCTGAAGATTACATTCGCAAGCCAATTGATAAAATTGAGTTATTAGCTCGCGTCCGTTCAATAATAGCAATTGCTGATCAAATTAAGGAAATTAGAGAACAAAAAGAAATTATTATTGAGCAGCAAAATCAACTTCATGACTTAGAACTTTCTCAACTTAGAAAAGAGCTTTTAAATAAAGAAAAAGAAGCCTTATCGAGTGTAAATTTCATGATCCTAAACGCATCTGAAAAAACGGAACTAATTCAAAAAATCGGCAAGCTCGAACCTTATTTAAACAGTCAGGGAAAAGCACTTTTAAAATCCCATTTCGCGGACATTAAACAATGGGAGAAAAACTTTTCATTAACTGAATTGGAGAATAAATTTGATCAAATTAATAGCACTTTCTATGAGCGCTTGATCGAAGTAAATCCAAGTATTACCAAAAACGAGAAAATACTCTCCACTTTTATGGCCATGGACCTTTCTCCTTCCGAAATTGCACTGATTACAAAAAGAAGTCTCAACAGTATCAATGTTGCATTTTCTCGATTGAGAGAAAAATTTGAGCAACCAACAAATGCTGAGTTAAAAGCGAAATTAAGGCTGTTAAAATCATAGCACTGCAACAAACATTCTTCTGTACTTCGATGTGTTAAACAAGAAATTCAATTCTCAAAGTTTGTATTTCTCTATTTCCCACTACTCCAAGTACTTTACAATTGAAATGATTGTGTGAGTCCGCTCCAAAAACAGAACAATTGACAATCAAGAAACAACGAGTACTACTACTCATAAAAAAGCCCTTTTGCCAAATGACAAAAGGGCTTTTACCTTAGATATTATGTGCGGATACCTATGCTGGCTCCGGTTGCATTGCTTTCTTAGCTTTACGGTACGTAAAAGACTTGTAAATACTTCTCTTTGCAAAACGTACTTGCTTGTCTGAATTGATAAGCTTTTTGAACAACGCTGGTGTTACTCCAAAGTATTCGTAAACCGAACCATCCGTGAATGATATTTCAAGAAGCAATCCTTTGTGTTTGTAGTTTTCGATACCACACTCCATGATCGTCTTGGTGTACTCTTCAAGATTCGCCTCTTTTGTCTCAGGTGCGATACTTACCAAGAAGTGGTAACCGTCAATTACAGTTTGCCCCATAATTTCTGCTTCTGCTTTCTTAGCATCATCATCTTGAAATTTATCTGGATGCCATTCCTTTACAAGACCTCTGTATGATTTCTTCAATTCCTTTAGGTCCAATGCACCTTCTACCTGGAATAATTTCTTGTACTCGTTAATTCGTTTCATATTCAATCCTGTAAAGAGATTCAACGTCAATTATTTGACACATTTTTTAAATCAGGGGCAAAAGTACGTCTTTACTCTGAATAGCGCATGGTTTTTCCTGAAAATGAGTTCGAATCTTTATCTTTCAAATGAATAAGGCGGACATTTACTCGGTTCAAATTGATTTTATCTGGAGGCCAACACCGAGTTTAGATGAGTCTTTCGGGTTCTTTGTGAAGCCTTCTTTTAAGTTTGCTATTTGATTTTTTAACCTTTGAATTGCAATGTGAGGCTAGCGCTTTGTTTACTGGTGTAATTTTAACCACGAGGAAACAAAGGCACAATTGAAGGACTACTGATGTCATTCTCTATCATGCATTTAATAGAATGTGTTCTTTTTATTAAAGAAAAACTCTCTAATTAAGAATGGCAGATTCAACAATGGATATAATCTTATCACCTGTTATCTTAAATTTAATCCATCCCAATTTGTCATTACCATTCACTTTAAGCTTAACTCCTATGTATTCATAAGTTCCCTGCGGAAACAAGCGGCATTCATTAAAAGAAGAATCTGAAGTATAGAAAATTGTATCCGCATTGCTTGAAACTTGATTCAACTCACCAGAAAAATTATTACGGATAAAAGGCTGATAATCTAAAGTGGAAACAAAATCAGAACCGTAAATTAATGTATATCCTGCATCAACAGGCATAACAAATGCATTTTCATTAATTTCAAGCACAGAGTCACTAGGGTTTAACTGGGTGCATGAGTGTGTAGCTGATTCTATAAACCAGACATAACCGTTATTCACTAATGTTGACGTTCCATTGATAAGGAATGTCGTATCTGCAAAAGATTCCATCCACATTGATGCATTAGCGTGCAAGGAGCGAATAAAGGATCTTGGGGATGTTCCAAGTTGTGGTGACCCCATAACTATGCTTCTAAACGTAATATCTGCTAAGCCATCATTGTTTAAATCAAGGTCATAATCATCGGGATCGTTATAATCACCGTTCAAGGTTATATTTAAAGACTGCACGAACATCCCTTGTGTATCACCAATTACAACATCTGCCGCATTCCCCCTGATTCCCTGTCTCAACGACATCTTTTTCACAAGACATTAGAACACTTCCGATGAAAACTATGGCAAAAAACGACTTGAAGTTAGATTCTTTAATACTGAACTAAACGGGTTATTCTATAAATAGGTTGGTCTAAATTAGTCAAGTCTTTGGATATCGAGATAATTTTCAAGTCCTTTAATGTCGACTATAAAGAATGGAGAAACACGATTTCGATTTAATCATCCTTGGGGGAGGAATTTCTGGCTCATTAATGGGGGTTTCCTTGATGGCCAAGAGCCCCAAAATGCGCGTTGCTATTGTCGAACGCAATTCAGAGTTCCCTCAAAAAATTGGAGAATCTACAAGCGATATCACTACTCTATTCTTTCGAAATCTTGGAATCGATCATATTCTAAAATCGCACTCCCAAAAAGCCGGACTTCTTTTTTTGTTCAATGAAAAACGACTGCATAGTCCAGAGCATATTGGTGAATTCGCAAGTCCAACATTGAAATCATCTATCCCAGGACATCATTTAAACCGAAAGGAATTTGACGAAGCCTTGTTACTCGAAGCGGAAAAACGTGGATGTACCGTTTTCCGTCCTGCGACTGTTTTAAATTCAGAATTGAATCCCTTTTCTTATGATTTTGAAATTGAGTTCAATGGTGAGAATGTCAAGATTCATTCAAACAAGATGCTTGATTCTACAGGCAGAGCGCGGTTTTTGAAGAATCAATTGAATTGGAAGGATTTAGAACTCGATTTAAATACAAGCGCCATATCAGCTCATTTCAAAGGCGCAAACACTTCAAGTATAGGCTCAAAACAGACAAAAGAATATTGGAAGGACGTTGCGGTTGGAGATATTTCGTACAGTACTACCCATTTCATGAGAAGTAATTCGTGGTGGTGGATGATCCGCGTGGATGAAACAACGCACAGTATTGGATTTGTCTTTGACAATGAAAAATTCAGCGTTGAAGATGCCGAATTCTTTTACTTAGAGCAACTTAAGAAAGACCCTGAACTTTCCGTTGTAACTAAAAACGCAAATCTATCGAATCATCAATATTGGCCGGATGTAGCCTATTGCTCGGAACGGCTTTACGAAGATGGAGCATCGGTAATTGGCGATAGCGGCGCGTTTTCAGACCCATTCATCAGTCCGGGAATGGAATTAATTTGCCAACAAGTATTGTGGTTGACAGAACTTTACGACAAAGACTTTACGCGTCAAAAATTCAATAATAAAGCGTGGAAGAAATACGAAAAAACCTTCTTAGAGTCCTACAAAACCCGCAATAAACTGTACAAACATTGGTACGGAATCATGGAGCACTATGATCTCTTATCGAGCTGGTTGCGCCTTTCGATTTTCATCTATTTTGGGTTTCACACCAATCCCTCCTTAGTTTTTAAGAAACGCTTGAAGCAGCCTCTGAGAATGAAAGGACCTGCTAACTTGGGCTACCTGTTCCTAAAATCAAGAATGAATTCCATCGCTAAAAAAAGACGTGATGAAAACTTCAAAATGGAACAAAAAAAGGATCGGTTTTCTTATTCTGGAGTAAAGATTGTTGCAGGAACTCAACTCATCACCTTACCCATACTTCTTCTCTTCAGATGGATCAGAAGCTATATCCTCATTGAGTACCACAATTTTAGAAGCTGAAAAATGAGACCTCTTTAATCTGCGAATTTCACAACTCTTTTCAATCCGATTGCGCATTTTAATAATTAGATATCGAACGCAAAAAGTATATTCGTACTAGCTTTGGATTAAAGCCAACAATGAACCTAACCAGTCAGTAATTATGAGATTCTTTCTAATCGATAAGGTAAAAGAACTTATTCCCGGAGAAAAAGCCACAGGCGTTAAGTGCTGGAGTTTGGACAATGAAATTTTTCAAGATCATTTCCCCGGATTCCCAACCACGCCAGGCGTCCTTCTAACGGAATCCATGGCGCAACTTGCTGGAATATTATTGGAATACAGCTATTACAAAGAATTTGGCGACAGCAATAAGGTCTACCCTGTTCTCAGTATTATCCGAAAAGCAAAGTTTAGAAAATTCGTTTCCCCCGGCGACCAATGCATCATTGAAGCGGAATTAATCTCTGTAGATCGCGGCCACGGTGCAGCATTCATTAAAACCTTCGTTGACGGCGAAGTAATGTGTGAAGCCACTTTGAACTTCTTAATTGGTCTTGAAAGTGATTTGGACGGAAATCCATTTATTGGGAAAAGAGATCAATATTATTACAGCATTTTACCGAAAGAATTTAGATAGTGGCGATCTACGTTAAAGGATATAGCAGCTATTTACCAGAATCGTTCGAAAAAGAATTGATGTCTGCCGTTGAGAACACCAAATACACTTTGGGCAAAATCGAACTGGACAAAAACTCTGAATTCTTCCCGCAGCGAAGTGATCAAAAGATTATGCGTGATGATACGAAAGCCTCAATTGTCGCGATTCAGGAATTGATCCAAGAAGTTGGTTTGAACGAAGAAGAATTGTCCGCGGCCTCTCTGTTTGTTGCAAATGGCGCATTTGTTGAAAGTGCGGAAAAATATTTCAAGAAAATCCCGACCATTTTCAGCGACCCAAGCAACGAGTCAAATTCAGAAAAGAAGAATTACGAAATTTATAGATCAAGCCCACCTCTAGTCGCTTTGGAGACTTTGCACAATTCAATTATGAGTTTTATTGGGCAATACGCTGGAATCCATAACCACAATTTTACTTTTGGAAATACGTCCATTTCAACATTCTACGCACTACAAGAAGCGAATATTTCATTAAAAAAGGGAACTGCAGAAAATATTTTTGTGAGTGCATCGAATTGTGCGGGCAGCTATTCCTTCCTCAGTAATTCAGCTACGGTTGGTTACAAAGACAATTGGAAAGAAAGCAACGCTGGGGGACATTTACTGTTGGCGAATGATTCCAACAACGCTCAATGCGCAATAACGCGTGTCCTTTCCAATAAAAAAGTACCGCGTCTGAATACGCAGTTAATCGAACGCAACTGGCTCGCCCTTTTTCCAGAAGTCACATCTAATTTACTCATCCACTCCGGTGCTTACGATTCCGAAACATCTTTAGAAGATCAGAAATACTGTGAACTGCACCATGACAAAGTTATTTCTCTTTTCAATGAATTTGGAAACATGGGAACTTCAAATATATTGGTTGGAACAATCCATGCGATAGGTCTATTAAGCAATACAATTCAAATAATAGACATTGTAGACCGCGACGTTTACGGCCGTGAATCTCTAATCCGAATTGAAAAATGTTAGCAAATAAAGTCTACATATTGGATTACGACGTGATCAGCCCAATTGGCGTTGGGCGCGATTCTTTGATGAAAGGAATCAACACGAATACCAGTGCAGATAAGGATTGTACACGTATTGACACAAAAGGAATTCCCTTCAACAGAGCGGCTGAAGTTGCAGAAGACTTATCCGAATTGTACAAAAACGAATCCGATGTATTGAAAAACACAATTCAATACGACCGGAAATTAGAGCTACTCGCTGCTTGCTATGGAAAAATGAAAGACCGAGTAGCGGAATTGGTTCCTAATTTCGACATTGAAAAGACAGGAGTATTGATTGGCGTTGGCGCTGACGTTGTTCCGTTGACTTTATTTGAAGACCTCATTCGAAATTACGCACGAAAAGACCAAAACGCGATTAAGGAACTGTATACCGCATTCAGCAAAGACAATACAAGAATCAATACCGTAAATAATCCTTACGATTTGTATTCCGTTTATCTCGCTGAAAAATTCAATGCAGGGGCGTATCAGAAATCGATTTTAACAGCTTGCGTTTCCTCTACACAAGCCATTGCGCTTGCCTCCGACTCTATTCGAAACGGAGAATGCGAAGTTGTAATAACAGGCGGAACCGACTCGTTGGTCAACCTCTTGGCCTTGATTTCTTTCGGGAAACTGGGAATTATCCCAGAGTCAGATGGCGAAAAAAGCTGTTTTCCATTCGATACCAAAAGAAAAGGAACATTGGCAGGAGAAGCAGCAGGAATAGTCATTATGGCATCCGAAGACTTTGTGAAACGGAACGAATTAAAGCCTGTCGCCCAATTTATGGGATACGGAAACACCTTAGACGGATACAAAATAACGGCGCCAGATCCAGAAGGAACGGCAATGGTACAGGCGATTAAGGATGCTGTAAACAACGCAGGGATCACAACCGATCAGATTGATTACATCAACGCGCATGGAACAGGAACGCGCCACAACGATCATCTTGAATTGCAGTGCTTAGAGCGTGCTTTAGGCAAAGAAGTGAACACAATTCCAATTTCATCAACAAAAGACCGTCACGGGCACGCAATTGCAGCTGCAGGCGTCCAAGAACTATGTTTGTTGCTCGAATTAATGAAGAACAGCACCATTCCAAAAAACCTGCAAATGACGTCGCCGTGTGATACGTCCTTTAATTTGGTCAATGAAAATTACGCTGCTCCTATCAAATACGCATTGACGAATAACTTTGCGTTTGGAGGAATCAACACCGTACTGACCATTAAAAATGAACTACTATGAATTTAAAACTTGATAACAAAGTCGTTCTTATAACGGGCGGTACTGGCGGAATCGGAAGTCAAATTGTTGCAGATTTTTTGACAGAGAACGCAATTGTAGTTTGTTTGATTCGCAATGAAGCGAAAATGGATGTACTCAAGGAAAACCTTCAAAACATTGGCGTTTCAGCGGTCAAACTGCATTCTATGAAATGTAATTTATTGGATTACGAGAACATAAAGGACGTTGTAAAAGAAGTTCAGCAGAAGTTTTCGACCATCGATGTTCTGGTCAATTGTGCAGGAGCAGCCTACGAAGCACCGTTTGCGCTGATCAATCAAGATCAAATTGACAGCATGATCGATCTCAATCTTCGCAGTCCAATTTATTTGTGTCAGGCCGTGCTCCGCGCAATGTACAAGCAAAAAAGCGGATGCATTGTCAATATCTCATCGATATCTGCAACGAAAAAAGGCCGTGGAATCACCGTTTATGCGAGTGCCAAGGCAGGATTGGAAACATTTACACGAACGCTATCTCAGGAAATTGGACGAAAGAATATCCGTGTAAATTGCATTCGCCCTGGGCTTATCGATACTGAAATGAGCGAAGGAGTTCTTGAAATAGCAGAAGACATTATTAAAAATCAAACAGCACTTGGCCGACCGGGATTGCCTTCTGAAGTGTCAAAATCGGTCTTATTTATTACCTCAGAAGAGACGGCTTCCTATATTACGGGAGAATCAATCACAGTCGACGGAGGCATGTTTTAATCATTAACAAAGGAAATGGAAATACAAGAAATATATAAAGAAACACAACGAATCATTGAAGAATCAGTCGGAAATCCTGCCGACTCCATTGGTTTGAACGATACGCTTTTTGACGGTTTGGGAATTGATTCTATTGACCTCGTTGATATTCTATTCGAACTTGAAACAACGTATGATATCGAATTGAAAATTAGCGACATAGAAGAACGTGCAAAAGCCGAATTGGGAGACAATCCTTATGAGATTGAGGGAATAATTACACCGGAAGGATTGAAGGCGATTCAATTGAACATGACTGAATTGAACACGACTCAGTTGAAAGAAGGATTGACGGTTCACCAACTCGTTCGGTTGTTTACGGTTCACTCAATTTGCAAGATTGTTCAGTATAGGTTGGAGGTTAAGGGATAGGAGTTATTAGTTATGAGTTTGGAGTTTGAGGTTAGATATTGGAAGAAAAAGTGATGGCTTTTAGCTTCGCTGCTACTTCGTGGTGAAGACCGAACGGTAATGTAGGGTATTAGAGGTTGGATGTTGGAAGAAAAAGCGATAGCTTTTAGCTTCGCTACTACTTCGTGGTGAAGACCGAACGGTAATGTAGGGTATTAGAAGAAAAATAGAGATGGGTACAATGAGAATTTTAATAGTTGGGGCTTATGGATACACTGGAAAGCTGATCTCGAAAGAGTTAGCGGGAAATGGTATTGCTTTTACTATTGCGGGAAAGAACGAAGAAAAGTTGAAATCCCTGCAAGAAGAAATCTCAAGTATTGAAAAATCCATTGTTTGCGACCTAACAACCGAAGACGCTCTAAATGAAATTATTCAAGCCGCAGATCTATTCATCAACTGCGCAGGGCCTTTTACGGAAGAATCCTCGGCTTTTGTTGCGAAGATTGCGGAAAGTGGAAAAACGTACCTGGACATTACAGGAGAATTAGGTTTTGTAAAGGATTCGCGGGAATTGCACCACGAAAAATGCCTTGAAATGAACGCGCTGATTATTCACGGAGTTGCCTTTGAGTCACTATTGACGGACTTGGTATTGCAAATGATTCCGCCGGCTATTTCCAAGGAAGAAATCAACGTTTACTACCAATTCAACGACAATAGAGTTTCCCCTGGAACGCGCATCACAATGAAGATTTCAAAATACCGAAAGTCTTTGCACATAAAGGATGGCGCTTGGGCTGATATTGATGTTTACAAGCAATTTCACGATGTAAAATTGAACGGCGAAGACTATTCCGGAATCCCTTATCCATTGCCTGAAATTGCATTTGCACATTGGAATTACAAACCCAAGAATGTGAACTGCTACATGCTTGCTCCGAGAGAGTTAGCGTTATACGTTCAGCCATCAACGGTGAATCCAGACGAATTAGAATCGACACTTGAACGGCTTAAAACACGTAAAAAAGCCGGACCAACATTTGAACAGAGAGCAACGCAGCGTTGTCAAATCATAGTTAAAGTAGAAGGTTCATCATGGATAGTTAAAACCCACAATATGTATCAATTAACTGCTGAATGTATCCGGTTGACAGTTCAGGAATTAGTGACAAAACGGACATTATCAGGCGTTCTAAATCCTGCGCAAGTATTTAGAGGCAAAGAAGTGGAAACACTGAAAGCGCTGAATGTGTCCGTTAAAAACGAATCAATACTAGAATTGAAATAACGAAGAGAAATTGGCAACGAATAAATCAAAAACCACAAGCAAAGTCAAGTTCAAGAATCTTTTTTGGTTCTTTCTTGCCTCTACATCCCTTTTATTAACGGGGTTTTATGCCGCGGAACAAAGCGATCCAATAACGCTATCGTTGCTGATATGGTGCAATTTCCTTGGCGTCTTTCTCGTTTATCGATTGAACGATATTATTGATCAAAACGCTGATTTTTCGTTTAACATTCGAAATTTCTTCTCGTATACGTTGCACAAAGTTGTTGTTCTCCAGTTGCTATTCGTCGCAATTCCCTTGGTTCTTTATTTCATTGATCCTTTTGTCTTCTTAATCCTTGCTATTGCCGCAGTAATTGGCACCCTCTACTCGATCAGCTTTAAAATTGGCGGCTCAATATTCCGATTGAAAAACGTTTTTCTCGTCAAAAATATCTTGATTGGCGTTATTTGGGGAAGCCTTGTCATCATTGGCGCTGGACAGGCAGACGATCCGCTAATTCACTTGGTTTTCATCTTCGCTTCGATCCAAGTCTTTATCGGAGGAATCATTCGTGACATTCCCGATCTCGAAAAAGACAGGCAGTCAGGTGTAAAAAGCTTTCCTGTCGTTATAGGAATCAATGCTACGGTGCTTTTTATTCACTTTGTCAACCTGAGCCTCCTCTTCTATTGCATCTTTCAAAAATACGATCAAATACTTTTAATTTTCATCGCTGTTCCAACGGCATGGCGGGCTTTGAACATCTATTTGCTTGGACTTGCACCGAAAAATAGCAACTGGAGCCAATGGATGAATTTATTCACGTGTGTGTTAATCTTGATAACGTTCTTAACTTTGGTCAACTATGACATCATTAATAAGTGACGTAACGCCGATGCAATGGGCACTCATGACTTTGAGTGCAGGAACGGTATTCACCATTTTTTGGATCCTCGATGCCTTGACACACAAGGAATTGGTTAAAGTTGACATTACCGATAGAGAACTTCAAACGCACCGAAATATTCTCGCTGCATCAATGTTAATGGAGCTTTCACTCGTTCTTATGTATTGGAGTCCTTGGTTAATGTTGCCTTTGTTTATCGCGTTTTTCATTACACGTCTCGTTCATGAGTTCATCGATGAGTTGCATTTTCACACGGACAGGTGTTCCAAATACGAATCGACGCTTCATTTGGGCATGTGGATATCTGTACTGTCCAAAACCGGAGCAATGTTTATGTGGGGATTCTTCACGCAGTTTGATGGCGTTCTTGAATTGCCAATGTACATGTACGTTTGGGGCGGGATTATCTTCTTGACAATGGGGTATGTTAGTTTTGTTGAGTATCGGAGGTAGTTATAGGTTATGAAGGAATCACCTCAAAGAGCTCAAAACGTTAAATTCTTGTTACTAACAGTGGCACTGATATCCCTATCACCTTGTGGAAGTGCTACATTAGACTGGACAGTGAGTTAAGATATTCTTGCTAGAACTTAAATTAGCAAAATGTCAAAAAAGAAAAGAAGTTACACAGCTGTCTTTAAACGAAACGCAGTGAAGTTGTCAGAAGAAAAGGACAATGTTGCAAAAGCAGCACGTGAGTTGGGCATCGGAGCTCAGTTGATCCACCGCTGGAAAAAAGAGCAAGATGAGTATCAAAACAATAGTTTTCCTGGTCATGGTAAAGCAAAG
>JBLHVW010000021.1:0-35319 GCA_047628775.1 Salibacteraceae bacterium | reverse complement strand
AGGTCTAAAACATACAGCAAAGAGTCTTTAGAGTTGATTGTTTCATCAACCAAAAGCTCCCATTTATTAAGCGCGTAACGTACCTCAGGCAAACGAATAGGTTTCTTAGGAATCATAACCATATCTACAACAAAATCCTGATTATACCCAACACCCACAGTAGTAATGTCTTGACCATCAGGGACTGGGTGGTACTTCGTTTCATCGCCAGAAATATTAATCTTGTATGAAATTTCTTCGTTAACATACCGTGTTCCAAATGTCGCATCTTCCGTTGGACGCTTATCCCAAAAAACAGAACCTCTGTCATCTGAATAACCTTCCCATTTAGATCCATCAGAACCGACAATACTAACCTTGACGTCCTCAATGATGATAGACTTATCAACTAACTCAGTAACATTTACTTTCAGAGAGAATAAGTTTGGAGGCATCACGTAAGAGAAGATGTCTGGATTCGTTTCTCCATTTACACTTTTTCTTTCTGAAGTGAAATACCCCAATCGAGGAGTTACTTCAATTAAAGCGTAATCATTGTTCGGGCTATTAATTGGAGAACCTAAGTTCGTTGGGTTTTCCCATTTGTTTTCTTCACCAACTCTCGCTGCTTTGAAAACATCAAGCCCTCCCATTCCTGCTCTTCCGTCTGACGCGAAAATTAATTCACCATTCAAACCAAAAGAAGGGAATAATTCATTTCCTTTTGTATTGATCTCTGGCCCCATATTAATTGGTGCAGACCAAGTTTCAGCTTTCCGGTCGTATTCAGTATACCATAAATCTCTACCACCAAAACCACCTGATCTATCAGATGCGAAGATCAAGTATTTACCATCTAACGTACATGGATGACCAACTGATATAGTATCGTGAGACTTAAGCCCTAAGATTTTCGTTGGCTCATTCCATTCGGTTTTTCCCTTTGCCTCAGACATCCAGATATCACAACCTAGATTTTCCTTCTTCATATTAGGACATCTAGTAAAGAACATTTTTTTGAAACGAGAGTCAAATGCGATTGTCCCTTCGTTATCAATAGTGTTAACACCTTCTCCGTTAACCAAGTAGGGCGCAGTCCAATTTCCTTTCTTATCTAAATCGGAAGCCCATAAATCCATAAATGACTCCCCTGTTCTAGGATCAGAATCTTTACCTGTCACTCCGTCTCTTGCTGAAGCCCAATACATTCTTTTTCCTTTTCTATCTCCAAACATTGGAGCCATATCGAATTGGTCCGTATTGATGGCAGTTTGGTTCTCAATTACGTGTTTCGTCTTTGTAGCAATAAATTCATTGTTTTTCTTACAAGACTCAATACCTACGTTTGCCAAATCACTGTCAGGGACAATCGCTAAATAACGTTCGTACTGTTCGATTGCCTTTTCAAACTCGGTCATCATTCTTAACATTTCAGCATTCTTCAAGTAAACATCTGCTTCTTCTTCCTCATAATCAAGTAACAATGCCTTGTTAAACCATTCGTTCGCTTCTCTAAATTGATTCGTGAAACGATAGCATTCAGCAGTCTTATAGGCCATTTCACCTTTCAACTTTTTAGCTTGATTCCCTTTTCGAGTAATCTTACCGTAAGCAACAGAACAGTCCTTAGTACCGTCATAATATTGCTCACTTGCAAATGTTACACGTGCTTTTGAAACGGATTTATTTTGTGCTTGACTCACTGTAGCAAGGCTAAGCAAGAAAATAGTTAAGGCAATTTTAATCTTCATAAAATGTCTTTTTTCAGGTCTAAATTTACTGTCAATTCGCTTGACAGGCAGTTATTAGTGATCGTAAAAGTAACAAAAAAAGTAATTGAAAAGTTCTCAATTTTCATTAATTCACAATCATTTTAAATTTGAACGTTTCAAATCAGTCTACATAGGTATATTTCTCCCATTTATCTATCACTTTACCAAATCCTTCAGAGAGTTCAGAATTTAAGCGTAAATATTCGTCTTTAGACGGGTGCTGAAACCCAAGCGTCTTAGCATGAAGCGCTTGACCTTGAAGTAGTTTAAAGCAATTCTCAATGAATTTTTTATATTTTGAGCTCGTTGTACCTTTCAAAATCGAATCCCCGCCATATTCTAAATCATAAAACAATGGATGTCCAATGTATTTCATGTGAACACGAATTTGATGCGTTCGTCCGGTTTCCAACTTACACTCAACCAAAGTTACATAGCCATACCTTTTCAACACTTTGTAATGAGTTACGGCATGTTTGCCATTATCTCCTTCAGGAAAAACGGTAAACATCTTTCTATTCTTCAGTGACCGACCAATATGCCCAGTAACGGTACCCTCATCTTCTTTAACGTCACCCCAAACAAGGGCGTGGTATCTTCTTTCTGTTGTTCTATCAAAGAATTGCTTCGCAAGATGTGTTAAAGCTTGTTCGGTTTTTGCCACTACCAATAATCCAGTAGTATGCTTATCCAATCGATGCACGAGACCGGGTCGGCTGTATAAGTTCTCCCCTTTATCAGGTAAGTTTTCAAAGTGATATATCAAACCATTGACTAAGGTGCCAGTATAATTCCCTAATCCTGGATGAACCAGCATATTTGGAGATTTATTAACCACTAACAAATCGTCATCTTCATAAACGATATCAATTGGAATATCTTCAGGGATCAATTTGTTTTCTCGCATTGGAAATGGCAACTCCATGGTCACTAAATCACTTGGCTTTACTTTGTAGTTTGATTTAACCGCGATCTCATTTACGAAGACGTTGCCCTCTTTACAGGCATTCTGAATTCTATTACGAGTGGTATTTGGCATTCTATCAAGTAGAAACTTATCCACTCTTAATAATTTAAGTTTTGGATCCGCCACAAACCTGAAATGCTCAAAAAGCTCTTCGTTGTTTGTTTCTTCTAGTTCTGGATTTTTTTCTTCCGTCATAAATTGGGGTTCTACATTTAGTAATGTTAGAACTTTAAAAAGGTAAACAGCAAAGTTTAGTTTTTTATGATTTTATGAAGTTTATTGACTCCCACAACCTTAATGAAGTACATTCCACTTGGAAGTTCGTTCATATAAATGGTTGGGAGTTCAGACTTTAAAACTACTTGACCTTGCATATTCAAGAGTTCTGCTCCATTAAATTTTTGATCCATCTCAATTGTAACTTTCGAGCTGGTTGGGTTTGGATAAATGGATACATTCGTCTCTGTTACTGAGAATGAATGATTTTCAATACCAAGTGTAACATCCATTCCTGTTGAGAAAATTGGACGAATCATAACAGACCCTTCAATAGCAGATTGATCCCAAGATGCTCCGCCATTATTACTGTAAAAGGTATGCTCATTTTTAATAATATTTCTATCCAATCCGACATTCAATCTATCAGTTTCGAATTGACGCCATCCAATATAGAATGTACCTGTTACCAATTGCCAAGCTGTATCTGGCAACATATAATATGTGAAAATATTTTGATCATAACCGTATCTAGGTGAACGAGGGAAGAACAAACCATCTTCATACAATACCGCCCCTGGCACTCCATTATTGTCATCCCAAATCGTTAACAAGAATAGGTTATTTGAAACATCAACAACTGATGGTACAAAATGAATCATTGCTCCGATAACTGAATCAGCCTCATAGGGCGTGTATTGAATTGCCAATCTTGATTGCGGTCCTGTTGTTCCATAAGCAAGTTCTGCACTTCCATCATCGTAACTATAATAGTTTTCAAATTTTTGTGTCGTTTTCGTAGAGTCGTTGATTGCTTCATTTTGGTCTGGAACAATAACTTCTGATCTAATTTCAAATTCTTGAGAAATACCAGGCTTGAGATGATCAAATGCATAGTGCGTTTTAAAATCATGCATTGAATAAGGAATTGAATTTCCTTGGTAATTTATTGGATTGTCCGCAAGTAAACCTGCTTCAAGAACTACTGAATCTTCGACAATATTGTTGTAATAAATTCGAGTCATTCCCGGGAGCGCGTTAACCAATCCTGGAAAACTATTTGCCATTACGACCTGAACTTCTTCGGACATTACATCACTGTGGTTTGGAACATTTACGTAATGGTCCCAAGGTACCGAGGTGAATTCATCCAATAAAGTGTAAAGTGGATATGAAAAGGCCATATCTCTTAAGTTCGTATCCGCGAAGCCAAGAGGTTCGGCTCTTAAATTGACGTAATCCAAATGGAAGGGGTCTAAACTTCCAGAAAGTCCTCCATAATTTTTGAATCTAAATTGAAAACCATCTTTAAAATAACCGAGATCTGTTACTGGAATATGCGCCAATTTGAATGGTACAAAAGGTCCACCGTTTGTGCTCCAGATTCGATTCCACTGACCTAAGTCATGTTCATAAAATTCAAGAACAAGTGAATCTTCTTCTTCTGGTTCATCGCTATGCCCTTGTGGTTGGTACATGAAACTGAAATAAACAGAATCTGAAGGACTCAATGCTCCCATCTTGATTGGCTTGGATGTCAAATGATCTGCATACCCAACACTTGTTGTGCCAATCGCATAAGGAAACCCTGTTTCATCTAGTCCATCGAAAGTTACCATGCCCAAAGACCACGGATCTTTACCCATACTATAGTTGTGGTAAGCCTGGTCGTCCAGCCAATAAGAGCTCGTATCATTCAAAACATCAAAAAATTGTGTTGCTGAATCTTGGAAGAATTCTGCACCCACGATCCAAATCGTATCAGAATTAAGATCAACCCCATTCGTTGTTTGAATTGTATCGAATATATAAAACGGCGGAAACACACTTGTTTGAAAATGCGTTACCGGATAGGATGATAAATCCCCTACTTTAATTTGAGTTGAAGCAAATGGAATTTCCGTCGAAAATAACGCTTGCTCATCCCATACTTTTCTGAAAGTCGGCAGCCCAGTGTATAACGAATCCACTGACACAGGCACATCAAGCATATCCAAAAGTCGGTACACTTTATCAAAAGTCACCAATGGATTTCCAAAATCATCAAAATATATTTGAAATTTATTCAAACTGAATTCATCGAAAAATGGCATTTCCAAGGTGTCCGAAGTATAGATAAAAGTACTATCGAAAGTGCCAACATTAATCTTTGAAGCGGCGTTGTATCCACCTTTGGATTGCAGCGCAGGATTTCCTGTAAGCGGTCCAACTTCTTCACCGTATTGAGCGAAAGATGTTAAGCCAGCGAGAACGCAAATAATTGTAAATAAGTATTTCATAGGTTTTTATTGAGGTGGTTTAGCACCTTCAGAATCAGTAAATTCTGTAGTTGCTACCACTGTAATTGAGCCACCTGAAGCTACTATAGCTCCCTCTTCGAACTCAGGAGATTGCGTATATATTCTAGCCATGGAAGAATCTGCAGAAGTTAAGCAGCCTGTGCACGATCCGATAAAGAATTCCATATTAAGCATATTGTCAACTCTCTGTTTAGCTTCAACGATACTAAGACCATAAAGGTTAGGCAATTCCAATGGAATTCCCGACTCATTTCTACCGACAATTAATTTTATTCGAGAACCAATAGGAAGTTTCATTCCTTTCGCAACATTCTCTCCCTTGTATAATTGTGCAATTACAGCACCATGTGCTTCGCGAGAAGCCTTGTAATCGATTGAATATCTGAACTCTCTATTTCTCAATACACCTTCTGCAAACCGTTGAGATTTATCAATTAAACCTGGCATTTCAACAAGCATTGTTCTTTTCGAAACACGCAACTTAATCGTTCGCCCTTCCTTTACATAAAGCTTTGTTGATGACGTCGCTCCAGGATCTTGTTCCAAGACAGTTCCTGCTACTTTCGATGGGTCATAGATAGAATCTAAAACAGCATAATTCAATTTTGTGCCCGCCAAAAGGCTTTTTGCATTGTTTGAATTCTTTCCAACCATATCAGGAACGGAAATCTTCTGTCCGTGATGCGTTCTACTGTCTAGACAACTTTGTAAAGAAAAGAACGTAATTATATACAGCAGGACTAGCGCACCGAAGTTGATTAAGAACGACTTACTCCAAACAAAATTCCCTAATTTCTTTAGTATATCCATACGATAGGTTGAGGTTGCAAATATACGTTTTTAGAAGTTTGGTGAAAGCTCATGCGACTTGTAGAAGTCATCAATATAATTGAAGGCTTCGAGAGGCGTATCAACAATTCCAAACAGGTCCAAATCTTTTTCAGAAATATTTCCTTCCATTTCGAGCATTGCCATCTTTATCCAGTCAATTAATCCCGTCCAATACTCTTTACCAATAAGAACTACAGGTCTATTATTGATCTTTTTCGTTTGAATAAGTGTTAGTGCTTCGAAGAACTCATCAAGTGTTCCAAATCCACCAGGAAGCACGACAAATCCTTGTGCATACTTCACGAACATTACTTTTCTAACGAAGAAATAATCAAACTCTAAATTATGTTCTGGGTCAATATATGCATTGTGACTTTGCTCAAACGGCAAATCGATGTTCAATCCAACTGATTTACCACCACCGTCTTGCGCGCCTTTATTTCCGGCTTCCATAATTCCAGGTCCACCGCCAGTAATGACACCATAACCTCCTTCGGCAAGAAGCTTTGAAACTTCAACACCCATTTGGTAATATTTATTATCAGGCTTCGTTCGGGCTGATCCAAAAACGGAAACGCAAGGTCCAATTTTGGCCATTCTTTCATAGCCTTCAACAAATTCAGCAATTATTTTAAATATTGCCCAGCTATCATTTGTTTTAATATCGTTCCAGTCTTTAATTTTAATCATATCGTGAATAGTTTTTAAGACTTGCGTCTCTTTACCAAGTTTGTTCTAAAGTTCGGACCAAATCTGTATAAGTTAATCCTCGTATTTTAAGGCTATACGAGACTTTCAACTGAACAAAATTAGTATAATATAGCTATAACGAGCGTTTCAGATTAAAATTATAATTCATTAACAAAGATGTCGTGGAATTGACGTAAATTCGACATTATGAGGAAGCTTTTGTTTTTATTATTCTTCTTATTTGGAACCTGGAATTCTGTTGCACAGGATACTATCCCTAAGACGGATAAGGCTTCATCAGCGTCAGAATTAGAAGTATTCGTTTTGCCCAAGCCAACCTTCTTTACGAAAGACTGGAGACTAAATAGAAATAGGTTCATTTGGACATCCGCAGGAATAGGAAGTGCTTGGGGAGGAAGCATGATTGGATTGAACCAAGTTTGGTACAGCCAAATCAACAAAAGCCCTTGGAACACTTTCGACGATTCGAAAAACTGGTTGCAAATGGACAAAGTCGGACATTTCTATGCAGCCTATAAAATTAACGCCTTGACAACTGAGCTATTCGAATGGTCTGGAGTTAAAAGCAAAAATTCGGTCTGGTACGGAGCTGGTGCCAGCCTAGGATTTCAAACTACTTTAGAATTTTTGGATGCGCACACTGAGGAATGGGGTTGGTCATGGGGCGACATGGCAGGGAACGTTTTAGGTTCAGCAGGGTATTTAACTCAAAAACTGATTTGGGATGAACAACGCATTATTCCTAAGTTCTCCTACTCCCCTACTGATTTCGCGGAAATTCGCCCAAACGTATTGGGCGGATCATTTGCCGAATCACTCTTGAAAGACTACAATGGACAAACCTATTGGTTGAGCGTAAGTCCAGGCACGTTTTTCAAGAATAGCAAAATTCCAAAATGGGCGTGTGTCTCAATTGGATATAGTGCGCATGAAAAACTAGTTGGTTCAGAGGCTTATTATCAAGATCCGATTACAGGCTTGGAGTACAACGAACAACGCGAGTTTCTTTTTTCTTTTGATATTGACTTTAGTCGAATTCCAGCAAAACGTCCATGGGTGCGAGCGATGCTCAAGCAATTAAATTATCTTAAAATACCCTTTCCAGCGTTAATGCTTCGCGATGGAAAATTGATGGCGCGGCCTTTTTATTTTTAAGAGGAAATAATAGTTTGAAACTCTACAACTTTATTTCTAGAAATTTTTGCTATTATATCTTCTCCTAGCGTAACAATTCCTTTGGTTTTATTGAATTGCTTCAAATGTTTCAAATTGATAATCCAAGCTCTATGAGAGCGGAAGAAGTTAATATCTTCGGGCAATACAGATTCAAAATATTTGAGCGTTTTACTTACCGTAATACTTTTATTATCGATAAGATGAACCTTACTGTAAGCACCATCTGCTTCAATTGCTATGATTGTATTTAATTCGAGAACACGGCGGTCACCAAGCTCAGGAATAACAATTTGTTTGAATTCATTGTCTTGAATCGAGCCTAATAAAACGGAATAATCAGCAAGCTGATCTCGTTCTTTCATTTTCGAACTTAACTTACTGACTGCTTCAGTCAAACGTGTTCGATTTATAGGCTTAATCAAATAATCAATAGCGCTTAACTCGAACGCTTTAATCGCATATTGATCATAAGCCGTTACAAAGATGATTTCAAAATTAATTTCATCAAAGAACTTGACAATTTCGTAGCCCGCGTAGTTCGGCATTTGAACATCCAAGAATACGACATCTGGATTCAAGCGTTTTATTTGCTCAACAGCATCTGGAACATTAGAACATTCGGCAACGACGTTTAATTCTGGACAATTGAATTCGAGAAGGCTCGAGAGCACATTTCTTGCTCTTTTTTCATCATCTACCAGAATTGCGTTAATTTTTGTCACTGCGTAAATTTAAGCCCTTAATGCAAATTCCAACGCGTTCGTTGAGAACATTTCAAAAGTTGACTCTTTTCAATTACGAAAAGAGTCAACTTGATTTTTATTAAAATAATACTGTTGTTCCACAAGCTTCCTCTCCATCTGCTATCAAAGCACCTTTTGATTTATCTGAATTACAATAATAGATATCAGTTTGACATAAGTGGGTTACCGACTCTCCAGCAGACAATGTTCTAGTAGTACCAGAGCCTGTCATCACCTGAACTGGTGCTCCAGAATTGTTTTTAATTGTATAACTTGAACCATTGCCTTTTGCTTTCTGTGCATTCAATTTCGCCGCATACGCTTTAGAGTCTTTTTGCCTTGCCTTTAGAAAATTTGCTTTTTCATTTTCAATATCCAATGCTATGCTCGCCTCTTTATTAGCATCACCTTTTAAATGCTTATCATGCATAGACTTAAGATGGTTTTTGATCAATTCATCTAGGTTGGTATTTACAAATTTCTCGTATCGTACATCTCCCTTAGCTCCATTCTTGGCAAAATCCTTTGCTGCAGCTACCTTTTCTTTCATTGTCATCTTCTTCTTTGCAGTATCTTTCGCTTCTGCTGCATCAGCAACTTCCTTGTCCGTTAGTTTTACCCAATAAATACGACCAATACTTTTATAAGACAAACCATCTTGAGAAACTCCTTCTATTGCTATCAGCATACTGTCAATAAAAACATATCCTTTTTTGGTGTATTTGTGAGCCACAACTCCAGGGTATAAATAACTGAAAGATACATCATCCGATATTTGATTCGTAATACCAATTCCTCTAGAATCACCATCCTTTTCATACGCAGTTACAGCGTAATAATTTCCCTTTTCTGTTTTTTTAACCTCAAAAGTTACAACTCTCCCATCCGATCTAGGCTTATAATAACCTTCCTTATCCAGAACTCCATCAACTCCATATCGTTCTTGAAATTCTACCCCTTCAAATTTTGATATTGCTTCATAAAAGGAATCTTGGGCGTTTACTCCAGAAACCATTGTTAATATTACTACTGCTGCTATTACTATCTTTCTCATTTTTTTTAATTATAATTTTAGGTAAGAATAATGTTCTCTAATGGATTTAGACGACACCAATTTGTGAACTGCATATTGGATGAGTGAATGGTTCTAAAGTTTTCTTTATGAAAAGAAAAAGCCGACTCCTCATAAGAGAAATCGGCTTTTAAACTGTGTTTAATTATTGCTTAACAAATCGCTTTCTTATGATCCCATGATCTGTTTTAATCACTAAAGTATATGTTCCTCGTGCCAGTGCTTTAACAGAGAATGATTTCATATATTCTTTCTTTATTAAGGCGCCTGTCACATCGAAAACGGCTATTTCCTCAACTTCATAATCTGTCTCTATCGTAAGGTCAAACAAGGTTGGGTTTGGATATAACTTAAGTGTAAGTATTTCACTTTCCGCTATTCCAATTGTTGTAATGTTTTCACATATTGATGTTTCAGTACAATTGCCTACTGTCACCTCAACCGCGTAACTTCCATTTGCTGTTGGCGTGAAAGATTGGCTTGTCTCCCCTGGAATTGGATTGTTGTTATCGTTGCAATCTACCCATTGATAGTCTGCACCCGTTTGGGTAGCCGTAATAGTGATTAATACAACAGATATACTCGCATCAACAGGAGTAATTACAACATCTTGATCTTGTGTTACAGTATTACCCGCACCATCAACATAAGTCCAAGTAACAGTTGTATTGGACGTGATTGGCAACGTTGCATTATGCGTTCCTGTAAGCGTACCGGAACAGTTATCGGTTGCCGTTGGTGCTGTCAAAGAAGTTACTTCACACTCTTCAGTTATATCAGCTAATGCAGCTGCATCCGCAACCGGATCTGTAATATCTGAAATATTTACTTCTTGTGTTTGAGTTGTACTATTTCCATTTCCATCATCATAGGTCCATGTAACAATGGTAGTTGTAAGAATTGGCAACGGAGTCGTGTGCGTCCCTGTGATAGTTCCGACACAATTATCAGTGGCAGTGGGTGCGGTCAATGAAGTCACCTCGCATTGTTCTGTAATAATTACAAGTGTTGCTAAATCTTCAATTGGTGCACTGTTGTCATTGATAACAACATTTTGAGACTGAGTTGATGTATTTCCATTCCCATCATCATATGTCCATGTAATTGTTGAATTCATTGAGATTGGCAGTGTTGCATTGTGCGTTCCTGTGATAGCACCTTGACAATTGTCTGTTGCGGTCGGAGCGATCAGTGAAGTAATTTCACAAACTGCTGTCAAATCGGAAAGCGAAGCTAAGTCAGCTACAGGTCCTGTGATATCATTTAGCACAACATTTTGCATTTGCGTAGAAACATTTCCAAACCCATCATCATAAGTCCAAGTAATTGATGTTGATGCTGTAATTGGCAATGTAGCATTGTGCGTCCCTACTATTGCACCTTGACAGTTGTCTGTCGCCACTGGAGCTATTAAAGAAGTTACTTCACATTGTTCAATTAGATCTGACAAAGAAGCCAAATCTGCAACTGGAGCCGTAATATCATTAATCACTACTAGCTGATTCTGAGTAGAGACATTTCCACTTCCATCATCAAATGTCCAAGTGATCGTTGTATTCAATGTAATAGGAAGTGTTGCATTGTGCACTCCCAAAATTATTCCTGCACAATTATCTGTAGCAGTTGGAACAGTCAAAGATGCAATTGAACATTCGGCATTCAAGTTTAATAAAGATAGATCATCCAAGACTGGCGAAACATTATCACTAATGACAACATCTTGTGTTTGAGTCGCTGTATTTCCATTGCCATCAACATAAGTCCAAGTTACTGTGGTATTCGTTCCGATTGGAAATGTTGCATTGTGTGTTCCAATGATTGCTCCTAAACAATTATCTGTCGCTGTTGGCGCTGTCAATGAATTTACCGCACATTGAGAGTTGATTGCTGTAAGTGCAGCGATGTCTGCCAAAGGTGCTACATTATCATTAATAGAGACTGTTTGCGTTTGCGTTGAAATATTTCCACTGCCATCGTCGTAGGTCCATGTAATTGTTGAACTACTCGTAATTGGCAATGTAGCATTGTGCGTTCCTGTAACAGAACCAATACAGTTGTCGGTTGCCGTTGGTGCGCTCAATGCTGTGATTTGACACTGTGCGTTCAATGTTGACAGTGAAGCAAGATCTGCGATTGGCACTGAAACATCATTCAATACAACATTTTGAATTTGCGTAGAAACGTTTCCATTCCCATCATCATAACTCCAAGTGATGGTTGTGTTTGATAAAATAGGCAATGTAGCATTGTGTGTTCCTAAAATTGAGTTCGCACAATTGTCTAAAGCCGTTGGATAGTTCAAAGTTGTAACTTGACATTCCTCATTGATTACAGGAAGCGTGGCAATAGTTGCAACTGGTGCGGTATTGTCATTAATGACAACAGTTTGAGTTTGCGTCGATGTATTTCCATTTCCATCATCATAGGTCCATGTAATGGTTGAGTTTGATGTAATCGGCAATGTTGCATTGTGCGTTCCTGAGTTGGCTCCGGTGCAATTATCATTTGACATTGGAACTGTTAAAGAGGTAACTTCACATTGTTCTGTTAAAGTTGGCAAAGTAGCCAATACTGGAACAGGAGGTGTTACATCGGTAATCACAATATTTTGAGTTTGAGAGGAAGTATTTCCATTTCCATCGTCGTAGGTCCAAGTCACAAGTGTTGTTCCTTGATTCGAGATTGGCAACGTTGCATTGTGTGTACCGGATATGGCCCCTAAACAATCATCTGTTGCGGTTGGCGACGTTAAGGCAGTCACTTCACATTCTGAATTCACTGAAGAAAGAGAAGCAAGATCAGCTATTGGAGCTACGACATCATTAATCACAACGTTCTGTGTTTGTGTAGATGTGTTTCCATTTCCGTCATCATAGGTCCAAGTAACAGATGTGTTCGAACTTATTGGGAATGTTGCATTGTGTGTTCCTGTGATCGCACCAACGCAATTGTCAGTAGCAGTTGGAGCGGTTAATGAAGTTACTTCGCAAGAACCAGTAGCATCTGATAGAGAACCAAGGTCAGCAACTGGCGCAAGAATATCTCCAATAACAACTGTCCCTGTTTGAACCATCTCTAATGCGCACGCATTCGAACCACATGTAAATCCATTACTTCTTACAATGTAATCGGTGCTGTAATCCATATTATACATATATCCATCGTGATTCCCGGTTACATCCTCAATTGCCGTTAGCATTCCTGTAGCCTCAAAATCGTAGTATGTCTCCAACCCTGTTTCTGTTCCGTTCAGGCAATTGTCTTTATTATTTGAAATTTCTATAGCCGATCGTGCGGTTGTCCAAAAACGAATTTCATCCATTTGACCTGCGAAATACTCTGTAGAAGAACCAAGAGGATTGTCCTCTGCAATATGGAATGCAGCAGGAGCAGTTGGGACACTTGTAATTGCAGAGGTACTTGAATGAACTTGAACACCATCTACATAAAACAAGACGGTTCCACTATTAAATACTACCGCAATATGGTTCCACGCATTAAGCGTTAAACAATTTGACTCTACATGGTTTGACCAAGCAAAACTTGTTCCCCCGATAAGCAATCGTAGAGATGTTCCAGGAGAAGTAGCGTCATAAGTATCTAGAAGAATAGTTCCATCTACAATTGATCCAGCACCCGACCAATTTGAAATTATTCGAGTATTAATTGATAAGGTTGGTTTGATCCAAGCTTCTAAAGTGAAGCTATTGCTCGATTGACGGGTATACGTTGTAACAACCCTATCATTAACACCATCAAAATCCAATCCTTTTGAGTCTCCTATCACAGGAACTTCTTCTGCAAAAACATTGAATGTACTTGTACTTGCGACCACTCCAGTATTAAAAGTTAGTGGACTTCCAGTACCGACGATTGGTCCATCAATAATATTATTCAACTCATCTCTCAAATAATATTGAATACCTGCTTGAGAATTCCCTGTTAAAACGGTCGTGCTTTGACTTGCGCACAAAGAATTATCAGTTGGGATAACCGTTTGATCGGTGATCGGTGATATGATAGTTACAATAGCATCTATGGTAGAAATGTTCCCAACACCATCTGTAACAGTAAGTGTTACGGTATTGTCTCCAGTTTCAGAACAGGTAAATTCTGTTTGCGATAAGGACAATGTCATTGAACAATTATCAGTAGACCCGCTGTCTACCATTGCTGGAGTTATAATCACAGATCCTGTAAACGGCGCAATGACAGCTGTAATGTTTTGAGCTATTGCAATTGGGCTTAAATCATCTTCAACAGTAACAATTGCAGTTGCTGTGGAGGTATTTCCGTTTCCATCATCTACAGTTAATTGAACACTGTTAGTTCCAATATTCGAACATGTAAAAGATGAGATGTCAATACTTGTAGCTAAACTACCGGTCGCTGTGCAATTGTCCAAAGACCCATTGTTTATGTCCCCTGCTGCAATGGTTGCATTTCCAGAGGCGTCCAATTGTATTGTGATATTCTGAGAGATAACTGTTGGAGCGATATTATCGATAACAGTTACAATGGCCGTTGAAGCATCTGATGTCCCTCCTAATGTTTCCATAGCAGTTAAGGTCACAGTATTTGCGCCTAAATCTGCACATGTAAATAACGTTTGATCTAGTGACAACGAAATTGCAGTTCCGCAGGTACTTCCTGAATTATCATTGATTTGACTAGGCGTTATACTTGCATTTCCAGCGGGATCTAAGTAAATTGTAATATCATGAGTTACTGCTGTAACTGAAGGATATGCAATCAATTCGTAGCATCCCATGTCGATTGTAGCCACTATTCGACCATTTCCAGCTAAATCTATCGCAGGAAGTGTTAAACCAGTCGCGTCACCAGCATCAACTCCAGGAGAGAGACAAGATAAGGTGAAATCGCTATTGGCGAAATCCGTGAATATAGGATCAACACCACTTGTGTTGATTAAGTTTCCTGGAGCAATTTGTGAAAATAGATCTTCATCGATGGAATTATTAATCGTCAAAGACAAAGGCGGGTTCAACCTGAAATTAGTCACAGAAGTAGAGGTAAGACCACCGACTTCTGTGTTCCCCCAAAAAATACAATTGTGAATTTCGGCAGTCGTTTGAGTTGTTTGATCCGAAATATGAACAACAGTACGGTTGTTTGAATTCATTATCGGATGTGTACCAATGTCTACATTATTAACAAATGTGTTGTTCGCTAAAACAATACTTACAACAGATCCTGTTGCATTTGCTTCATGTCCAATTGCACTTGCCGATAACCCATCTCCTGCAGCATTGTCCATCGTTTGATTTTCTTCAAACAAACAACCTGAAATTTTTAGATCAAGCAGTGTAGCCTCATTCGTAACTCCGTAATACCCTCCTCCTATTCTGGCTAAGTTTTTTCTGAAGTGACAATTTTCAATGTCTACTGTTCTATTTCCAAGTCCAAAACGCGTAAACATCCCAGCAGCTCCAACTGAAGCGATGTTGTTTTCTATTACACAATTTCTAACAATCGGTGATGTAGTAGTATAGTTCAAATCTATTCCTGCGCCAAACATATCCCACGTGGAGCTACCATTTGCATGTCCATCAGAAACAGTAACACCATCTAATGTTGGATTTGTTCCATATAATTTAACAACGTGGTATGAATTATCGTTACGTAAAGTATTCACAAAGCTCCATGCACCGGCATCATTGTCTAGTAAATCACCTGATAAAATTGTTTTATTTGTATGCCAATCTCGTTGAGATAACGAAGCCTCTGTTCCGTTAAACCCACCATATACACTTACTCCTGAAGGAATCGCGAATGAGACAGCTCTGCCGGTTGGGTCCGGGTGGTATGTTCCATCGGCAACCCAAATTTGCTGACCATCAGAGGCGAGTGTTAATGCTTTTTGAAGACTTGTAAAGGCATCGCTCCAGGAATGTCCTGAATCTGCACCCGTTGCATCTTCATCTACAAATAATACGGAAAGACTTGCAAGGTACTCTTTGTAAAGTTCGGTTATATCAGTAACAGTAATGGCTCTGTTGTACACGCGAATATTATCGATGTTCTCCTGAAAATTCAAGCCTGTCTTTGCTATATGAACCTCCTCAGCAACAGGATTAATGTAGACGAGAGACAAACTATTTCCTCCTCCGGATTCTTGCGAACCTAAGAACTCATTGTCTAGATAGATAGAAGCCTGAGGTCCATAGGCCCAGCCAGAAAACCAGAATTGATGTTTTTTGACAATAGCTACAATATGGTGCCAATTATCATCATCAATTGGTGTTGTTTCAGCAATAACATCATTTGAGATTGGAGCTCCGTTTAATTGAGCTGAAGCACGAAGACGTACTTTTCCATCAATCAACACAACCTCCCAACCGTAAGGTCCGAACCCTGATGGGCCTTGCTGTTCAATAATTTGCTGTTGCGTGCTACTGTTTGTTGTTGTTTTAATCCAAAAACTAACACTTACGTCTCCATTTGTAACACCGTAAACTGGGCCTCTATTTCCACATGAAAATTCGTCCCCGTTTGGTGACAATGCATTATTTGGAGTATTGATTGGATCAGAAATTATTGCCCTCGCCGACCCCGTTGGACTCATATCATTTACCCCAGGAGTTGCATTGTTTTCCAAATTCCCATTCGTTAGGAAATATTCCTTAATTAAATCCGCAGTTGGAATTTGTCCAAATGAATGGGAGCAGATAATGATCCCAACAAAGATTAAGAGTACTTTTTTCATTTAAGTGGTGTTTATATTTCAGATAATTTGCACAAGAATAGGGTACCAAAGTTGATTGGTACCTCGCCACTTTGTGAACTGCAATTTGGGTTAGTGAATGGTATTTCGATATACTTCGACAGACTTATCGTCTCAATAACCGTTCGATTGGTTATGCAAAATGTTTAATAGTACAGCGTTCGAATAATCCAAAAGTGCAGCCTATCGAATGATCTGATCCTTCGATTTTTAAAACTGATCTTTAAAGGGCATAGTGATTACCACTTTTGTACCTGAAGGTGTTTCTCCATCGAAAAGATCGTGGACAATATAACCAACTTGTTTACCGTGCTGTTCGCTGAGAATAGACAAGCGTTTATTTATCGCGTCTAGGGCAAAAGATTCATGGTGGTTTCCTCGACGATCTTGAATCTCATTAGCGCGCTGTCTTCCAACGCCATTATCCGTTACGGTACAAATTAACTTGTCTGTATATTCGAATTCAATAACGAGTTTTTTCTGACCTTCTTTATGAAGCAAGCCATGGACCAAAGCGTTTTCAATAAAAGGCTGTACAATTAAAGAGGGAACATTTACATCTATCATTCCTTTGTACTTTATTTCATAATTGAAATCTTCCTCAAATCGTAATTTTTCAAGACTCAAGTATACATCAAGAAAATCAAGTTCTTTTTCAATTGCAATGAAATCTTTATTCGAGTAATTCAAGGTACTTCGAACCAAATCTGCGAAAAGAACAATGTAATCGTACGAGGCGTTTGTGTCTTGCTGCAAAATTAGATCTTGGATTGAGTTCAGTGAATTGAATATAAAATGTGGGTTCATTTGCGACCTCAAGGCTTTTAACTCTGACTCAAGTAGATCGGTTTGAATTCTCTGCTTCTCGAGCTTTTCTTTGTTTCGTTTTCCAATTCGGCGTATTTGATAGAGGTACAATGAAATGAGAAGCACGGCAAGGGCTAAACCTATTAACATGTAAAACCATAACGTTTGCCAATAAGGCGGTGCAATTACAAATGAATACGATCTCGTTTTACTTTTCTGATCTCTATAACGTGTTTTAATTTCAAAAACATATTTACCTGGCGGCAGGTATTTATATTCAATTAAAGTTGAAGTTGCAGGCAAACTGTTCCACTTGTTCTCAAATCCTTTGATTCTATATTCTATTGTTGTTTCTGATTCATATTCAATCCCCTTGAAGTCAACATAAAATGAAAATTGATTTTGAGAATAAGAAAATGTTCTTGAATCGAAATCTTTGAGTCGTTCATTTGAAACAACAATAGAATCCAAAAGTATATTAAGTTCTGGTTTTTTCTGTGGCAGATCATCAAGGTTTAAGGACAATGGTTGACCATCGGATAAGATCCAAAGCTTATCATCACTCAATGCAAAATCGTGAACAGAACCATTAATAATTCCTTCCGCTGTTCCGAGCGTTGTCCATTTATCGGATTTTAAGTCTAGGATTTGGAACCCAGTTTTATGCGATATGTAAATTTTACTTTTGTGCAATTCAATTTTATTCACATCATTATTACCCAATCCATTTCGTTCGTCAATCTTTCTTAAAAATTTCCCATTCTTAAAAATTAGAATTCCTTGGTTCAATGTCGCACACCACAGTTGATTCTGGTAAAACATCAGGTCTTTGCAAATCACATCTTTGTTATTGTAGAGAATTTCTTGCCTCTTATTGAATGCGTCAACCTGAATAACTCCAGACAACGTGGCTACGTATAACGATTGATCCTCTTTACTATATGCTACTGATTTACAGCGTTGCATAAATGATGAAAGGTGATAGATGTCATGATAATCAACTGCATCCCATGCTATCCCATCCATTACTTGGCCAACTTTAAATACGCCGTTTGATGTTGCAATGAATACTGATGAAGTATCAACTCGGTAGATGTCCTTTACCGATCCAAATGAGTAATCTCCATCATTCCAAGGCTTTCCGTCATAAACGATCGAAGGATTATTTTTGTTAATGCCAAAATCAATTCCTTTAGCATAGAAAATATGATCCATTGAAACTCCAGGTAATGATTCTACAATCTCAGTGGTAGAATTGTAATGCATAATTCTACCATCTCTTGTAGATAAGAATACATTATTATTTTCATCCGTAGTAATTCCTGCAATCTTAGCATCGTTCCCTTCAATAATATGCCGTTGTGTAGATTCATTTGGAACCACAATAATTCCATTTCCAAATGTTCCTAGAAAAAGCGTGCCGTTGCTTCCAATAGTCATTGTTGAAATAAACTGCTGGTCAAAATAAGAATCACTAACAACGAGCTTATTATCATTATTCAAAGAGAATTTACGCAAACCACTCGAATGGTCTAAAGCCCAAATCTCTTTCTTATTGAACTGGAAGTGACGTTCGTTTTTTATAGGCGGCACATTATTCTTATAGTCGTCTGATCCAAGAAATTGAATTCTTCCTGTTTCATATGCACTCAGGAGTTTGTCTTCAATTAGTAAAGTACTATTTGTATAAGACACAAATTCCTTTCGGAACTCACCTCTATCAACATAGGATTTGTTTATGATACCATCTTTAAATGAAACGATAGAATCAGCAGAGCCTGTTCCAATAATAATCCTGCCATCTAATAGTCGATTTAAACAATACACTCCTTCTTCTGCTGTATAGACTAAATTCGATTTTCCTTCAAAAACATCAAGGCATTTTTTAAGAGAAACTATAATCAAATGGTTGTTTCTATCGAACGTATACATCAACCCCAGATTCGTGAAATCAGACCCTAATTCGAAAAACAACTCCAAATGATCATTTACCAGTTTGAAAATCTGTCCACTTAAATTTCCACAGAATAAATCTCCATTATTATCCAGTTTAAGGTCAAAAAGAGAATTTCCAAATTGCTCTTTGGCTCCCGGTACTTGTTGGAATTCGCCATGTTTATAAACGAAAAGACCTTGATTGGTTGAGATGTAAAGTAATTGATTCTCAGTTTGACAAATCGAATATACATCTGTATTCACAAGTTCTTTTTCACCTAGTTTAAAATAGGTTGGTTCTTGACCATAAGCTGCAAAAACACCTACGAGCGTGACAAGTAGAAAAAATATGAAATAAGGTAGTATCTTCAACAATCTTGCATTTTAAAAGCTGTTCAAAGATAGCGAGATATTAATGATTCCGAAACTGCAGAATTACTGCAAAACAACTTGGTAACTAAAAGTCACAACATTTCCTTCGGATGCATCGGGCGTCATACCGAATTCTGTTCTATTAATTGTTCCAGATCCGATAAGTACTATTTGTCCTTCCAAATCAATTCTTTGGAGCGTTACTTTTGTCTTTTTAGTAACTCCAAGCATTGTAAAATCTCCATTCAATTCATAAGCATTTTCTGATTTCGGCACAAAGCCAGTTGCTTCAAACTTCATGGTTGGATACTTTTTTACATTGAAATATTCATCCCCTCGCAATGACTTATCGCGCATAGAAGAAAACGTGGTAAAATGCTTCATGGGAAGTGTAATACTCAAACTTGATGCTGTTGGGTCATCACTTATGCGAACAGAGCCCATCACTACTTTAAATGCCCCCTTATTCTTCCCTTCCTCACCCAATTCAAATTTAACAGTTGAGGAATCACTTAAAAGTGTATAATCCCCCGTGATGTCAGATAGAGATAATGCCTCTGGTGGTGCGATAACATTTCCTTCTTTGTCAACTCCACCTTCTGCAGTAAGCATCACTTGATTTTCGAATTCCTGTTGCTCTTCATTCACCATATAACCGGGAATAATCGTAGTTCCCAAAAGCAACAACGTAAACAAACTCGAACCAACATAAGCTCTTCCTAAAACAGCATTAATCAAAGCGATTCCAACGAGCACACCTAACATGGAATCGATTCCTCCCATTTTATAGAATACTGTTCCCGCCCAAAGAAAGCCGAATGAAACTCCTAAAACCAATGCATAAGACAATCCAATTGCAAGAGCACTTCTCTTTTTCGAGAGCCACAACTTCTGCGTAAAGTACATTCCAAAAGCTCCTATAAACAGTCCACCTATTACATCACCATCAATCATTACTGCCGATTCGCCTTCAATTAGGCTTAGTAAATACGGAAGCGTGGCCATTATCAGCATGGAAATAAGAACTCTCAATGTCAGTCCGTTGTTATAGAACGAAACCGATAGAAACGACGCCGCTACAACTAAAATACCGAATGAAGACGAGGCCAAACTTCCCAGGAAAAGCGAAATCCCTGCGAACAGCAAGAGCAACCCTGTCATCAAGTCTTCGTGGTCTGATTCATCAAAAATCTTCTTGAGGAACTTTAATTTAATTGCTCCGATTTCATATCCTAAAACGGCAAGAATTGAACCTGCGACTAAGAACTTATTCACTGAAATATAATCTGCGTCAAGAAAATTGACAGTCTTGCCCTGAAATATCGTTAAAAAACCAACAACCGTAATCAACGGAATGAGCACTCTTACGTAGTCCTTTCGAAGAAATTTCACTTGAGAAGCGATGAAGTTTACACTCACAAGTCCGACAAGCGAATACAGAAGGGACGCAGAATCTGGATCAAAACTAGAAGCCAATACTTGCACAATTCCTGCAAAAATTAACACTCCGTAGAAATTTAGAAACCGTTTGTCATTTTTAATTTGAAGTGCAATAGCAGTTAATGACAATACGAAGAGCGAGACAATAATAAAAGTATTCATAGCTTGAAAAATTATTCTTTTGACAAATATACACTTTTAATTACCGTGGTAACTAATGCGGTTAGCATATTTATTTTTAGCGATTGTAATAAAATTAAAGCAATTGAGAATTCTTTAGTGGTAAATCAGCCAATTTGTGAATATAAGGGCTTCTAAGGTTCATTTCCAAAATCATTAAATGATCCATTCTGTGGCAATCCGTCGCAACAAAATCAACCAATTTTTCATCGACCAATAATTGAGCTTGCTTCTTCACTTCAGGGCCATAATGTCCGTTAAGCGAGTTGAAATTCATTTGAATATTGATCCCCTTTTCTCTCCACTCTGCTGCCTTATCGATAGAACCAAGTGTAAATGCGTAGCGTTCAAAATGAGCAAGAACTGGTTTGTATTTCTGAGACAAAAACTCGAAATACAGACGGTCAATTTGACTGGGTTCTGAATGAAAAGAGAATTCGAAAAGCACGTAATTATTGCCGAAAGTAAGTAGTTTTTCTTTGTCTTCTAACCTCTTCAATAATGTTTCATCAAAATAGTATTCTGCCGCAGCTTCAAGTTCAATTGATAAATTGTGTTCTTTCATCGCAGCTTTCACCTTTTCCATACCACCGAGAATGATCTCAGGTGTGTTTCGGTAATAATCACTCATGATGTGCGGCGTGGTAATAATCTTCTTGTAACCGAAAGATTCAAATTTAGCGAGCATGGCAATTGAGTCATGCATCGACTGCGAACCATCATCAATTCCAGGAATTAAATGGCTGTGCATATCTACCCCGAATTGAGAAAGATCGAACTTAGGAAGATCGGGTTGTTTTCTTCCGAATAGCCTGCCAAACATCATTATTTATTTTTGTACATTGTTTCGTAATACTCTTTATACGATCCACTTGTTATCTGATCAATCCACTTGGTGTTCGCCAAATACCAATCAACCGTTTTATCAAGTCCTTCTTCAAATTCAATCGACGGTTTCCAATTCAATTCCGCTTCTAGTTTTGAAGCGTCAATCGCATAACGCATATCGTGTCCAGCTCTATCAACCACATAGGTGATCAGCTTTTCGCTTTCACCTTTAGAACGGCCTAATTTCGTATCCATCGTTTTGCAAAGGTATTTTACAAGTTCAATGTTAGTCCACTCATTTAAGCCTCCAACGTTGTATGACTCTCCTACCCTTCCTTCATGGAAAATAGCATCAATTGCGTTGGCATGATCTTCAACCCAAAGCCAATCTCTAATATTATCTCCTTTACCATAAATCGGTAGCGGTTTGTTATGCACAATATTATTGATCATTAATGGAATCAGCTTTTCAGGAAATTGATGACTTCCGTAATTGTTTGAGCAATTTGATATTTTAATTTGCAATCCATATGTATGGTGAAATGCCCTTACAAAATGATCCGATGATGCTTTTGATGAACTATACGGACTTCTTGGATCGTATGCCGTTGTTTCTTTAAACAAACCTTCAGCTCCTAAAGAACCGTACACCTCATCCGTTGATACATGATGAAAAACATGTTTCGAAAAATCATTCGACCATGCATCTTTAGCACACTGCAATAAGTTGACAGTTCCAACAACATTTGTCATTACAAATTCCATCGGCCCTTCAATTGAGCGGTCTACATGGGACTCTGCAGCCAAATGAATAACATCGGTGATTTGATACTCGTCGAATATTTGTTTCATTCTTGGAGCGTCGCAAATATCATCTTTCAGAAAAACGTATTGATCTGATACGGGAATATCTGTGAGGTTATTAAGGTTTCCAGCATACGTTAGTTTATCGAGATTGATAACTCTGTAATCTGAATATTTATTCACTAAAAGGCGTATAACATGGGATCCTATAAAACCTGCACCACCTGTAACCAAGATGTTTTTAGTCCAATTCATATTATAAGCTCCAATATTCAATATTCTTAATCTTGTCCTTGAAGATACCTTTTACATCTACAAAAACACCTTTATCGTCATTCAACATTGCTCTGAAGTCCTCTTCTTTCAATGTTTTGTACTCAGCGTGATTAACAGCAACGATAACAGCATCATAATTATTTGTCGGGTGCTCTGTCAATGGAACACCATACTCGTCTTCCATTTCTTTAGAAGATGCATGCGGATCAACCAAATCAACTTTAACTTGGAATGAGTTCAATTCCTTTATTATGTCGATTACTTTAGAATTACGGATATCAGAAACATCTTCTTTAAACGTTGCTCCCATAACCAGAACCTTTGCCTCTTGAATTGCTTTCCCTTTCGCTAAAATCTTTTTAACGGTTGTTTTTCCAATATAGAACCCCATTGAATCATTCACGTAACGACCACTTGTAATTACTTTTGAGTGATAGCCAGCTTTTTGCGCCTTGTGTGTTAAGTAATAAGGATCGACACCGATACAGTGTCCACCAACCAAACCGGGAGAGAATTTTAAGAAATTCCATTTCGTTCCAGCTGCCTCCAAAACATCATATGTATTGATATCTAATTTATCAAAAATGATAGAAAGCTCATTTATTAAAGCGATGTTGACATCACGTTGAGTGTTCTCAATTATTTTTGCTGCTTCTGCAACTTTAATAGAAGCTGCTCTATGCACTCCTGCGTCTACAACAAGCTCGTATGTTTTTGCAATCTCTTCTAAAGAAATTGCGCAACATCCTGAAACAACTTTGATTACGTTTTGCAAGGTATGTTCTTTATCTCCTGGATTAATTCTCTCTGGAGAATATCCAACCATGAAATCGTCTCTGAATTTCAATCCAGAAATTTCTTCAAGAATTGGAACACAATCTTCTTCCGTGCATCCTGGATAAACAGTTGATTCAAATACAACGTAATCTCCTTTTTTCAAAACTTTGGCTACCGTTGAAGTAGCTCCCAATAAAGGTTTTAAATTAGGTAAATTCGCATCATCGATTGGAGTAGGAACCGCAACCACGAAGAATTTCGCTTCTTTTAAATCCTCTATATTTGTAGTGAATTCAATATCACAACCATCGAAGGCCGAGGCATCCAATTCGTTACTAGGATCGACCTTGTTCTTCATCAATTGAACTCTCTCTTCATTAATATCGAAACCAATAACCTTCGTTTTTTTCGCAAATTCCAATGCAATTGGTAAGCCAACATATCCTAGACCTATAACAGCGAGCGTAGCTTCTCCGTTAATTAAATCATTATAAATTGATTTGCTCATTTCTTACTTTATAAATTCGTTCAATAATTTCAACTACTTTAAGACCCTCAAGGGCGTTAGTAGTAGCTGTCGTTCTTCCTTTTAGTGTATCTATAACGTTTTTAATCACGTAATTATGATTTGCTGCTGATCCTTTATAAGGGCCATAATCATTCGCAGGATTAGATTCTTCGAGTTCCGGCATTTCATACCCTTCAATGTTGCAGACCTCAACTTCATTCATATATTGCCCACCAATCTTCACACTTCCTTTTTCTCCTATAATCGTCAACGAGCTTTCCAGATTTTGGTTGGCTACGGAAGTGGAATAATTAATTGATCCCATTCCACCATCGACAAAATCAAAATTAACAAATCCAGAATCTTCAAAGTCTGTTGAGTTGGCGTGTGTAAAATCGCCAAAACGTCCTTTAATATTATCTATATCTCCAAACAACCAATACATGATATCAATAAAGTGAGAAAACTGTGTAAAAAGTGTTCCTCCATCAAGATCAGCAGTTCCTTTCCAACCGCCTTTTTTATAGTAGCGATAATCGCGGTTCCAATAACAGTTCAATTGAACCATAAATATTTCACCTAGCTTCTTCTTTTCAATAATTGACTTGATCCATTCTGAAGGGGGAGAATATCTATTCTGCATTACACAAAATACACTCTTAGACTTCTGAAGTGATTTGAAGATTACCTTTTCACATCCATCTTTAGTCAATCCCATTGGTTTCTCGCAAACAACATGTTTTTTTGCTTCAAGTACTTCCAAACTTTGTTCTGCGTGAAGTCCATTTGGCGTGCAAATATTTGCGACATCAAATTCAACTCCTGAATTCATTAATTCTTCAACTGTTTTAAAGAACGGAACATCAAATTGGCTCGCATCGCATTCTTCTTTAGAACGAATGTCAACCATTGCTACAAGCTCAGACTCATCTTCTCTTCGAATCATTTCAGCATGCCGTTTTCCAATATGTCCGGCGCCAATTACGGCAAACTTTATCTTTTGATCTTCACTAGCCATTACTTTTTTATTTTGGTGACAATTTGATTCTCTAGTTTATATTCTTCTTTACTTTCTGGACAAAAGGCAACTCCGTTAGTATCAAATTCCAATTTGTGGCCGTATTCACTCATCCATCCTAATTGTCTCGCTGGATTCCCAACAACCAAGGCGTATGCAGGAATTGTCTTCGTTACGACAGCTCCAGCCCCAACAAATGAAAATTCACCTATATCGTGACCACAAACAATTGTAGCGTTGGCTCCAATAGTTGCACCCTTTTTTACTGTTGTTTTTGAGTACTCATCTTTTCGAATGACTGCACTTCGTGGGTTCGTTACATTCGTAAAAACCATTGACGGTCCTAAAAACACATCATCTTCACAAATTACTCCAGTGTATATTGAAACATTGTTTTGAACCTTGACATTCTTCCCCAAAACAACTTTAGGAGATATTACAACGTTCTGCCCCACATTGCACCCCACTCCAAGCACGCAGTTGGGCATGATGTGAGAAAAGTGCCAAATTTTAGACCCTTCTCCTATGACGCAACCGTCATCAATAACTGCAGTTTCGTGAGCGAAGTAATTCATTATAGTGCTATTAATAGTTAAAATTATAATAATTTATCTTTAATCGTTTAATTAGAACAATTGGTTAATAAATAATGTCTGCCTTAAATTTCATAAGGCTAAATTAGAGAGTTTCGTTTGTTGTATATCAATTCGAGTACTAAAAATATAACTTAATGATGATTAAGTTACTAGCTTTTTTTCAGTAAACTGACTTCCCCATTTAAAGACACTTATTCCCAATTTGGTGCACCATTTAAGATGCAGAGACCGTCAATAACTGCAGAATTGCGTTCAAAGCAAATCATTAACGTGAAATATAATCGTCAAAATTATAATGAGCTGTTTCATTCAGTTCATCTTGAGATAATGATTTAAAGTATTCATAAGTAATCTTCAATCCTTTGCTTCTATCTACCTTTGGTGACCAGTTCAAAATATTTTCTGCCTTGGTAATATCAGGTCTTCTTTGTTTTGGATCGTTCACTGGCAAATCTTTAAAAATCACTTTTTGATCTGACTGTGTCAATTCAATAATCTCAGTTGCAAAATCTGCAATTGAAATTTCTGAAGGATTTCCGATGTTCATTGGTTGTGTATAATCACTCATCAACAAAGCGTAAATTCCGGCCATTAAATCATCTACATAACAGAACGATCTAGTTTGGGATCCATCACCAAAAATAGTAAGGTCTTCTCCTCTTAACGCTTGTCCAATAAACGCAGGTAAAACACGCCCATCATTCAATCGCATTTTAGGCCCATACGTATTAAAAATTCGAATGATTCTAGTTTCTAAACCGTGGAACGTATGATATGCCATTGTAATCGCTTCTTGGAAACGCTTTGCTTCATCATAGACTCCTCTTGGCCCAACAGGGTTCACATGCCCCCAATATTCTTCAGTCTGCGGATGAACCTGAGGATCACCATACACTTCAGAAGTAGAAGCAATCAATATTCTAGCATCTTTCGCTTTGGCCAAACCAAGACAATTGTGAATTCCCAATGATCCAACTTTTAACGTTTGAATCGGAATTTTCAAATAATCAATTGGACTTGCTGGTGATGCAAAATGCAATATATAATCAAGTTCTCCTGGAACATCAATGAACTTTGTAACGTCGTGGTTGACAAATTCAAAATTATCCAGTTCTATCAAGTGTTCGATGTTCTCGATTCTACCCGTGATAAGATTATCCATTGCAATTACATGGAAATCTTTATTTACAAACATGTCGCATAAGTGGGATCCTAGAAACCCTGCTGCACCTGTTATTAGTACTTTTTTTCTTTCATTCATTATTTTGATCCTAGAACAGTTACTCTACCCATTGAATTGTAATAAAAACCTAAACCTTCCATTTGCTTAATCTCGTAGAGATTTCTACCGTCAAAAATGATTGATTGTTTAAGTAATGATTTCATTTTGTCAAAATCTGGTGCACGGAACATCGACCATTCAGTTGCAATTAAAAGAGCATCAGCCCCTTCGATACAAGAATATTGATCTTCAGCATATTCGATTTTATCACCGATTTCAGATTTAACGTTCTCAGCTGCTTCAGGATCAAAAGCAATAACTTCTGCTCCTGCTTTCACTAATTCGTCAATCATATACAAAGCCGAAGCTTCTCTAATATCATCTGTATCTGGTTTGAAAGCCAACCCCCAAATCGCAAAACGCTTTCCTTTTACATCGCCAAAATAGCTCTTCACTTTTTCGACAACCTTCGTCTTTTGCGTGGAATTCACCTCAAGAACACTGTTGATGATCTCAAAATTATACCCTACTTGATTTCCACTTCTCACTAAAGCTTGAACGTCTTTAGGAAAACAACTCCCACCAAATCCGATTCCAGGATACAGGAACTTGTGTCCAATTCTAGAATCCGCCCCAACACCTTGTCTCACTTTATCAACGTCTGCTCCCACCAATTCACAGAAATTTGAAATTTCATTCATGAAGGTGATCTTCGTCGCAAGAAAAGAGTTGGCTGCATATTTCGTTAACTCAGCTGATTTCTCATCCATAATGATGATTGGCTTATCTGCATGGACAAACGGCTCATACAACTCAGTCATTACTTTAATGGCTTTCTCATGTTCCGTTCCAATTACAACTCGATCTGGATTCATAAAATCATCTACTGCAAATCCTTCTCGTAAAAATTCTGGATTGGATACTACGGCAAAATCTACAGTTGCTTTCTCACGGATTTTTGCTTCAACTTTCTCCGCTGTTCCAACTGGAACGGTAGATTTATCAACGATGACTTTAAACTCTGTCATCATTTCTCCAAGTTGACCCGCTACTTTCAATACATAGCTTAGATCTGCAGAACCATCTTCTCCCGGAGGAGTTGGCAAAGCCAAAAATATAATCTCAGCAAAATCTACTGCCGCTTTCAAATCTGTTGTGAAAGAGATCCGCTCTGCTTTAATATTTTTTTCAAAAATGACATCAAGATGAGGCTCATAAATAGGAACAATCCCATTTTTCATTTGATACACCTTCTTCTCATCTATATCAACGCAGATGACTTGGTTTCCTGTTTCAGCGAAACACGTTCCTGATACAAGTCCAACATATCCAGTACCTATAACTGCTATTTTCTTCATTATTATGCTTTAACTTTTAAAAACTCTTCGACGGAAGAACAGATGTAATCCAATTGATCCTGCTCCATTTCGGTATGAATAGGTAACGACATTACTCTATGTGTCAACCAATCCGTAATTGGCAATTCAGTTTTCCCGCTTCCAAATGATTCAAACATTTTTTGTTTGTGCGCCGGAACTGGATAATAGATCATTGAAGGCACATCTCTATCGGCTAGAAATTGATTTAACTCATCCCTATCTATCCCTTCAAATGTTAGCGTATACTGGTGGAATACGTGTCTTGAATATTCTGTTCTAACTGGAGTTTTAATTCCAGGGATATTTGCAAAGAACTTATCGTAATGATCTGCTACTTTTCGCCGTGCATCAATATATCCATCCAGTTTTCTCAACTTGATTCTCAATACCGCCGCCTGAATACTATCGAGTCGCGAATTACATCCTACAACATCATGATAGTAACGCGTGCTCTGACCATGATTAGCAATCATTCTCATTTTATCGGCAAGCTCATCATTGTTTGTGCATATTGCACCTCCATCTCCGTAACACCCCAAATTTTTCGATGGGAAAAACGAGGTGCAACCAATATCCCCGATAGTCCCAGTCTTAGTAGTTTCTCCATTTTCATGGGAATAATCACTACCGATTGCCTGAGCATTGTCTTCTATAACGAATAAATCATGTTTTTTGGCTATGGCCATTATAACATCCATATTCGCTGCCTGACCGTACAAATGTACAGGAACTATTGCTTTGGTCTTACTCGAAATGGCAGCTTCGATAGAATTAGAATCGATACAAAAGGTATCACGATCCACTTCAACAAAGATTGGCTTCAAGCCCAATAAAGCCATCACTTCAGTGGTCGCTATATAAGTGAAAGATGGAGTAATAACCTCATCACCGGGCTTCAACCCCAGCGCCATTAATGCTATCTGTAATGCGTCCGTTCCATTGGCACAAGGAATAACATGCTTCACACCAAGGTAATTTTCCATTTCAGATTGAAACGATTTCACCTCAGGTCCGTTAATGAATTGTGCACTTTCCAAAATAGATGCTATTGCCGAATCTACAGCAGACTTAATGTCCTGATACTGCGATATTAAATCGACCATTTGTATTTTTTTCATCAATTGATGTTTTAAGCGTTTAAAGAGAGGCACTAAAGTTAATTATTTGCAGGGAATTAACGCTTACGATATGGATTAATTGCTTTAATAGCCCAAGCCTTTTTATTTTTAATAGAGCATGTATACTACCAGCAAACCATTCCCGTTATTAAGGGTGCAATTAAGAGAAGAAATTGACTAACTTTACAACCCTCAAAGATAACACATGAAAGGAATAATTTTAGCTGGCGGTTCAGGAACTCGATTGTATCCAATTACCAAAGGGGTATCAAAACAATTGCTCCCAATCTATGATAAACCGATGATTTATTATCCGTTGTCAGTTTTAATGCTTGCTGGAATTAGAGATGTTTTAATCATCTCAACACCTGAGGATTTACCCAATTTTGAAAAACTGCTTGGTGACGGAAGTAATTTCGGAATAAATTTAACGTATAAAGTTCAACCGAGCCCAGATGGTTTGGCACAGGCATTTATTATTGGTGAAGAATTTATTGGTAGTGATGATGTTTGTTTGGTATTGGGCGACAATATATTCCACGGACATGGCTTGACTAAAATGTTGAAAAACGCAAGAAGAAATGTTGAAGTAGATCGAAAGTCTACTGTCTTTGGTTATTACGTCAACGATCCTGAACGTTACGGCGTTGCAGAATTTGACGAAAATGGAAATGTAATTTCCGTAGAAGAAAAACCCAAACACCCTAAATCTAATTTTGCAGTCGTTGGATTGTACTTCTACACGAACGATGTTATTGAAATCGCAAAGAACATTAAACCATCACATCGAGGCGAATTGGAGATCACAACAGTTAATGAAATCTACCTTAGCAAAGACGAATTAAAAGTTGAACTAATGGGTAGAGGATATGCATGGCTTGATACAGGGACGCATGAGTCTTTGTTGGAAGCAAGTAGTTTTATTCAAACAATAGAAAAGCGCCAAGGTTTAAAGGTGGCTTGCCTGGAAGAAATCGCTTATGAAGAAGGATTCATAACAGCAGAAAAAGTACTGGAATTAGCACAGCCTCTCGCTAAATCAGGATACGGTCAATACTTAATAAAACGCGTTACAAAAAAGTGAAATTAATTACGACACATATAGAAGACCTCGTTGTTTTAGAACCAAAAATTTATGGCGACATACGTGGTTATTTTTTCGAGCCATTCAATCAAAAATGGTTCAACGAAAATGTGTGTAAAACTGAATTCATTCAGGACAATGAATCACAATCGAGCAGAGGCGTTTTAAGAGGTTTGCATTTCCAAAAACCACCAATGGCACAAGCCAAATTGGTTCGCGTAATCAAAGGTGAGGTTCTGGATGTTGCCGTTGACTTAAGGCTGGAATCTCCGACATATGGAGAATCGTTTTCGATCCTTTTAAATGAGACAAATAAGAAGCAACTTTTCGTTCCAAGAGGCTTTGCGCATGGCTTCGCAGTATTAAGTGAAACAGCCATTTTTGCATATAAAGTAGACAATGATTACTCCCCTGAAAACGAAGGTGGAATTCAATGGAATGATGCTACTTTAAGTATTGATTGGAAACTAAAAGATGACGTCGTTCTGCTCTCAGTAAAAGACAAAGAACTCGGTAGTTTTAAAGATTTCGTAAGCCCATTTATCAATGAATATATTAGTATTAGGTAAAAACGGACAACTCGGTTCTGAGCTTCAAGATTTAGCTATTGCCTCACATCAAAATTTTATTTTTGCGGATTCAAGCGAATGCAACATTCACGACCTCGAATCTATTGAAGCAAATGTTACACTGAACAAAATAGACTCGATTATCAATTGTGCTGCTTATACTGCTGTTGACAATGCAGAAGACAACGAAATGGATGCGCTTCAAACCAACCTTTTCGGAGTTAGTAACATCGATAAAATAGCCGTAAAGCACAACCTGTCTTACATTCACATTTCAACAGATTACGTTTTCGACGGGACAAAAACAAGCCCTTATCAACCAGCGGACCCTACTTCCCCGATTGGTATTTATGGGACAAGTAAGTATTTGGGAGAACAAGTTGTGGTTAATTCAAAAGCGCAGGCAATTGTAATTAGAACCTCTTGGCTCTATTCTTCTTATGGAAACAACTTTGTAAAAACAATGCTTCGACTTGGAAAGGTAAAGGAATCTTTGAATGTAGTTGGAGATCAAATCGGAAGCCCAACATATGCCCGAGATTTAGCTCAAGCATGTATTAAAATTTTAGATGGAGGCAAATTCGGTTCTTCACAGCGTGTTTACCATTATGCCAACACCGCATCAATCTCATGGTTCGATTTCGCTTCAAGAATAATGGAAGAAAAGAAGCTGAATTGTAGGGTCAACTCAATTACAACGGAAGAATATCCTACAAAAGCAAAACGACCTGCATATTCAGTTTTAAATACTGATGATATAGAACGAGATTTTGCGGTTGTAGTTCCTAAATGGGAAAAGTCATTATCAGATTGCCTGAAAAAATTGGATTAATTTGACACCTGTCTTTCCAATATTTCGAAGCGAAATCTATTACTCGTTCCCCAATTTATTCGTAATATAGCTGCTCAATTCTTCCAGTAGAAATTGTATTAATAAGATCAAGTTTAAATCAATAGAACAAGTGAGTTACAATAGAATTGAGAATCAAAGAGTTTTAGTAACTGGAGGTGCTGGTTTTATTGGCTCAAATTTATGCGATGACTTACTGAAAAACAACAATCACGTTGTTTGCTTTGACAATTTCTCAACTGGGTTAAGAGAAAACATTGCCCCTTTTCTGCAGAATGAAAATTTCACTTTAATTGAAGCGGACATTAGATCTTTAGAAGCTTGTCACAATGCGATGCAAAACATTGATATCGTATTGCACCAAGCAGCTTTAGGTTCTGTTCCAAGATCACTTAACGATCCGATCTCAACAAACGAAGTAAATGTTTCAGGTTTTTTAAATGTTCTCGTTGCGGCTAGAGACGCCAATGTAAAGCGCTTTGTTTATGCTGCAAGTTCATCAACATACGGAGATTCTCAGGAACTTCCGAAAACTGAGGAGAACATTGGGAAACCACTTTCTCCATATGCTGTTACGAAATACGTGAACGAGCTTTATGCACACGTTTTTGGATTAAATTATGGAATGCAAGTCATTGGATTACGTTATTTCAATGTCTTTGGAAGACGTCAATCCCCGCAAGGAGCGTATGCGGCCGTGATCCCAAAATTCGTTGAACTGCTGATCAACCATCAATCACCAAAGATTAATGGTGACGGAACATTTTCGCGTGATTTTACATATATCGACAATGTGATTCAAATGAATCATTTAGCGGCATTGACGGATAATCCTGACGCAACTGGAGAAGTTTTTAATACCGCAGTTGGACAAAAAGCAGATTTAAATCAACTCACAGCGAAGCTTAAGGATTTATTGAAACAATTTGACCCTGCCATTGCAAACATTGAAATTGAACATGGCCCTGAAAGAAATGGAGACATCCCTCATTCATTGGCTTCAATTGAAAAGGCCCAAACAATTCTTGGCTATTCACCTACGCACACTTTAGAGACTGGTTTAGTTGAAGCAATCGACTGGTATTGGTCGGACTTGAAAAAATAAGGAAACCCTTCTTTTCTTATTTAGACACTGATTCTATATTAACGTCTATATGTTTGATTTAAAGTCATTCTAATCATATATTTGTTTAAATGAAAAGCCACGACGAATCATTCAAGAAAATGTCATTTTGCTAAGACTATTGACTGAGAATTCACAGTAAAGTCCGCAGCGTCTATCTTGATTTTTGGTTTTGAAAATCGAAAAAGAAAACCGATGAGTAACACTATTGTACGTCAAGAATTTGAACTCGCTAAAGAGGACCGCCAAAGCATCAAAAACCATTCTTCTTTCTTGATCTGGTTTACGGGGCTTTCGGGTTCAGGAAAATCAACTTTATCGAGTGCAGTTGAACAAAAGCTTCACAAAATGGGCGTGCACACCTACCCCCTCGATGGCGACAATGTTCGAAATGGAATTAATAAAAACCTTTCCTTTACAGCAGAAGATCGTGAAGAAAATATCCGACGGGTCGCTGAGATCAGTAAATTATTTATTGATGCTGGAGTTGTCGTTTTGGGATCATTCATATCTCCATATAAGAAAAGCAGAGACGAAATTAGAGAAACTGTTGGTCAAGAAAATTTCATCGAAGTTTACATGAACACTTCACTTGAAGTATGTGAACGCCGCGATGAAAAAGGCTTGTACAAAAAAGCACGAAGCGGAGAAATTAGCCTGTTCACCGGAATTTCTTCTCCGTATGAAGTTCCAGAATCAGCAGACGTTGAGATTGATACAGAGGAATTTACAGTTGAGGATGCGGCTAACAAGGTTATCGAAGCTGTTCAGCATAAATTGAAATTGAGATGAGTAAGTATTACTTAAATTATATGGATGAATTGGAATCGGAAGCCATTTTCGTTCTTCGCGAAGTCGTAGCCAAATTTCAGAATCCAGTCCTTTTGTTTTCAGGAGGAAAAGATTCAATCGTTTTAACACATCTCGCCAAAAAAGCATTTCATCCAGGGAAAATTCCATTTGCCTTAATGCACGTCGATACCGGACATAACTTCCCAGAAACAATTAAATTCAGAGATCGATTGATCGGTGAATTGGGCGTCAAATTAATTATTGGATCGGTTCAAGATTCAATTCATCAAGGCAGGGTTGCTGAGGAAAAAGGAAAAAGCGCTACTCGAAATTCACTTCAAATCACAACGCTTCTCGACGCAATTGAAGATAACAAAATTGACTGCGCAATCGGCGGAGCAAGAAGAGACGAAGAAAAAGCAAGAGCCAAAGAACGTTTCTTTTCCCACCGAGATGATTTCGGACAATGGGATCCAAAAAATCAACGGCCTGAGCTTTGGAATATGTTTAATGGTAAGCACTTCGAAGGAGAACATTTCAGGGTTTTTCCAATAAGCAACTGGACTGAAATGGACATTTGGAATTACATCAAACGCGAAGAGATTAAGATTCCATCCTTATATTTCGCCCATGAACGAGATGTTGTTTGGAAAAACGGATCTTGGATTCCAAATTCAGAGTTCTTAATCCTCGATAACAATGAGGAAGTCGTTTCAAAGAAGATTCGATTCAGAACACTCGGCGACATTACGATTACAGGCGGAATAGAATCCAATGCTGATACTTTAGAAAAAATCGTTGAGGAAGTTTCCGCCATGAGAGAGACGGAACGTGGAAACCGCGCGGACGACAAAAGATCGGAAAGCGCTATGGAAGATAGAAAACGTCAAGGGTACTTTTAATATTGAGAACATGAAATTGGACCAAAATCAATTGTTGAGATTTACCACTGCAGGAAGTGTGGATGACGGGAAAAGCACCTTGATCGGACGTTTATTGTACGATTCAAAATCGATTTTTGAAGACCAACTTAGTGCGGTAAAAAAAACGAGTGAACGAAAAGGCCACGACGGACTGGACTTGGCTTTATTTACCGATGGATTAAGAGACGAGCGCGAGCAAGGAATTA
>JBLHVW010000020.1:0-35400 GCA_047628775.1 Salibacteraceae bacterium | reverse complement strand
AACAAAAGAAAAGAAACTTCCGTTCATTGTGGATTACTCGTATTAATGCGGGTGCTAGACAACACGGAATGAGTTATTCTCAATTCATGGGACTTGTTAACAAGAGTGAAATGGAGCTTAACCGTAAAGTTCTTGCGGATTTAGCGATGAATCACCCAGATGCATTTGCAGCAGTTGTAAACGCAGTTAAGAAGTAATTAAACGACTTTATATAGCATTAAGCCCCTTGGTTGATCCAAGGGGCTTTTTTATGCCTTAAATTTTGATAAACCTATATCGTCCGAAGTCAGTCCGAATTAAATATCCCCCAATTTCTAGTCTAGAAATATCAATCGTGACAATATCCGCATTACTCTTTGGGAATTGTACAAGTCCCGTTACATTTTGACCATGTACTGTATACACCTCAATCCAATCTAAATCTTGGGGTTTAACATTAAGAGAAACTTCGTTATTGGCTGGGTTCGGGAATACAATTATATTCTTCCCTTCATAGTCGACCACCCTTACTTCAGAGTACTCAATCGTTCCATCTAGATCAACTTGGCGCAATCTATAATAAGAAATTCCAAACTGAGGAGCTCTATCTTTAAACTCATAGGTAGTCAAAGAATTAGAGTTTCCTGTACTTTTAACTTCGCCAATAAAGGCCCATTCACTCCCCGTTAACCTTTCAATTTCAAAACGATCATTGTTTAATTCAGAAACTGTACTCCAGGATAAAGAAACGAATTCGGGCTCACTTTCCACATTGAAGTCTACTAGCTCAACGGGTAATACTAACAAGCAGGGATCAATTAGAGCACATATTGAACAATCAGTAATCACGGAAGCAATAGGCAGATAATTCGTACTCCCCCACTTAGTATCATTATCCGTTGTGCAAACATTAATTTCAGGGTCATTCGATATTGAGCCACCATTCCCTGTCATATTTGTCGTACCATACAATGTAGCACCTCCTGTTCCCCCACCATATTCCAACCAATTGGAGTTCGTTGCATTTACCATTACATTATTCTCTAGACATGAATTTTCAGCAAGACATAATTTAGATGATGAATTTGCATAAACAGTAGAGCCGCCTCCCCCCATTCTCATCGTCACAGTTTCAATGTAAGAATGGTTACCATCATTGTCATTTATAATTGATGCATCTTTTAAGAAGACAATTCCATCCATATTCAAAACTGAATAATTAAACAATTTTGCGCCATTATCCATACGAATAAAAGATCCGTTTTGAGTGATATTTAGGGTTCCATAATTCACAATCTGAGCACCAGAATTAATATAAGTAGGCGATGAATTAGAAACAAAATTAACTGTAGCACAAGAAGTAATTACAATGGTTCCTCCATTCATTGAAAGAAGGTTTGAGCCAGTGCCGATACTAACAGTTATATCTCCACAGACATATAATACTCCACCGGTGCCAACCGCAATGTTACCAGGCGAATTTGTCGTTACATATTTTACTTGTCCACTGTTGACAGAACCGCTTGTAATTATGTCCGCAGCAGGAACTGTTGAACAATCGATATTAGAGACATTAGCATTTGGAGTATCACATTGAGAATGACTGTTCCAGCAATTTGTAAAAAGTATTACAATTAGAATAGTAGTTTTCATAGGTATTGAATTTATACCTTAAAAGTAGGTGTAACTGCCTCCTCATATTGAGTCGACTAAAGTCATTTCTTAAATTGACTTATCATTGAACTAAACTTTATAAATCAAAAAAGAAGGGCTATAATATAACCCTTCTCTTCTTTCTTCAATTGTGTCATTCCACTTAACTATTAACTGCTAATGACTAAACACTCTCCCTGTTCAATTGAATTTCAATAAAATAAACCCGTGGCACATATCTTTACCTAACCTTATATACTGACTATACTAACTATCGTACCTTTTGCTAAAACCGCACCACGGGTTGTATTTATAATTTGATCAACTTGATGGTTTGCACGCCATCATTAATTCTGATAAAGTAGGTTCCTCTGGTTAACCTATTCAAATTACACTGAACTAGTTCAAATCCAGTTTCTCTTTGAACCACTCGACCGGTTGGATCTAAAACTTCCACTTTAAATTCGCCTAAATATTTAATGGTAACAAAATCATAAGTAGGGTTCGGATAAACCATCAGTTCATCTAAAACTATCAGACTTACTCCCACGCTAGACTCAACAATAAATGTTTCTGAAGCCGAACATCCGTTCTCATCAATTACCGTCACAGTATAAGTTCCGGCTGCTAAATTCATTAAATCTTCCGTTGTCTCAGAGTTGTTCCAATCGATTGAAGAAATAGTATATCCACTTGAAATTGTCACATCAATTGTCCCTGAATTCGTGCCGTCATCACTGCTTATAACACCAGTTATAACTGGAGCTGAAGTTACCAATACGGTTAACAGGTCAGTTGACAAACATCCATTTAAATCTGCAGTTGCAGTATAAACTGTTCCCCCTAATGGAGCAACAAATGAAACACCATCAACAACGTTATTATCCCAAGTTATTTGAGCATTGTCTGGATTATTTGCAACAAGAGTAACAACGTCTCCTTCACAAACAACCTGATCGATTCCCGCGTCGATTATTGGCAAATTTACAGTTGTCACTACAACATCATCTGTTGAAGCACATCCATTTAATGTTGCTGTAACTGTATACGTAATTGGAGATGATAAGGGTGTAAAAGGCGTATTATCTACAACATTGTTATCCCATGAAACTTGAGCATTATTCGGATTAACTGCTGATAGCGTTACTTGAGACCCCGTGCAAATACTTAGATCGTTCCCTGCATCTACTGAAGGTATTGGTGAAACATTTACAAGTACAATATCAGATGACAAACATCCATTCAAATCTGCATTGACCGTATAAGTTCCCGTTGTGATTGGAGTAAATGAAACGCCATCAACAACGTTATTATTCCAAGTTATTGAGGCATTGTCTGGATTATTTGCAACAAGAGTAACAACGTCACCTTCACAAACAACCTGATCAATTCCTGCATCAATTATTGGCGAATTTACAGTTGTCACCACAATATCATCTGTTGAAGTACATCCATTTAATGTCGCTGTAACTGTACATGTAATTGGAGATAACAAAGGTGTAAAAGGAACATTGTCTGTAACATTATTATCCCATGAAACTTGAGCATTATTCGGATTACCTGCTGATAGCGTTACTTGAGACCCTGCGCAAATACTCAGGTCGCTCCCTGCATCTACTGAAGGTATTGGCGAAACATTTACCAGTACATCGTCGGATACAATACATCCATTCAAATCTGCCGTGACAGTATAAGTTCCCGTCGACGTTGGAACAAATGAGCTGTTATCGATTACATTATTATTCCAAGAAATTTGGGCATTGTCTGGATTGATAGCAGAAAGAATTACGGCTCCTCCATCACACACAGAAACAGTTGAACCAGCATCAATTTGAGGGGATGTATTCACAAACACCAATTGTGTTGATTGATTCGCGCAACCATTCGTAACAACAGAATAAGTAATGAGGTAACTTGATCCAGCGGCTGCATTCGAAATAATTCCGTTTATCGAATTTATATTTGAGCCATCAGAACCATCGTAAGAAAACATTCCTCCTGAAGTCATTACATTGGTAATTACATTATTTGTGCTTTCACAAAAGTCTGCACTTGTAAACCCGGCATCAGGAACACTGTTGACATTTACAGTTACCGAAAACGATTCAATACAGACTCCACTAGTAATATCAACGTCATAAGTAGTATTCAATATTGGTGATACGGTGATCGAATTGTTTGTTCCAATTTGATTTCCACCTTGTGACCATGAATACGATCCTCCACCGTATGCACCTAACGATACCTGATCTCCCACACATATGGTTGCACCTAGATCTGTACTTCCAAAGTTAGTAGCTGCTACAATTGACTCTGAAACAGTTTCTGAACATCCAAGAGCATCGATTATTGAGACAACATGTATACCAGGCGCTAATCCGTTAAATATTCCTGTTGTATTAGATATACCTCCAAGTGTGTATGTATACGTTCCTGTTCCATTTGAAGCCATTACTGATATCGATCCGTCATTCGCTGTGGCACAAGACTCATTAGTAACAATTGACGATGCTGTAAGCGTACAGGAGAGAGTAAGGCAAAACGCATTAGCTTCTTGAAACCCGTAAGCACCACCTACTGCGATCATAGTCGCTAAGGTATCTCCTGTTTCCAAATTTAAAATATCGTAATGGCCATTGATTGGGCATCCAGATGGCATGCCATTTAAACCATCACCAAACGAATCATTAATTGTAAATTCATAACAACTGTCAATCAAACAGTACTGAGTTGAAATATATGCTCCCGAGGCACCATTTGTATAACCTGATCCAGAATCTACTGTATTGTTTTGGCTATCTTCTAATATCCAAGACACTTCATCGGCCCAGCAATCGGTATTCAATATAAGTCCAACCATTGTACCCGACCCGTTTGAAGTAAAAATGACCAAACTAGAGTCGTTAACATTAACGGAGTCCAATACTCCATTCGGTAAAACGGTAAATGCATTAAAATCATGTGGGCCGGCTGTTACAAATTGAGATGGCAAATTGATTACAATTGATTGTCCGGAAGTTAAAATTCCATTCCAAGTGTATACCAGATTTGGGTTACCATCAATATTATAATTAATCGTGGCCGATGTTAAATCTGAACTTCCATAATTGTTCAGTGTTATTATTGGATGTATGGAATCTGAACATATCGTTCCGTTTGGTGCAGCAATGTTTGAAATTCCAGCATCATTCGCAACTAAATTTACCTGAGCACTACAGTTGGCATCCCACGTTTGAATTATAGATTTTACAAGCGTTCCAGAAGTAGTTAATTCACTTGCCGACCAATTTCCTGTTGGTGAAGCCCCCACAATAACTGCCGATGCGCCTTCATTTTTATCATTAACAGACCAGTTACAGTGGCTTAATTTATTTTGACACATAAATGCTGTCCATTCATTCACGGACGTGGTTGCCACCGCTCCATTTCCACTAGCATCTACAGTCCCCCACTCTGTAACAAAAAGAGCGATTCCATTATTCATTGCAGTAATTGCCTTGTTTCTTAATGACTGACCATGCGTTCCAGCATAAAAATGCAATGTGTAAGCGATATTGGGATAGCCAGTAATAGGATCAAGAGAAGCTACATCAACATCTTGTGACCAAGTTGGCGTTCCCACAACTATTAAATTATCTGGATCAATTGCTCTAATTGCGGCAGTAACTGCTTCTGCATAAGGTTTAATCGTATTCCCCCAAGACACTTGCAAGGGCTCATTATAAATTTCATAGATTACATTATCATACGCTCCATAAGTTGTTGCCATTTCTTGAAAGAAGGTAATTGCATCGGCTTGATAGTCTTCTGCATGATGCGAATGCCAGTCAATGATCACATACATTTCATTAGCAATAGCGGCATCTACCACCGCTTTAAGTCGTATTTTATTTGAAGCATCAGTCAAATATCCACCTTGATCTTCAACTCCCATAGCGGCTCTTACAATTGTAGCATTCCAATCCGATTGTAGCCAATTCACACAAGATGCATTATAGAATGGAGCGCCTTCCCAGCCTGTATTACTCCAAAACATACTATTTCCTGCAAAACTAACGGTATCTCCATATTGATTTACAATTCTATTTCCGGAAACTGATAATGCTCCGTGATTCGCTACGGGCGTTTGTGCTTTCGCATTGAACGCGACAGAAAATAATGCCAATAAAATTAATGGTATGCTCAAATTAATATTTTTCATAATTCTAATTTCAAAATTTGATTTTCGTAGCGTCAGGCACTTGATTAGATCGATACAAATCTTCAACTATTTGTTCGTTTATTTTAAAACAACTATGCTCATTTCATAAATTGACTACCTAAAAACATGGCCTTATCTACTGTTAATCCAGACGTTACAAAATTAAAGTCGAAAAAAAAGTGCCCCGACTACCAACAGGGCACTTTTCCGACAAATCATCTATGTTTATAGAGACTATCTTACACTACACGCTATAATTTTGTTATTCTCGAGATACTACTTCCTTTAGTATTTACAACTTTTACAAAGTACACTCCAGAGTTCAATGATTCTATGTTTACAACGGCTGATGTGTTTCCAGAATCAGACACTACTATTCTTCCTGAAGTAGTTGAGATAGTAAATTCAAATTCTCCTTCCATTTCCACGTGTAATTCATTATTCACAGGATTAGGGAATACTTGAGACGAAACTTCTTGGTCATTAATTTCTGCAGATCCTTCACAGTTACGAGCTGGCCAGCCGTTAATAATGGACTTCACTAAAGTTCCAGAGGGAGTTAAATCAAGTGCTGTCCAATTACCCGTTGGACTCGTCCCAGGCCAGACTGAAGCAGAACCTTCTGGCTTATCGTGAATATGCCAATTTACGTGACTGATATTGTTATCACAGAAAAAAGCCATCCATTGTTCAGTAGAAGTTTCATCCACTGCACCGTCTCCATTTGCGTTAACTGTTCCCCATTCTGTACAAAATAAAGCAAGACCATTGTCTATTGCTGTCTGAGCCTTTGATCGTTCAAAAGTACCATGTGTTCCAGCATAAAAATGAATTGTATATGCTATGTTCGTAGAGGTTGTGATGGGATCAAGGGAAGCTACATCAACATCTTGTGACCATGTTGGTGTACCAACTATGATTAAATTATCAGGGTCTATTGCTCTAATTGCAGCAATTACTGCTTCGGCATATGGTTTAACATCATTTGACCATGAAGCTGAAGTTGGCTCATTATAAATTTCATAAATAACATGATCGTTATTTCCGTAAAGAGTTGCCATATTTGTGAAAAATGCAATTGCCTCAGCTTGTTGATTATGAGCATTATGTGAATGCCAATCAATAATTACATAAAGCCCTTCAGCGATTGCAGCATCAACAATAGTCTTTACTCTATTTTCATTCCCTGCAGCATCTGAAAGGTAACCACCATTTTCAGGTCCTACTCCCATGGCAGCTCTTACAATAGTTGAGTTCCAATCCGTTTTTAACCAACTTACAACACTTGCGTTATAAAATGACTCTGCCCCCCAACCTGTATTGGACCAAAAAATGCTATTTCCGGCGAAGCTAACAATATCGCCAGATTCATTTACAATGTGTGTTCCACTAACCGATAAAGCCCCATTATCGTCAACTGGAGTTTGGGCATTTGAATTAAAGAATAAGAAGCTACAACATATAGTTGAAAGCACTTTTAAGCGAGTATTGTTCTGTTTCATAATTTTAGTTTAATTAATTTCTACAGAGCAAATGTGAGATATAAACCTCTACAAACAATAATGATAAAAGGGCATTTCATGAATCGACCAAAGCTTAAGATCCATTAATACAAGACGACTTGATTAAACTAGGGTCAATTAGAACTTAAGTTCAAGGACTTATTAAAATACGTAGGTGTAATTCCGGTTTCTTTCTTGAAAGAACGGTTAAAAACAGATAAAGATGTAAATCCGCAATTTGAGGCTACCGTTTCCATGGTGAATTTATCTAGTGCCCCACTCTCTATCATTTTTTTGGCTTCATTAACTCTATAAAAGTTAATCATTGAATTAAAATTGGAGCCAAAATAAATATTAATACTTTTTGAAACATAATTACTATTAGAACGAACAATATCGCTTAACATTCCCATTGTTAAACTGGAGTCCAAATACATTTTTTCCGCTTCAAATTGTTCTAAAATAGCGTCGTATAGTGTTTTATATTTTTCAATATCTTCCTCCTCCAGTTCTACTTTTGGCTTTGTTGGTGCAATCGTTTTAAGACTCTGCTCAAATAACACTTTATTTTTACTACGAATGCGGGCCCACATAATGATCATTAAAAGAAGTAATAATGATACACCAATCGATATTGCGAGAACGAATCTGAACCTTCCTTGTTCCAATACTACTTGATGTTTAAGTTCTACAGCTTGGCGTTCAGCTTCAAACACACTGTACACGGCTGAAGTTTCTCGAACATGTTTACTTTGTAAGCTTTTATTGAGACTATCTTGTAAGATCATTTGCTCTATAAGGAACCCGATTGAAACTTCAAAATCATTTTGTTCATATGCTATCAGCGCAAGTTGATTTAACGATTTTGCCTGATTGTCTAATGATTTTGTATTTCGAGCTAATTCCAATGCAAGATTGGCGTATACTAAAGCTTGAGAATGCGCCTCCCTTTTCTGATGAATTTTAGAGTATTCTAGGTAAACAAAACTTAAGGCATCTTTTACCTTAGCTTTGGACAAAACCATTTCTGCTTTTTCCAAATAAGACAATCCTTCTTCAAATTTATCCTGAGCAGCAAAAACACTTCCTAGATTCGCATAAGTTATTCCTAGATTCTTTTCATCATTAATTCGTTTTTGAATTTTAGATGCTTCTTTATAATTGCTGATTGCTTGATCAAATTCACCTTTCTCCCGGTACATTCCACCTAAATTTGAATATGCCACCCCTAGAACAGCATCTTCTTTCGTTCCCTTAAGCCCTTCAATCGCACGTTTTAAATTTGTAATTCCCTTATCAAACTCTCGATTGTACAAATAAACCATAGTCATCTTGACCTTGGATTTATTTAGTTCAATCGAATTCCCATATTTCTCAGCATATTCAACGGACGTATGAAAATGGATTGATGACGCATTGTACTGAGACATGTTATGCTTCACACCTCCCATTGCTCTATGGAACTGGATTAGTCGAAGGGTATCTTTCTGAATTTCCGAATCTCGAATTGCGTCTCTCAATATTTTCTCTGTTAAGACGGGAGAGTCTTTCTCTAATTGTGCAACGACCGTACGGTAATAAGAGAGCTTTTTTTGCCCTGATAATTTATCTAACTTCTTTTGATAATTTTCATACTCCGAAACCTGAGAGAAGCTCACGAAATGAACAAACAATAACCCAAGAACTAAATTGATCTTTAGTAAGTTATAAACACCTATATGCCTTAATAATTTCAATTGCAAGAGATTCTAATTCAAGCCTTAAATTACGAATTTATTAGGGCATATCTAAGGACTTAAATTTATTTTCAAGGCATATAGTTATTAGTCTACTGAGAATCAAATGTTCAACAAAACAGCTCAGTGATATTTTTTTTTAATAAAATGTTAAATTAATCACCTAATAATATTTACGTGCCCAGTAATAAGGTGCCGTTTATCCGTCATCGTTTCCTTGAAATCAATCTTCCATGTAAACGTTCCGTCCTGTACTCTTTTGTCTCCATAGTACCCATTCCATCCGATATCAGCATTATACGTCTCAAAAACAATTTCTCCCCACCTATTGAAAATTAACATGTGAAAATCATAAGGATCGTAACCTTCGGTAAATACAGGCTGAAAGGTTTCATTATAGGAGTCACCGTCTGGAGTAAATGTATTTGGCACATAATAAATTAGCTCTTCAGTACCAATCAAACTTAATTGAATAGAATCAACACATCCGAAATGTTCTTCATATGCCCAAAGTGTGATTGTAAAAATTGAATTTCCAACTTCATCATACGTGTGAATTGGGTTTTCTACAGTTGAAATTGTCGATTGGTCCCCAAAATCCCATTCATATGAATCTGCATTCAATGAGTTATTAAAAAATTGCACTTGATTATTAAACGAGCTAATCGTATTCGGCGTCATTGAGAATTGAGCAGTTGGAATTTCATAGACATTGATATAATCAATAAAGGATTGTGTTGAAGAACACCCTTCAATTGTAGTTACAGTTAATGAAACATCATAAGTTCCAGCATTGTTAAAAGTGTAAGAGACGGTATCACATCCAAAAATAGTTTCTCCGTTAATTGTCCATTCACAGTTTGAAAATCCATTTTGTGAAGTTGTCAAGTTTGTGAATTCAACACTCAAAGGCTCACACCCCGCCAATATATCTCCAGCAAAATCAATTACAGGAGGGTTGGCAATAAATATAGATACATCATCTGTATAAATACATCCAAAATTATTCGCGGTAACCGTGTATGTTTCAGATTGAGTTGGGCTAAACGGCTGAGCTGGTAACACTGGTGACCAAGACAAAGGAACGTTTAAAGGATTCGTTGCATTTATGGAAATAGATTCACCTAAACAGATTGTTTGATCAGGCCCTGCATCGACTGGAGCTGGAACTGCTAAAATTATTATTAATTGAATGACTAGGGTTTCATTGCCGCATTCATCCACAATTGAATATGTTCTAATAATTTCTTCAAGATCACAAACATTACCATCTGACACATCACTAATCCAAGTAACAATTGGGTTTAGTGTACAATTATCAGCTTCGTCATTCACGACAAGTGGATCTGGTTGAGGTACATCATTTGCACTAGGAACTGAAACGGTCGTTGGATTACTTGCCGTTGGTGGAGTAATATCATTCACAGTAATAATTTGTTCAACTGTAACTTGATTTCCGCAGTCATCTGTAATTGAATACGATCGTGTAATTGTTTCAGGACACAATTGACCGTCACTTACATCGCCTTCCCAAATTACAATTGGGTTCAATGAACAGTTGTCCATTTCAGTAGTAATGTCCAAAACATTCCATGCAGGCACATCACCAATACATTCTATACTCACAGAAAGTGGAGCACTTGCTGTTGGTGGGATCGTGTCATTAACTGTAATACTTTGAGAAGCGGCAACAACATTACCACACGAATCGGTATACGTCCAAGTTCGAACGACAGTACCTCCACACGGGTTTAATAATTGACTATCAGAACCAGGAACGATCCCTACTCCATCGCAATTATCTGTATATCCCAGATTAGTCATTGGCGGAATATCTCCTACACATTGTACGGTTATATCAGCTGGAGCGACATCCAACACTGGTGCAATCGTATCATTAATTGTAATTGTTTGAGTTACAAAAATGAAATTTCCGCAATCATCTGCAACCCGATAACGACGGCTAATAATTTCAGGGCAAGAAAGTCCATTCGAAGTATCATCTTCCCAAGTTACAACTGGGACGGTTCCATTATCATCCTCGTCTGTAACAACTAACGGGTCAGGCTGAGGAACATCTGAACTACATTGAACATTCACTGGTAAAGGATCAGATGCTGTTGGAAGAAATGCATCTCCAACACTTATCATTTGTGTCACGAATGCTTGATTCCCGCAATCATCAGTAACAGAATATGTTCTAGTAAATATTTCAGGGCAGTTGACTCCATTACTTACATCTCCTACAAACACAACAATTGGATTTACAGTGCAATTATCGGCCTCATCAAATACATCTAAAACAGTAGGTGATGGTAGTGGTGTACCACCAGCAACAGACAAAGGCGGTAAATTGGATGCCGTTGGAGGAATAGTATCATTTACGGTAATTGTTTGATTTACTACTGTAGTATTTCCACAAATATCAGTTGCTGTCCAAGTACGAATAATTACTCCTCCGCATGGATCGGTCAACGGAATTCCTGTTCCTTGGACCATACCAGAAGCATCACAATTATCAGTATAAGCTAAATCTGTCATCACAGGAACATCTCCAACACATTGAACACTAGTATCAGCTGGAACAAATCCAAAAACTGGAGCTTGCGTATCTTCGATTAGTATCAAATGGGAAACAGAAGCTGTATTTCCACAACTGTCTGTGTACATCCATATACGCGTAATTGTTTCCGGGCAAGACAATCCATCGCTAACATCAGAGCCAGAAACGATACCATTGCCATCGCAGTTATCTGTCCAGCTTAAATCTGTCATTGGCGGAACATCTCCAGCGCATTGAACATTCGTATCCAAAGGGATTGAGCTAAATAAGGGCGCTTGTGTATCTTGAACGGTTATAATCTGCGTTACTGTCACTGAAACATTACCACAAGATTCCGTATAAAACCAAGATCTTGTTATAGTTTCAGGACAAGAAAGTCCATCACTAACGTCTGATCCAGAAACAACTCCTGTTCCATCACAGTTATCTGTCCAGCCTAAATCTGTCATTGGCGGAACATCACCAATACACTGAACGGGCATTGCCAGTGGAGCTGCATCCATAACTAGAATTATAGTATCTAGAACCACAATAGTTTGAATTACATCTACATAATTCCCACAATCATCAGTAACACGATAGGTTCTTGTAATCGTTTCTGGGCAAGTTAATCCGTCGCTAACATCTCCAATATGTGTGACGATTGGAAGAAGTGTAAAATCATCTGCTTCATCAAGAACATCAGTACCATTTGCAACTGGTACATCCCCAACACATTGCACTTGAATTGTGTCGAGGTCTGAAGCCGTTGGTGGAACATCAACCACTACGGTAACTGTATCGTACCCAACACAGCCGTTCAAATCAACCTCTAAATAATAATCAGTAGTAACAATTGGGCTCACTTGAATTTGACCGTTAACGGTTGTTTGTCCTGTTAAAACAACCATTCCCGTATCACCGGTACTCCATAAATATGTTGAACTGTCTTGAACTGAAACGGGGTCTCCACCAATTGTAACGGCCGCCCCACCCAAACAAAAAACTTGATCCAAACCTGCATCTGCAGTTGGAGGCGGTGGGATAGTAATCATTACCTCCGTAAAACACGAATCGGTATTATTTCCGTACCACACTGTGAAAGTTGTATCTACTGTGACATTCTCCAATTGCAAAGCTGAATCATCATTTCCAGGTACTTGCATCCAATCATATAAATATGGATCACAATTGGCAACTGAAGAAATATTTACATTATCGATTCCCCAATGGTCATTGTTTAACCCTGACGACCCAGTTTGAGACCAATGAAATATTGTTGTAGCGGTCATTGCCGCTGGAGGAATCGACAAACAGTATTGATTCCAAGAAGTCATTTGAGCATTTGTACCACCAGCTTGATAATTATTCCCAACTCCGGCGGGTCCATAATATTCCATCGTAATCCATGTGACTCCGCCATCAATACTATACTCTAGATAAACACCTTCATCCGCTAAATCAATTCCTTCACAAGGGCTCGCGTTTCCTTGCGTTGCAAAATCAAGTAGAAAACAAATTTCTCCCCCGCATGACACATCCAAAGGAATTGTTTCAATCTCTCGTGGATGCTGCGCCGAATTCCCCATCCATAAATAAGTACCTCCATCCAAAGAAGGGTCACAGGGATTGTTAAAATCTGCAGTAACATTTGTGCTCCAACCTGAGCCCATTCCTCCTCCATCAAAATTATTATCCATGATAATTGTTGAAGATCCTTGACCTTGTGCCGTTAGCGTAAAACTTCCTCCATTACAATCTATTACGGATGGCGTTGAACACACTGCTGAACCGGTAAATGCATTGTTCGTGACCGCCATTCCTCCACCTCCATAAACTAAGTTTCCTTCCGTGTCAAACAAAGCATATCCGACTTCACCTGGGTATCCACCAACAGTAATATAATCAACTTGTATAATGTCTCCGTTACATACTGCTATTGTTTGTGTACCTGTTAATCCTGACGCTAGAGTAATTGGTCCTAAGGAAGCACCACCGACGATAATATTCATTTGACCACCATTCCACCCATCACCATAAGCATCATAAAGTTCTAAGACATAATCGCAACACCCTCCAATTATTGGAGTTGGTTCAAAACTTGCCGTAATACTACAAGAATCAACACATGGGTCACATGAGCCACCGCAGTCAATTGCTGTTTCATCGCCGTCCAACAAACCATTCGAACAGTGGCAAGGCTCATTACAAGAACCTCCGCAATCAATTCCTGTTTCAGTACCATTCTGGATTCCATCAAAACAATTTGCGCAAGGAGCACACGCTGGTCCCCCACAATCTATACTTGTTTCATTACCATTTAGAATTCCATCTGAGCACGTAGGACAGCTAATTAGTGCTTCCCATCCAATATTATTCGTTAAACCATCAGAAACAAATGTAAATGTCAAACAGCCTGTTGTAGAAGTTATCACACCCGGGTTTACAACCCCATTTCCATTTATTGACGACCATAAAGCAGCGCCACTACCCACTACTGGCCCATCCCAAATAGTTAGAACATCATTATTCGCTTGAAGGCCAAAAAGGAAACTAGAAAAATCAAATGTGATTTCGCCAGAAGTTCCAGAGCAAAAAGTCATTGTATAACTTTCATTATCACTGTAATTCCCCGCTCCTCCAGCATCCATAAAGGTTCCTGTACACGAATTCACAGTGCCTCCAGAATTTATTTGATACGTTTGCGCTGAGCCGGTTAAACTAAAATATGCAACGAGTACTACGGTTAATTTAAAACCTAAATTTTTCATAAGAATAGTGATTGGCTAGAGTTGGTATTAAACTATTGGGCTTCAACATTGAGTCCCCTCAATTCGAATGCATTTAATTGCTCACCCTTCGTATATATTGGGTCAATAAATTTTGAAAAAATTTTTAGCTGATAATCTCCGTTTAAATCACACGAACCTTCAACAGACGAATTCGCAGAAACAGGAACAGAGTAATGATATTCATCATAGTAATCACACGTTTTACATGTCTCTGAAAAGTACATCACCATATGCCAATTAAAGACCAAGTCAGTATTTGATTTGTTTTTAAATCTAAGCAACACCATCTCCTTATCATATCCACGAGAAGGATTGCAAGGAGACGCTTTATATTCAATTTCAAAATTTTGATTTGATACATATACGGTCCAACTCGTAGGAGTTCCACTTTTCAATGAAACCGAGTCTGTGGCATAGTTTTGAGCAAATGATGACATACCGAACATGAGAAGTATGCTTGTAAGGAATTTATTCATTATCGTAGTTTAAAAGGTCAAGAAATTCTATCGTTATCGAATTATATTTACATGACCAATTACATCGTGTCTTTTATCGGTCATGGTTTCTTTGAAATCTATTTTCCAAGTATAAATTCCATCTTGGGCTATTTTACCATTATAAGTTCCGTCCCACCCCATTTCCGAGTTATAGGATTCAAAAACAACTTCTCCCCAACGATTGAATAAAATCATGTGAAAATCATAAGGATCATACCCAGCAGTAAATACTGGTTGAAATGTTTGATTGAATTCATCGCCATCAGGAGTGAAGGCATTTGGTACGTAATAGATCAGGACATCCTCGACATTTATGACATGTTGAACGGAATCAGAACAACCTGAAGTTGCATCGTATGCCCAAAGTGTGATAGTGTATCCAACGCCTGGAGTATCAGGGTAATTGTACTGTGGATTTTCTTCAGTAGAAGTAGCGCCATTATTTCCAAATTCCCAAAAATAAGTCACAGCATTACTCGATGTATTGTTAAACTGTACTTCAGTATTCATTATATCCAATTGACCTGGATTAAAATTAAATGCTGCAACTGGAACGGGAAAAGCATGGATGTAATCGACATAAGAAACCGTGTTTGAACAACCAGCAGTTGTAGTCACTGTGAGGGTCACATCGTAATCACCTGCCATAAATACAGTCGAGGTCTGATTACACAAATCGCTTGTTGTTCCATTTCCAAAATCCCAAATACAACTCGCTGCAGGAATATTTGACTGGCTTGAGAACTGAACTTCATGCGCCTCGCAACCTGATAATATATCTCCAGAAAAATCAACTTGAGGAATAGGGTGTACCGTAACGTTAAACGTTTCAACGGGGCCAACACACCCAGCGGTTGATGTAGCATAAGTCGAAATTGTTGATACAATTGGAGTACTGCCTGAATTGAATCCGATTACAGGAGGAATTGTTCCACTGATTCCTGTATTTCCTATACCCAAATTATCTATTGGCAGGATTTCCCATTGAATATTATCAGTAACATTCCCAGTTGTTATTACCGGAAATACAATTTGCTCGCCATCACACACAGAAACATTTGCCAAAGCCAATAATGTTGGAGCAATACTTATTTCAAACCCTGCAGTTGCCTGATTCGGGCAAAGTGCCGCGGATTGATACGTAATTGTATAAACTCCTTGCGATGAATTGTTTGGAGTAATCGTTCCAGTTGTTGGTTCTAATGAAAGCCCTACGGGTGAAGAAGTAAACACTCCTCCAGGAGTTCCAATAATATTTACAAGAACTTCATTATCCGATTGACACGCAATTGTTTGCGGATATGATATCGAAGAATTATCCTGTGGATTCAAAGTAATTGTAAATGATTCTGGACTCCCAACACAAACTCCTAATGAAGATGTAACTTCTATCGTTGCGGTTTGAAGACCACCATTAACATTTGAGGTAAAAGAATTAATACTTCCTGTTCCAGAAGTAGCAAGACCTATTCCTAAATTTGAATTTGTCCAATCGAATGTTGAACCTGTCCCAGAAAAGGCGATTGAGTTCACGACGCTTCCTTCGCATAAAACAATATCAGCGATAGGATCAACACTTGGAACATCAACTATGTCTATCGTTATAGTCGTGTCAGATGTACACAATTCGTCAGGTATGTATGTGACTTGATAACTTCCAACCATTGAATTTACAGGAGTAATCTCTCCTGTAATTGGGTCGATTGCCAATCCTGCTGGAGTAGAAATAAACGCACCAGTTGTTGAACCAATTATTGTAGGTAATACGGAGCTTTCACTTGTACAATAGGCGATTTGAGGATAACTAAAATCTGGCGCAATTGCACCACCAGCAACCGTAACGGCTGGCATCGTACCTGTATAACCCAATTGATTTTGGATTACTCCGAATGCATCCACAACTACAGGACTTGTTCCTAGAATACCATCGTTATCTGGATCTGCGTGTCCAGCTTCTGCTGTATCGAAGCATCCATCATCATCAGAATCTAAATCCAAATAATCTGGCAACCCATCACTGTCGGAGTGTGGCGGTGAGGTCGTCTCACTTGTATCATCCATCCCATTTAAATCAGCATCTGAAAAGCCTGTATCGCTTGAATTGATCATTCCATCGCCATTTGTATCAGAAGCTCCATCTCCTCCTTCTACAACATCATAAACCCCATCATTATCAGAGTCTAAATCGAGATAATCGGAAATTCCATCGCCATCAAAATCACAATCCACATCAGTATAGTATATACTTATATCATCAATCGCTAAATCATTTCCACAACCCCCTGGCGCGTTGTTTTTAATAACAATATTTACAGCGCTAATCCCAGTTACCTGGAAGGTCGCTGTGTATTGATTCCAGGCATTAGCTCCGTTACTAACAAATGGAAGGTTCCCCGTAGAAATAGGGATTCCTATTGGGTTCCCCATATCATCTTCAAGTACAAAATCAACGTTAGGGCTAATTAATCCACCGTTATTTGTGCAATATGATTGATTCATTTCTGACCCAACATTACTTATCCAAGCAGAAAACACAATAACCTGAGCTTGAAAGTTAGAGCTTGGAATTGCAATATTGTCTTTACGGAAAAATTCGCCCGCCGAAAAATCTGCGTTAATAACAACTTGTAATCCATCGACATCATTTGGTGTATGATCTTCTTGAGATCTAAATGCATCTGGAAAACCAACAATTGGATCATTCATAAGAGAATACTGCCCATCGGTAATCCAATATTGACCTGCTGGCACCCAACCTGGTTGAGAACAGGAACCAAATCCATCTTGATAACAGTAACTTGTAGTTCCTGGAGGAAGCTCTGGGCCCCAATTCGGTCCAGTTCCAAAATCCTCATTATACAATAATTGTCCAGTTGTGTTTATAGTTGAAAAATTAATACAATTTGAAAGTTCCTCTATATCTGAGATTCCATCATTATCGTCATCAAAATCATTTAGATCAACAATACCATCACAATCATGATCATTTAGACATTGAGACATCGAATTGAAACTAATTCCAATTATCAGTGCTACCAACCCTACCTCCTTGAATTTCAACGCAATTACATTCATATTATTTGTGATTTAATACCGTTAATAGACTACTGTGATGTGCCCATGTTTATCAATGTCATCTCCATTAACAGAAAGTATTTTAATGAGGTAGAAGTACACGCCATCATTCACTTTATTACCACTCATTGTTGTTCCATACCATGGCTCATCAGGGTCCGTGCTTTCAAATACAGAATTTCCCCAGCGATTGACGATTACGCATTTATATTCTGAAACCCCCTGATGGGTAATGAACCAGATATCATTTCCAACCGTTGAATTAAGACTTATTATATTCGGAATATGCACTGTGAAAGGAACTGTTGGCTCGACAACAACTGGATCAGCGAGAATTTCAAGTTCAAATGACACATCATTTTCACATGGAATTCCTGTCGAGTACACAACTGTATAAACACCAGGGCTAGATGTTGACGGATATATCTCCCCTGTTTGGCTATCAATATCAAGGCCACTTCCCGCAGAATAAATTCCACCTGAACTTCCTGTTAGAATTGGCAACTCATTATTGTCACTCATTAAATATATACCCGCTGAATATGTAATTGTGTTACTACTTAAACTGCTAGGAGTGGTAACTGCTGAAGTTGTTCCAGTATATCCATTTTGATTTAAGACCATTCCATTCCAGTCAACTACAACTGGACTAGTCCCCAAAATTCCATCATTATCTGAATCCGAGTGTCCCGCTTCAGCTGTATCAAAACAACCATCATCATCAGAATCTAAATCTAAATAATCAGGAAGACCATCGTTGTCTGAATGGATTGGAGAAGTTAATTCACTTGAATCATCAACCCCATTAAAATCGCTATCTAAAAACCCAATATCACTTGAGTTGATCATTCCATCGCCGTTGGTGTCAGCGCTTCCGTCTCCCCCCTCTACAACATCAAATATTCCGTCATTATCTGAATCTAAATCGAGGTAATCCGAAATTCCATCTCCATCAAAATCACAATCAACATCGGCATAATATAAACTTATGTCATCAAGGCCTAGGTCGTTCCCACACCCGCCTGGCGCATTATTTTTAATAACGATATTTACAGAACTAATTCCTGTTACTTGAAAAGCTGCAGTATATTGAATCCACGCATCATCTCCATCATTCGCAAATGGCAAACTCCCTGTTGATATCGGTGTTCCAACTGGGTTTCCGAAATTATCTTCTAATATAAAATCCACATTGGGGCTAATAAGCCCTCCAACACTTGCGCAATAATTTTGATTTTCTTCGGAACCTATATTGCTTATCCAAGCTGAAAACACAACTGTTTGAACCTGAAAATTTGAACTTGGGATTGCTATGTTATTTTTTCGGAAGATTTCTCCTGGCGTGAAATCAGCATTAATTACTACCTGATAACCATCAACATCATTTGGTGTATGATCATCTTGAACTCTAAATGCATCAGAAAACCCAAAATTTGGATTGTTTAATACCGAATATTGTCCATCTGTAATAAGTACTTGCGGAGCTTGTACCCAGATAGGTTGTGGGCAAGGAGCCAACGCATTTTGATAACAATATGAAATAGTTCCAGGAGCTAACTCAGGCCCCCAATTTGAACCCGTTCCAAAATTCTCGTCGTACAACAATTGCCCTGTTGTACTTATAGTAGAAAAATTAATACAATTTGAAAGTTCATCTATATCTGTGATTCCATCATTGTCATCATCAAAATCATTTAGATCAACAATACCGTCACAATCATTATCATTGGGGCATTGAGCATAAGTAGTTGTATTAAAGGATAACAAAGAGAATAAGACAATACCTGAATGTGTAATTCCTCTACTCTCAAATAAGGATAGGGCTTTGAGTTTCATTAGTGCTAGTTTATTAAGTTCGCTAGCAAATGAACAACAGGGACCCTATCATATAATGTATTTATCTAGTCAATTCCTAAATTGAATAGAATTTCATTTCTATAAATTGGAAGCATAAAAAACCCGCGTCAGTAAACTGACACGGGTTATAAAGATTAGAAAGCTACATTGTAAATGAAACTAAAACTATTAATTCTGCTTTCTAATCTAAAATCAATCTTTTTGCTGAACTGCTAGGTCCCTTTGCCATTGAATTGATCTTTGTCTTAAGGACATACATCCCGTTCGATTCATCCAAATCAATTTGGATTTTGTCTGTATTGAAATACGTTTTTGAAAATATTAGTCTTCCTGTCAAATCAATAATCTCTATTTCTACTTCCCCTTCTACTTCTGGAAGATCAACTGTGAAACTTCCATTCGATGGGTTTGGATACAAGTTGAATTGAACAGATGGATCAATTGGGTTCAGGGCATTAAACTGCGGACTGAAACAAGGATATCCGTTTTGAGCTGTATAGTCGTTTCTTAATTGACCAGCTATATCGATAACATTTTGAACATTGTCAATATTTGACGCTCCAGATTGATCAAATACCAATGCGAAATCAGAACAAATTGATGTATTATTCAGGAAATTATCTTCCTCAATCATCATTACACCTCTTCGATCTCCAGTAGGATTTGATGCTCCACTACCAGGATAGAATTCACTCCAACCAGTTGAATCACCTGGGAATCCTGAAAAGGCATAATTAGTTGGATTAATTGTAGCACCAGCGCTTCCAACATACCCAGCTCCTCCATAAACCAATTCACTTCCATTTCCCCACAATCCATTCATAAAATTCCAACACTCGAGCTGAGAATTTGGATCTGTATATGGATACGAAGCAGAATTAGTATAATATGTAAAACCTGACATATCATGACTCAAACACACCATTCCTTGACATGGCGGATTCGCACCATACCCGGGACTTCCTCCAACGCCCTCATCAAAATTATCTCCATTATAAGTATAGCCGACATGATTTAAGGTATCACAACCAACAAAATCATCCCCGTAATTCCCAATATCCATATCTGCATACAATGCCTGTCTGTAGTCATAATAATCAACTCCACTTCGGTTGTAAACACGATAGTTTAAAAAGGTTGCATTATCAAGGAAGGTTCCATTCAAATATTGATATACCATCAAATGAATTTCAATTCCCATGCTGTAATTTGTTAAAGTAGAATCTGAGTAATGATCATTCATAATGACATAAACAGCCTCATCTCCTCTAATTTCTGGATAATCACCGTCGGAAGGATTGTATTGTAAATCACCATTTACATCTACATAAGGAGCCAGTTCACTAGCAACTCCAATTGATATATCACCATTTCCTGGCCAATCCAAAATTGACTGAGGCGTCACATATCCGACTTGATTGTAATTGGCAATATGATCTTGAATCTCTAGTTCTGTAACCTTCCAAATAGACTTGTCATATTGATTTAAATATGTTGGAGAATTGTAATGAATTGAATCGGCCATTGGTCCAGCGAAAATTTGATCAGAGTCAAACTTGTTAAATGAAACTTTCAATTGAGCATTGCTATCCATCGCTCCGAACCAACCGGCCATTACATAAATTGAGTTATTCCCAGAACCTTTTGGCACTTCATAACCTGCCGTGCCGTTTAAAGCGTTCTGAAACATATATCCTCCGTCATTTATTAACGCAGAAACATTATTATAGTCTATTATAAGTGTATCGTTAATTTGTGCATCGGCTGTATTCGCTACAAAAGCCAATGTTAAAAACGCTAGATGTTTAATTTTAATAGTTTTCATAAAAGTAGAATTATTGATTAATCAATCTTTTTGTTGTAGTCGTATTACCTACAGTGACAGTAACGAAGTAGACTCCTTTTTCCGAATTTAAATTCACATCTATTGAACTTGAATTTAAATAAGTTTCTGTCAATACTGAACGCCCAAATACGTCCACAATTTCCAATTGAACTTGACCCATCGTCGACGGCATTTCTATGACAAACTTACCCGTCGACGGATTTGGGTAGAGGGTAAATTCAATTTCTTCTATATCATCGATTGACGCGGTTTCAGCGTTAAAACAAACCGTGTTTTGAGTATCGTAAAAACTTTGGACAGCATCAGCAAGTTGATAAAGTTCTGTGACACTGTTAAGGTTACTCGTTCCTTGAGCATGCATTACTGCATAAGAAAGATTTCTGCGCCCATCTGTAAAATCAGCCAAAGGGCCTAAAGCTCCAAGTGATGTTGACATAACCATTCGACGATCTCCAGGAATATTCGCTTCAGACATTTCAGACCAAGCAGCCATATCATTTGGATCTCCGTAGAACATAAAATCTGTACTTTGCCCATTCCCATCAATTTGTTCCGAACCATTCGTCCAGTTTCCTTGCATCACGTTGTAATATTCCGACGCTGTACTTGGATCCGTTTGAGGAACCACCGCTCCACTTGAGAATACCGAGCTGTAATCCATTGAATGACTCAAACAAACAACACCCAAAGCTGGCGGTACTCCATACCCATTCTGTCCTCCGGCTGATTCATCAACCGCATCACCGTTGTAAGCGAAAATTAAATTTCGAGTTGTATCGCAACCCACATAGTCATCTTGACCGTAACCAACATCAGCATCTAGGAAGTATGACGTCTTAAAATCAAAGATTGTTTGTGTTCCCATGTTTACTATTTCCAGATCAATAAATGTTACATCTTCCAATCCAGGAACCGTGCTGTATTGATAAAACATATAATGCAATTCAACACCAATCGGATCACCACCTGAAGCATGAACATTACCTCTATCATTCATTATTGTATAGACAGCCTCATCTCCCTTGATACAGGGATAATCACCCACATCAGGGGCGTAAACACCATCATTATTAACATCTACGAAAGGTGCAATATAAGGCAACGTCCCAAGAGTAGTATCGCCATGAACAGGCCAATTTAGAATATCATTGGGAATCACATATCCCACTGTTTGAGAATTCAAAATATGATTGTCAATTTCAGCCTTTGTTACTTGCCAGATCGTTTGTCCGAAAGGATTTGCAGTTGGAGAAGCTAATCCAAGTTCAAGAAATCCACTCCAGTAATCTTGACCACTGCCAATATATCTTTGTGCTGCTAATTTCAATTGACCATTAACATCCGTTCCACCCATCCAAAATGAACTTGAATAAATTGAATGCGTTCCATTTCCTGCAGGAACTTCATATCCAGGCCCTGCATTTGTCGTGTTATTGAAGAAGAATCCTTCATCTTGTATGTTTGCTGAAACGTTATTCTGATTCAGTACAGTTGAAGATTGTGAGTTAGCGAAGCTGGAAACTAAAATGAGTAGGATCGTTAAGTAGTTGTTTTTCATAGTGTGAATTTAATTTAACTTAAATCTAACCATCAGCTTTTGAATTAATCAAGTAAAACATCCATTCTAAATAACGAAGCTACGCGTCAAGAGTTTGTACTAATGACCGTTTAAGTTGGAAATTGCACACTTGGTTCGTGAATCTTCACGATTCAGGTAAAAAAAAACGAGAAAATATATACAGATCAATTAATCACAATCAAAGCTTTTAATTTAAATCATTTGGAACAATTTAGATACTATGGAACAATTCTTATTGTATAATTAGTCGCTTCGTAGTCTTACCTTCCTCACTTAAAATCGTGACCAAATAAACACCCGGTTCTTCCTTAAGATGTATTGCTGTACTGGTTGAGTTTAAAACGACCTGAGACAAAACGACTCTTCCTGCCATGTCTGAAATACTCAATTCAAATTTACCTTGTTGATTTTCATACTCGATTACAAAAGTACCTGTAGATGGATTCGGTTGGATCGTAAAATAATTTTCCAATGATAATTCTTCCGTCCCTAGCGCTACTTGCTTACATGTATAATTTATCGCGTCATAAAATAGCTGTGCATCATCTAACTGACTTTGAAGCAATGTAATATTCTCAATATTAGAATTCGTAAAATCTCGAGCATAGACAATGGCAAAATCATAACAATTTACAGCTCCGGCCATTAATGGCGAAGATTCAATATTCATAACCAGCAACACTTTGTAGAACTTGTTGGAAAAGCACTCCTCCATCGGTTAAAGATGCTCCTACATCATTAAAATTTAAAGTTACGTTCGAGTATTGGCCGAAACTTGGCACAGCAAAAAACAATGCCACAGCTAATAATAATGATTTCATAATTAGCGTTTAAATAGAGTTGTAATCGGCCTTCACAGGCAAGAATTAGACCATTCGAACTGTAACAACAATCAATTATTGCAGCTAACTAAAGATCAGCACAATAGATGTAAGTTTATAATTTTCATAGCAACAAAAAAGGGGACAACTTTCGTTATCCCCTTTTGATATTTAGTATTCGAATGGCTCACATGTCAGTTCGCCCCAAATAGTTCAAAGAATTATTTTTTCTCTTCTTCTTCAACTTCTTCTTCAACTTCTTCAAAATCTACATCAGTCACCTCATCTTCTGGTGCTCCTTCAGCTCCTGCATCAGGTCCTGCTGCTCCAGCGTCTCCACCTTCATTCGCAGCTGCGTACATTTCTTCAGATGCCGCTTGGAATACTTCGTTCAACTTCTCCATTGCTGGCTCTAAGTTTTCCATATTCTTCGCTTCGAATTCAACTTTCAAAGCAGCTAAAGCATCTTCGATAGGTTGTTTCTTATCCGCTGGGATTTTATCTCCATATTCTTTCAATTGACGTTCCGTTTGGAAAATCAATGAATCTGCTTTATTCACCATCTCAACAGCTTCTCTCGCTTTTTGATCTGATTCAGCATTTGCTTCAGCTTCAGCTTTCATTTTCTCGATATCCTCATCTGATAATCCAGAAGAAGCTTCGATCTTAATTGATTGCTCTTTACCTGTTCCTTTATCTTTTGCTGAGATATTCATTATTCCGTTTGCATCGATATCGAAGATTACTTCAATTTGAGGCATTCCTCTTTGCGCTGGTGGGATATCAGTCAATTGGAATCTACCCAATGATTTGTTATCCACTGCCATAGAACGCTCACCTTGCAATACGTGAATATCTACAGACGGTTGGTTATCCGATGCTGTTGAGAAAACTTCACTTTTCTTTGTAGGAATCGTTGTGTTTGCGTCAATCAACTTCGTTAATACACCACCCATTGTTTCAATACCCAATGATAATGGAATTACATCCAAAAGAAGTACATCTTTCACTTCTCCTGTCAATACACCACCTTGAATCGCTGCACCAATTGCAACAACTTCATCTGGATTTACTCCTTTAGAAGCTTCTTTACCGAAGAAGTTCTTAACTGCATCTTGAATAATTGGAATTCTTGTTGATCCACCTACTAAGATGATTTCATCAATATCTCCTTTGTCTAATCCAGCATTTTTCAATGCAGAACGACACGGTGCGATAGTTCTTTCAACGATCTTAGAGATCAATTGTTCGAATTTAGACCGTTGCATTGTTCTAACCAAGTGCTTTGGCACACCGTCAACTGGCATGATATAAGGCAAGTTGATTTCAGTTGAAGTTGTAGAAGACAATTCAATCTTCGCTTTTTCAGCTGCTTCTTTCAAACGTTGTAACGCCATTGGATCTTTTCTTAAGTCCAAACCTTCGTCTTTTTTGAATTCTTCAGCCAACCAGTTAATGATTTCATCATCTACATCGTCTCCACCTAAGTGCGTATCTCCATCTGTTGACAATACTTCAAATACACCATCTCCCAATTCAAGGATAGAAACATCATGCGTACCTCCACCAAAATCAAATACTACGATTTTTTGGTCAATACCTTTTTTATCTAATCCGTAAGCCAATGCTGCCGCTGTTGGCTCATTGATAATACGTTTGATTGTTAATCCTGCGATCTCACCAGCTTCTTTCGTTGCTTGACGTTGAGAATCGTTAAAATATGCTGGAACAGTAACTACCGCTTCAGAAACTTCGTGTCCTAAGTAATCCTCAGCTGTTTTCTTCATTTTTTGAAGAATCATTGCTGAAATTTCCTGTGGAGTATATTTTCTATCATCAATTAATACACGAGGTGTATTATTGTCTCCTTTAACTATTTTGTAAGGTACTCTATCATACTCACCGCTCTTAGCATCATAAGTCGCCCCCATGAAACGTTTGATCGAGTAAATCGTTTTGGTTGGATTCGTGATCGCCTGACGTTTCGCGGGATCTCCAACTTTACGTTCTCCTCCTTCTACAAATGCTACAACTGATGGTGTAGTTCTTTTTCCTTCTGAGTTTGCGATAACAACTGGCTCATTTCCTTCCATTACAGAAACACAAGAGTTCGTTGTACCTAAATCTATACCGATTATTTTTCCCATGACTTTTATTTTCAATTTTTGTGTTGCTTTACCTTAGTCAATCATTATGCCATTGGGTATTTTTGACATTTTTCTGACAAAATGATAGAATTCATAGCCTACAAGAGGGTGTAAGGACTGACAAAACGTCAATATGTCAGTATTTTATGCGGCTGCTTTAACAAAAATCCAAATTAATCTATATCTAATTGACATCCCTCAATTTCGTTTTGCCCTCTACAGTAATTTCAGAACCTTCGGCTAACATAACGGATACGGGAGAAGCATTATTTAGAAATTGGAACTCCTCTCCATAAACACTGCCATAGTCAACATCAATTTCAGTCTTTAAAACGGTATAACCCTCCCACCTTGGATGCGTCACTTCGTATTCATTTGATCGATCCGCATTAACGTGTGCGTATCCCCAATAATGTTCTGTAATAAATTCGGTTTCACTTCCTGCAGGAATGGCAGTGGCATTTAATTCAGCCTCAACCTTAAACACATTCCATTTATCGTTTTTCTTCCATCGGTATTCAACGCTTCTATTCGCATCGTTCTCTTGCCAAGAATGCTGCATGGGCAATGTCTCATAATTCTCCTTGTAAATGGTGTTCGCTACAAATGTCAAGGCGCGCTTTGGGACAATCTCCTTTACAAATACAACGCCTCGCTTCCATTCTTTGCCATCAAATCGCTTGACATAAAATCTAAGATTAACTTCTTCGAAATTTGAATGAAATGGGATTCGAACGCCCAAGAGTTTCGTATTGAGAAACATAAAACCAACTAGACTGACATAGCACTTACCTTCCCAAAGATCCAATTCAGTTCCAAAAGGCACATGAGGTTCGAGTAATTCTGGATCGACTGCGTAATTCGCAATTGCCAACTTTCTCCATTCTGCCTTAAGAAAACTCATTTGAATAATTTTACTTAAAGTTAGTCTTTAAAATCTCAAGAATTATATTTGAAGCATTTCCTTCATCGATTTCACCTACAACTAAATTAAAACCGTTTCTGGTCAACAGGTTTTTTGACGCTTCATTAGCATTGTGCGTATAGGCTGTTACTTTGTCCAAATTCAATTCATTGAATCCATAATTAAGAACGCTCTTTAAAGCCTCACTCATCATTCCTTTCCCTTGAAAGGCTGGATTCATATCGTAACCAGTCTCTGCAGTTTTATAATCTTCGGAAAAATTCCACAAACAAATTGTACCAATGATCGTAGGATCTCCAAGAATTGTAATTCCCCAAGTCACAAATAATCCTTCTCCAAGTCCATTCTCTAATTTCTGAATGTGCTTCAATGCGTCAGACTTCGTTTTTGTTTTTCGATGTTCGGGTCGCTTGATGTATTTATTGATCTCTTCATCTGATCGTAAATACAAAATAAAATCACAGTCAGACTCGAGTACCCTTCTGAGACTAAGTCGTTCCGTTTCAAGTTCAGGAAAGGGGAGAAAATTCAATGTGTTTTTTGGTGTTAAACCCTAGTAAATTCAGATGCGCTCAGACTACTTTTTTTCTTAAAAAGCGCTAAATAAGAAACCCCGCAATCGAAAATGAGAGTATACATCCCCCAGATATAACTAAAAACCCACTTTACAGCTGCTTTGCGACCTCCCTCATCAACTTCGTCAAATAAGTGTGGTTGTGAAATCATTAGTATTCCTAAAGCAGTCAAGGCGCCAATATGCATCTATGGTCGAATATTTTTCAAATAGAATTCCATGTAATTAATCAAAGGCCTTGTGAGAGTTCTCGCTCATTTCAAGCAATTGCTCGTATTGTTCTGGCGTAAGATCTGAATGAAAGAATCCAATCGGATTGATCTTCACTCCGTCTTTTACCACTTCGTAATGCAAGTGGGGTCCTGTTGACTTCCCCGTTGAACCAATCAATCCAATTAATTCACCGCGCTTCAATTTCTGACCTTTCTTCACTTCGAACTTGCTCAAGTGGGCATATCTCGTTTTGTATCCAAACCCATGATTGACGATGATACTTTTTCCATACCCCCAACGCTTGTTCTCAATCTCTTCAACATATCCATCGCCTGTAACATAAATCTCAGTTCCTTGATTGGCCGTAAAATCAATCCCGGTATGCATGTGTCGTGTTCTGTAATGTGGATCAATTCTATATCCAAATCCTGAAATTCCACGTTTCAATTCTGAATTACGTACAGGTTGAATTGCCGGAATGTGAGATAACATTTTCTCTTTTTCCTTTGCCAAATTCATCAATTCGGTAAATGACATGCTTTGCGCATTCAGTCTACGTTCTAATCTATCAATCTCCGTTTTCGTTGAAATCAATAAATTTGAATTTGAAAGTTTCGCAAGGTAAGCGTACTTATCACTACCTCCTGCTCCCATCATTCTCAGCTCTTCAGGAAATTCTTTTGCGTGTAAGGCAGAACGGTATAAATCCTCATCCCTACCCTGAACAGCATCCAGAGCATTGTTAAACAGCTCCAAGTCTTCTTGAATGATTTCCAATTCTTTCTTGTAACGATCAATTTCGGCTAGCTGCTCTTTCTCTCTCGGAGAATCAATATTTTGTGTAAAAATGAAGGCAATCAACAGTCCAACAACAACATTTGGCGCCAACCAAAGAAGTACTCTGAAAATCTTTTTCCCAGCACTAACATTGACTTCCTCATAAGATAGATTCTTCGGATTGTATTTAAAGTGTTGTTTTGCCACAGCGTAAAATTACAAAGAATTCAATGAAGTGCTTGTTAACAAAAATTAAAAGACAAAAACGGACAAAACCTCGTCAATATTTAGACTTTTTTTAATACGCTTAAACCACCCCATTTCCACAATCAACAATTAACCGTCAATTAATCCTTACTTCTTTGCTATGTATTCATAAAAGATAGCGCTATCTTCGCAAGTTGAACCTTCAAACCACAGGTTATGAATATTATATTTAAGTTATCAAGTGCAGCGGATGAACTTCCAAATTGGATTTCCAGTTGGGCACCGGAATGGTCTTTAACCGAATGGGGAAGAAACTCTGTGATGAGTCTCTTTGTGTCTATTGTAATTGTAATTGCCGCAATCGTAATTGGTAAACTTCTTTACTGGGCGATTGGAAAGTTCGTGAAAACATTAGCAGCCAAGACCAAAACAGGCTTGGATGACATCCTTGTTGACAAACTAGAAGAGCCTGTTGTTTACGGAATTGTGATTTTAGGATTCTATTGGGGATTCAATCGACTTCACTTTACAGATAGTGTTGATGCCTTCTTTGCAAGTGTATTTATGATCATTTTCATCTTGAATGTAACATGGTTAATCGCTCGTGTTGTTGATTCTTTAATTGAAGAATATGTTGTTCCAATGGTCGAGAAATCAGATAGTGATTTGGACGATCAATTGCTTCCGATTCTTCGTAAAACGATCAAAGCAGTTCTTTGGGTCTTTGGAGTTGTCATTGCAATGAGCAACTCAGGTTTTGATGTTGGTGCATTGATCGCAGGACTTGGAATTGGAGGTCTGGCACTTGCTTTAGCAGCGCAAGACACGGTGAAAAATATTTTTGGAGGATTAATGATTTTCTTGGACAAGCCGTTCCAAATAAAAGAGCGAATCAAGGTGAATGGAATGGATGGTTTCGTTGAAGAAATTGGAGTCCGAAGTACTAGAGTGAGAACATTAGAAGGACGTTTAATTACTATTCCAAACGGTCAATTTAGCGACAATGCTATTGAAAACGTTACAAAGGAACCTACACGAAAAGTAGTTGTAAATCTAGGCTTGACGTATGAAACGGATCCAGATAAAATGACTTTCGCAATGGACATCTTAAAAGACATCGTTGCAAAAAACCCAAAGTTGACGGATGACGTTTTGGTTTCTTTTAATAGCTGGGGAGATTTCTCAATGGGAATATTATTCATCTATTGGATTATAAGTCCAGATGATATTCTTTCTGCTCAAACGGAAGTGAACATGGAAATTTTGCGTCAATACAACACAGCTGGATTGGACTTTGCATATCCGACTAACATGCAGTATAGCAAAGAATTGAAGTAATTCAATCAATTAGATATTTAGAATAACAATACAAGAGGTAAGAAATGACAGTTGCTGAAATCCGAAAAGTATTTTTTGATTATTTCGAATCAAAAGGTCACGAGATTGTGCCAAGCGCGCCAATGGTAGTGAAAAACGATCCGACATTGATGTTTATCAATGCGGGAATGAATCAATTCAAGGACTATTTTCTCGGAAATGCCGTTCCTAAAAACCCACGCCTTGCCAATTCACAGAAATGTTTACGCGTTTCAGGAAAGCACAACGATTTGGAAGAAGTTGGAGTTGATACCTATCATCACACGATGTTTGAGATGCTAGGTAACTGGTCATTTGGTGACTACTTCAAGGAAGAAGCAATTGAATGGGCTTGGGATTTATTGACGAACGTTTATGAAATTCCAGTTGATCGAATTTACGTAACTGTATTCGAAGGTGATAAGCAAGACGGCGTTCCTGTAGATCAAGAAAGCATTGATATTTGGAAAAAACACATTGCCGCAGACAGAATCATTTTAGCAGATAAAAAAGATAACTTCTGGGAAATGGGTGACACCGGTCCTTGCGGTCCATGTTCAGAAATCCACGTTGATTTAAGATCAGATGATGTACGTTCAAAACTGGACGGAGGGTCTTTGGTGAATGAAGACCACCCTCAAGTAATTGAGATATGGAACAATGTTTTCATGCAATACAACCGAAAAGCAAACGGAGATTTAGAACCACTTCCACAAACACATGTTGATACTGGAATGGGACTAGAACGTCTTGCAATGGCACTTCAAGGAAAGCAGTCGAATTATGATTCTGACTTATTCCAAACGCTTATTCAGTTCATGGAAAAGGTTTCAGGTGTGGAATACGGAAAGAACGAAGAAACGGATATTGCACTTCGCGTAATCGCGGATCATGTAAGAGCAATTGCTTTCTCTATTGCTGATGGCCAGTTGCCTTCAAACACAGGAGCTGGTTATGTGATCCGTAGAATTTTACGTCGTGCCGTTCGATACGGATACCAAACCTTGGATTTAAAAGAATCATTCTTGTCCGATTTATCTGCTGTACTTGTAGATGAGATGGGAGAAACCTTTGCCGAATTAAAGCAACAACAAGGCTTGATTCAAAGGGTAATTAAAGAAGAAGAAAACAGTTTCTTTAGAACATTGGAACAAGGTTTACGAAGAATTGATCTTGTGATCAAGAAAACGAAATTGGCGAATCAATCAACGATTGAAGGGTTTATCGTTTTTGAATTGTTGGACACGTATGGATTCCCTGTTGATTTGACTTCATTGATCGCAAGAGAAAACGATCTTGAAATTGATGTAAAAGGATTTGAGGAAGAACTTGAAAAACAAAAAACGCGATCTCGCGCCGCAACAGCGATCGAGACAGATGATTGGATTGAACTTCGAGAAGATAACATTGAAGAATTCGTTGGATACGATCTACTTTCCACACACGTTAAAATTGTGAAGTACCGAAAGGTATCGCAGAAGAAAAAAGAATTCTTTCAGGTGGTGTTTAACTTAACTCCTTTCTACCCGGAAGGTGGAGGACAAGTTGGAGACACAGGCTACATTGAAGACGAAGGAAAGAAATATTCAATTTTCGACACGAAGAAAGAAAACGGTTTGATCATTCATTTGATGAACGAAATGCCAAGTGATCTTCGTGCGACATTTGATGGTGTAGTTGGCAAGCAAAAACGATTGGCTTCGGCAAACAACCACTCTGCAACACATTTATTGCATCATGCGTTGAGAACGGTTCTGGGCGATCATGTTGAACAAAAAGGTTCGTTGGTTAACTCGGACTATTTACGTTTCGATTTCTCGCACTTCTCTAAGGTCACCGATGAAGAATTGGTGCAAATACAGGAAATGGTGTCGGCGAATATTCATGCAAACATCAAATTAATAGAGAAAAGAAATACTCCAATGGAAATTGCCCAAGAAATGGGTGCAATGGCTTTATTTGGAGAGAAATATGGGGACACGGTTCGTGTTATCAAATTTGGTGATTCGGTAGAATTGTGTGGAGGAACACACGTTCAGGCAACTGGTGAAATTGGTTTGTTCATTATTACAACAGAAACGGCAGTCGCTTCTGGGATTCGTCGAATTGAAGCAATTACTTCTAAAAAAGCAGAACAGTTCTACTCGAACAAAGCGACTATTTTAGACAAGGTTTGTCATACGCTAAAGAATCCAAAAGACATCTTGAAGGCTGTGAATGATCTAATTGCAAAGAACAAGGAACTGTGCAAAGATCTAGACCTATTCCAAAAAGAAAAGGCGAAGTCGATGAAGCTTCATTTAAAAACGCATATCGCACCTTTCAATGGTGTGAATCTTTTAAGCGAAATTATCGATTTGGATGGCGCATCTATTCAAGACATTCTATTCCAATTAAAGGGGGAGGTGAAAGATTTTGTTGGAATCATTGGAGGAAAAGAAGGCGACAAATGTACCTTAAGCATCATCGCTTCAGATAATATTGTTGTTGATAAAGACTTCAATGCGGGAACGATCATTCGTGAAGTATCCAAACACATCCAAGGAGGTGGTGGCGGACAAGCTGCTTTCGCTAAGGCTGGAGGTAAGAACGCAGGTGGACTTGAAGCTGCGATTAAAGAAGTAAAAGGAAAATTGAACTAATTTCAATTGAATGAAAGTATCCGTAGTAATCTGTACCTATAATCGTGAAGTTTATCTTCCTGAATGTTTGTTGCATTTAAAAAATCAGACTGAGAAGCCTGAAAATTTTGAAATCGTTCTTGTAGATAATAACTCAAGCGATTCGACTGCTCAAATTTGTAAAACATTCATTTCGGACAACCCGAATTTAGACATTACGTATATCAAGGAAGAAAATCCAGGATTATCGTACGCACGAAACTGCGGAATAAAAACGGCCAAAGGAGATCTTATTTGCTTCATTGATGATGACGGATTTGCAGTTCCTGAATACGTTGAGACTTTCAGAACATTTGCGCTGGATGACACTTATAATGGATACATCGCTTTTGGCGGAAAGGTAATCCCTAGATACAACGAGGGGAAACATCCTAAATGGCTTTCTTCTTACCTTGAAGGCCTCGTTTCAAAGGTTGATATGGGAGATGAAGTAATGCCCTTTCTTAAAAAATATCCTGTTGGGTGTAATATGGGATTCCGCTCGCATTTCTTTGAAGAACACGGTGGATTCAATACGAATTTACATACACGTAGCGACGAGAAATTTGTCTTTGATAAACTTAAAAAAGCTGAGCTCAAAACACTTTATGTACCTAAGATGGAAGTCGAACATTTCATCGATGACCATCGATTGGAGCATTATTTCATTGTGCGTTTATCCAAAATCGTAGGACAAAGCGAAGCCATTCGATTGAAATCAAAAGGCTTTGGAACACGTTTTTCGAAAGTATTCGAGTACTTTTTCAAATTAGGAGCGTCTTTTATTCTTGCCTTTTTATTTTTAATTAAAGGACAATTACCAAAAGCGAAGTATATTGTACTTGTTCGTTGGTATGTATTAATAGGGTATTTTGTCACAAAGAAGATTTAAAACATTAGACATTTGAAATGGGAGTAATTAGTAAAACGTTAAACCGTACTTTTTCAAAATTTTTCAACCCAAAATACTATGGCCTTCTTAAGATTGTAATATTGTCGGGCATTAAATCGAGCCACCAAGGAGGAAAAACAAGAATTTCAGGATCAAGGATCAAATACAACGATGCTTTTTCCTTGCTTGGAATGTACAATGAGATCATTTATCAAGAGAATTATAAGTTTAAGGCTAAATCTCAAAAGCCAGTTATTATTGATTGCGGCGCAAATATTGGAATTTCACTCCTCTACTTTCAGAAACTATATCCTGAGGCAGAACTTGTTGGAATTGAGGCCGATCCGAATGTAAGAAAGCTATTGGACGAGAACCTTAAAACCGTTGGATGCGAGGCTAAGATCATTGAAAAGGCTCTTTGGTCTACATCTGGTGAGACGCTCCAATTTGGCAGTCAAGGTGGAGATTCAGGTTCTCTTTTTTCAACTAAAAATAGCATTGACGTAGAAACAATTGGAATCAAAGACCTTCTTAGCCCTTATGACCATATTGATTTATTGAAGATTGACATTGAAGGAGCGGAGTACGAAACACTATTAAACTGTGGAGATGAACTTAAAAAAGTTGACTTTCTTTTTATCGAGTTTCACTCATTCCCATCAAAGCCACAAGGCTTGGAGGATATTTTGAAAATCACCACTGAAAGTGGTTTTCGCTATAAAATACTTCCTGCCAAACGAATGACACAGCCGTTCATAAATACGGAGGAAGACTGTGAAATGGATTTACAACTTAACATATTTTTCTTCAGAGCATGAAGGCGATCTTAAAAAATATCATGTTGTCGTTTGAAAGTTTGGTTAAGATAATTGTCTTGTCAAAATGGAAAAATAATTTTAAGATTGATGGTCTTGACAAAAGTAAAAGGTGCATTATAATCGGTAATGGGCCATCTTTTAAACAGTCCATCGAAACACACAGAGATCTATTAATTGGAAATGACACGTTATGTGTCAATAGTTTTGCCACATCTGAATATTTAGAAGTTTTGAAGCCTAAATACTACGTTCTTCATTCAAAAATCCTATTCATTTCAAGGGATGAAATGCCTGAACGTTATAAAAAATTACAAACCTCTATTTTTGAAGCATTGCAAAGAAAAGTGACTTGGGAAATTTATTTAATGGTCCCATTCGGAGCTAAAAAATCGATTGAATTTCGTGAACTTCTTGCTCAGAATAAAAAAATTATTCCACTTTACTTTAACATTACAGGGCTTGAAGGCTTTGATTTCTTTAAACATACTCTATTCACTGCAAAACTAGGTATGCCACGTCCACACAATGTTCTAATTCCAGCAATTATGAATATGATCCATCTTAAGTATGAAGAAATTCACATTATTGGAGCCGATCATTCATGGCTAGAAGAGATCACTGTAAACGAGGATAATAATGCTCTTGTTCATCAAAAACATTTTTATGATGAGGACACATCCAAATCACGGAAAATGATGGATTATATCAAGAGACCGAGAATGCTTCATGAAATAATTCATAAGTTCTATTT
>JBLHVW010000019.1:0-36123 GCA_047628775.1 Salibacteraceae bacterium | reverse complement strand
GATATTTGGAAGAATTCGTGGGGTCAAGCCTCTTTAAGAGATTGACGACCTGGTTCTTTTCCTTGGCCTCTGCATCCTTATACAGGTTAACCAGTTCAATCGTTTTGGCTCGAATAAAGTTTGTTACATTTAAGGAGTTTGGTCGCGTTGAAACGACTTTAAGTAATTTATTTAAAGCCGTATATACAGCTTTACGTCCAGCTATTTTGTCATCGTAAATCACGTCCAATCCTTTTCTATGGTATTCGTAATTGCATTCTCTCAATGGAGAAAACAATTGGTGCAAAGCATTGTCTACCAACCAATAACGATTATTTTTCCCTCTCTCGTTCGACTTCCAACCGGGCGCACCTGATGATTGAGCATTCGTTACGATTTGTTGTGCTTCATTGAAATATTTCGTTCCTCCTTTATTGGAAAATGAATCATAGTCCATTCCAATAATATAATACGCATAGAATGCCAAAATAGAAGTTATGTTGTCTCTATATTGGTTTGGAGCATAGGCCAAAACTGCGTTTCTAGAAAATCCAAAAACCAAATCTTCATCTTGAAAGTTGAAAATTGTTGTGTTGTAACTTGAATTAAATGCAGGTCGAGATGACTGAACTTGAACCGCACCTGAATACGTTCCCGGTTGAGGAATTTCCGAAATTTGAATTTGAAGGTTGCAATTGATTCTTTCTTCAACGGTGAACTTGTCTTTTGTCCATTGCGTGTTATTCATAAATTCATAAATAACCCCTTTCAATTGCTCAATGATTTCTAGCTCTACACTGGTAACCTCAAGAGATGCATCTGTTACGATGTTTACTTGGCAATTTAATTCCTGAGACCTCCCAACCATTGAGAATCCGGCCAAACACGCTATAAGTACAACTATTTTCATTTCGATATATACGTTTTCAAATGTGATACAATATCACTTGCAACTTCTTTCTTAGACTTTAACTCGAATTCGACGAGATTATTGTGGTTATCTAAAATACTAATTTTGTTCGTGTCAACACCAAATCCAGCGCCTTTATCTTCAAGTGTATTTAGAACAATTAGGTTTAAATTTTTCTTGGCCAATTTCTTTTTACCATTTTCAAGTAAATCATTGGTTTCCAAAGCAAATCCAACCAATAATTGATCACTCGATTTCGTATCGCCTGCCCACTTTAAAATATCCGGATTTTTGATCAATTCAATGGACAATTCATCGTCGTTTTTCTTGATCTTTTGATCTGCCATAGACTTTGGGCGGTAATCGGCAACTGCAGCGGAGAAAATACCGTAAGAACAATCCTTCCAATGCAATTGAACTGCTTCTAACATTTCAATGGCCGTTTTTATTGGGATCAAAGTCAAATTATCGTGTACCAATTCTTCTTTCGTTGGACCTGAAACAAGAATTACGTGAGCTCCTCTTGCAAGCAACTCCTCGGTGATTCTGTATCCCATTTTCCCACTTGAATGGTTTCCTATGAAACGAACAGGGTCAATAGACTCGAAGGTTGGTCCTGCAGTAACGAGTACTTTTTTCCCTTTAAATTCCACTTCTAGTTGCGCGTCAAAGTAATCTTGAATTGCTTGTTGAATCGTTTCAGGCTCGGCCATTCTACCTTCTCCGTTTAATCCTGATGCAAGTTCTCCCGATTCTACGGGGATTATTCCAACTCCATCTTGAATCAGTAAATCCAAGTTTCTTTTGGTCGTTGGATGTGCATACATATCCAAGTCCATTGCCGGAGCAACTAAAGTTTTCGTTTTCATTGACAAATAGGTTGCAAGTAATAAGTTATCACTGCTTCCGTTTGTCATTTTACTTAATGAATTGGCTGTTAATGGCGCCACCACAAAGATATCTGCCCACACTCCATACTCAACGTGATTGTTCCATGTACCATCTTCTTTGTTCCAGAATTCGATTCCAACTGGATTTTCAGATAATGTTGATACAACAAGGGGACTTATAAAATCAGAAGAGGCTGGAGTCAATATACATTTGACTTCAGCCCCAGATTTTTTTAATAACCGAATAAGGAAGGCAATTTTATATGCTGCAATTCCTCCGGTAATTCCAAGAAGGACGCGTTTTCCTCGCATTTTTTTTTATTTAGTCTTCCTCTACAACCGGATTTCTAACGTAGATTTTTTCTTCCATTAACTCTTGAATAGCCATAGCAACTGGTTTAGGAAGTCTTTCGTAAAATCTAGAAATTTCAATTTGCTCTCTGTTTTCAAAAATTTCTTCAAGGTTATCAGTCGTTGAAGCAAACTCTGAAAGTTTCTGAGTAAGTTCTTCTTTCAATTCTGTACTTAATTGATTCGATCTTTTAGACATCAAAACGATAGACTCGTAAATGTTACCAGTCGCTTCTTCGATTTCGTCTGTGTTTCTTGTTATTGTAGTCTTTTCAGCCGTACTATTCTTAAAATTCATAAGTCTAATTAATTGCTTAACCTTTTGATTTCTTTAATTCCTTTATTTTACTCAACTCACTTTTCATTGTTCGCTCATAGTTGACAAGAGCGTTAACTCTCTCTGACGAAGGAAACAAGGATACAAAGGTATTATATCTTTCAATAGTATCCTCGATTCTTTCCACTTTTTTGTCCTCAATACTATTTTTTGCTAGAAAGTAAGAGTTTTTAACTAGGACAAAATACACCTCTTCTTTATATTCTGACATTGGATAATCGTCAATAAATGTATTTGCTGAACTAACAGCAGCTGCGAAACGCTCCGTCTTAGCGTAAAGTTTTACTGTATTGTATTCTTTAAACTCAACCTTAAATCGAAGGTTATCCATGATTCCGTTGCAAGAATCAACAAAATTAGATGTTGGATATCTGTCTACAAATTGCTGCAATCCGTTTATTGCCAACTCCGTTTCTGTTTGATCCAAGGAAGATTCAGGTGAATTGTTTACAGAGCACATTGCACTCAAAAATAAAGACTCTTCTGCTTTAATACTGTAAGGAAAACGTTGAGGGAATTGACCCAAATAATATCCAGCCATGTAGTAATCTTCTGCAATGTAATAGGCCTTACCCAATCTGAAATAGGCTATTTCACCTTCATCAGTCTTTGGCATACGCTGATAAATTTGCTCGTAAAGGTTAATCGATCTTAAAATAATAGAACTATTAATCTTCTCCTTTTCTTTCTCCGTTCCTGGATTTTTAACTTTTGGCGTACTCCCCCTTTCGAAATAATCGTTGGCTGCCGCTATTTTCTTATCGTAATCGTCTGACTTTACGACTTCATTGTATTCAGAACATGAAGTCGTAGCAAGTAAAATAAATCCAAGAGCTAAAAAAAATGTATTTTTCATTGTTATCAAAAGTACTACTATTAAATTTTATTCGACACTAAATACGTCTTAGTTTAACGCTTATTGTGTATTTAGCGAATTCTAAGGTTTTTACCAATTTGCAATACAGTCGTTGGACGGATACCATTTAACTGGCAAATTCTTGATACTGTTGTTCTATTCCTTGATGCAATAGCCCCCAAGGTATCTCCTGATCGAACCCTATAATATTTCTTATCACCACTTGCAACAGCGGTTCCAGAAGAAGTCGGTGTATACCCGCCAGGTCTAAACAACCCTCGATGAACCATTAAGTTTTCATCACGTACGATACCTTCTTTGAAATCAATAATTTTTTCAGGATTCATTGGAATATCGTAAAAGCGCACTTCGAAGTGAAGATGTGACCCGTAAGAATGTCCTGTATTCCCTCCCAAGCCTATTGGATCACCGGGATTCACCATTTGATTAGGCACAACTAAATGCTTGCTTAAGTGCGCATAAAAGGTTTCCAATCCATTGTGATGACGAATAATTACCAAGTTTCCGAATCCACTTGTATTGAATTTCGCATATCGAACTTTTCCTCCCCAAGCTGCACAAACAGTGTCACCTGTATTTAAATCAAGGTCGGTTCCGTTGTGATTTCTACCTCTTCTCCATCCAAAATTCGAGGTGATGTTTCCATCCGTCGGCATGTGAAACAAGCCATCCAAGCTATCGCTTTCCGAGTCCTCAAGACACAACCAAATTGTATCTTTCATTGCGTTCACATTGTTCGCTAAGTTTGAGGTATAGCATATATCGTGGTCCCAAGACTGAATATAGTTGAGGCTAGAGTCCATATCTACTTGACTAGCAACGTAATGATTCATAACCCCATCAAAGTTTAAATCTTCTAGATACACCCAAGTACGGTTTGCAAAAACAATCATCGTTCCTTCCTCAGATTGAATGGTATCGATTATTTGCTGAGAATTACCAGCGAAGGAGATTAAAGTTAGAAAGGGAATTAGGAGAATGCGCATAGTTTAAAATTTCTTGCTAGAGCTTGTATTCAGCCCTCACAAAGATAAAAAATTGAATTAATTATTTCATTACGTCCATCACGAACACGCGATAAAGTAGGTCTTCATTTGGTTGAACTAGGTCTTGGTATCCCCCTGCACCAAAGGCTTCTTTAGCAGGTACGTGAACGAACATAAGGTCTGCCTTTTTAGCATTAATTAACGCTTTACGTAATCCTGGAACAAGTCCTCCATCTCCCAAACCGAAGCTATAAGGGTTGTTTTTCCACTCTGTATTGAAGTACCTTGGATTGGATGGAGATGAGGCCCAACAATGGAAGGAAATTCGATTCGATTCATTGAATTTATTGGTATTTGCTTCATTTTCTTTCATTAGCCAAATACGTGTACCATCGATGATTTTTGTTGGCTCGCTAAAACTTAAAATTCGAATTTTAAGGATGTTGTTAGCGTTTTTCGGCACCACTCCTTCAATCTCTTTGTCTCCCCTCATTTCACTTGCTGGAATAAGAACTTCAGCAAAATCACCTGCCCTAAGCTCTTTAAATGCATTGTCCCAACTTTCTGTTTGCATTTGAAATCCAACCATGAACGGAAGACTTTCTAAATTTAGAAGATGATTTCCATCGATAATTTTACCATTTTCTAGGTAAACTTTGTAATCAATGTTGACCATATCTCCGGCTTTGACTTTTTCGCCTTCACCATGCTCATACCATTTTATCTTCACTCCTCCTTCGATCGTCTTTTCGTCTATAACTTCACGATCAGCCTCAAAGTCCACACCATTAGAATCTACAACAACTTTAGGAGCATTATTCTCGACAATCTCTACTTTACTTGTGTCTGGCTTATTACCTTCTGTATCGCAAGACACAAGAGTTACTGCCACCCCTATAATTAACCAATACTTCATTTTGTTATTCCTAATAATGTTAAATCTATCACTAATGTTCTTTGAGGTGGAATCTGATCCAAATCCCCCAGTAAACCATGCCCAATATGACTTGGAACAATAATTTTTGCTTTATCTCCTACTTTTAAAAGCTTCAACGCTTCTTGCATCCCGGTTTCGACTTCACTGTGATCAATTATCACCTCTACATATTCATCCGAAGCGGTTGCATAGCACTCCGTTCCGTCCAATAACCCAACAGAGTATTCAACTTCAGCCATATCACCTGATGACAAATTTTCTCCATCACCCGCTTCATAAACCCAATAACGCAATCCTGAACCCGTTGTACTCATTTCCCATTCGGGGCGCATATTTAGGTACAGATTGATATCAATCTCTTCTTGCTTCGCAAATTTGCTGTTCAATTCCGAAGATTGCTTTTTACTCCATTTGAACTCTGGCTCAACTGGCTTAAACTCTTCAGCGCACGAAACGAGAAGGATTGTAAATGCTATGTAAATGAATTTATTCACCGAAATACTTAGGTATTAATGATTTAAATTTTTCAAGCGTATCATTCATGCTCAAATCGCTTATTCCTCCAGCGGCGAATTTATGTCCACCACCATCAAAGTTTTCGTTTGCTAAAACATTAACAGGAGCTCCTTTTGATCGGAATGATATTTTAATTCTCCCTTTACTTTCATTGAAGAACACTGCAGTTTGAACACCTTCAACCGACAATGCAATATTCACCAATCCTTCAGTATCTCCCTTGATATAGTTGAATCGAGCCAATTCTTCTTCTGTCAATGACAGTATTGCAACGCCATACTCTTCTACAATTTCCAGTTTTTCAGAGATTGCAAAACCTCTTAGCTTTAACTTATCAATGCGGTTTCCATCGTAAGTGGATTCATGGACATTTGTATGGTCCAATCCTGACTTGAGTAAACTACTTAAAATGTCGTGTGTTCTTGGCGTCACAGAATTGTATCTAAACGATCCTGTATCCGTCATGATACCAAGATAAATAGGTTCCGCTATTTCAGAATTAAGCAAACCGCTATTTCCAGAAGCATCAATTAGTTCATAGATCAACTGTGCCGTTGAACAAACATCTGGTTCGGAAACCGTAATGTCTGCGTAATCGTCTGGATCCAAGTGATGATCAATCATTATTTTTTTTGCCGAAGTTGCTTTCAACACATCTCCCATATCATTTCCAAGGCGGTGTGCTGCATTGTAATCCAATGAGAAGATCAAGTCTGCATCTTTCAGTTTTTGCGTTACTAACTCCTCGGATGATTCAAAATCAAAGATTGTATCGTCCTTAACTGTCCACTCTATAAATTCAGGGCAAGGATCTGGGTGACAGATATCCACTTTTTTACCGAGCGCTTGAATAAATCGGGCAAGACCAAGTGAACTACCAATTGAATCTCCATCGGGAGATCGATGGCTGGTAATTACAATTTTGTCGGCCTTCTCAATTGCTTCGACGATGTTATTTGCTTCAATCATTGTCCTATTATTCTTTCAGTTTCATTTTCGATACGCGTTCTCAAGTCTTGAGATATTGGATATAACGGCATTCTCATAAGAGGTTTCATTATTCCTTGTTTTTCCAGTGCAACCTTTACTCCTCCTGGATTTCCTTCTTCGAACAACATGTGCGTTACGAGAAGTAAATCGTAATGAGCAGCTCTTGCTATATCCATATCATCATTTGCAGCGGCGTGAACCATTTCTGCAAATCGTTTTGGGTATGCATTGGCTACAACTGAGATAACACCCGCTACTCCAATTGCCATCATCGGCATTGTAATTGCATCATCGCCAGACAGTACATCGAATCCTTCGGGTTTATTCTGAACAATCTCCATGATTTGTGAAAAGTCACCAGATGCTTCTTTCATTGCTACGATATTATCGATTTTAGCCAACTCTAAAGTTGTCGCTGCTGATACATTCGAAGCAGTTCTCCCGGGAACATTGTATAAAATGATAGGAAGCGGTGTGCAAGACGCAAGGTATTTGTAATGCTCTACAATCCCCTTTTGCGTTGGCTTGTTGTAATATGGAGAGACAGAAAGTATTCCATCAAGTCCCTTATTTGAAATACTTTTCAAAAACGCACCGACTTCAACGGTGTTGTTTCCGCCAATTCCAAAGACAATTTTCAAACGCCCCTTGTTTTCATCCTGAACACATTTAAGAACCTCAAGCTTTTCCTCTTTGGAAAGTGTTGGAGATTCACCTGTAGTCCCTTGAACTACTAAAAAGTCCGTTCCGTTGTCAATTTGATAATTAACCAACTTTCTCAATGCATCGAAGTCAATTGATAAATCATCATTAAACGGTGTTACGAGCGCTACTCCTGAGCCTTTAAATGGATTGTTCATTTTCTAATTTATTTTCTCTAAAGTTTGTTTGACAAAATTAAGGATTTGCTCAGGAGAAGTTGATTTAGTAATCAAATTAATCGTTAAATAATCAACATTTGAATTCACCCCAACAACAATGTTGTGAGACACTCGATTCACAACCTTAGCCATTTTCTTATTCAAATCTCCAACAATGGTGATCATATCGAAATGATCCGCTAAAAGTTTTGTAGCGTTCTGGTTCTTTAACCTCCCTAAAAAACTAATTTCTTGGACACTGCAATAAACGACAGAGGTCACCTCACGAAGTAATACCATCTCCTTTTTTAAGGGCACAACAGCGAGGATTTGACAAACATGAATATTAAGACCCATCGCTTTCACTGCTTCGCGAAATTGACGCAACTCTTCTTCTGAGGTAAAGTTGACAACAAGAAGCATATTCCTTGTAGACTTCCATATACTTTGAGAATTACTCATTCAATATTTTTATAAAATCGTCTTCTGACAAAATTGTTATTTCTAAATCTGTTGCTTTTTTCAATTTAGCTGGTCCCATTTTATCGCCTGCTATTACAAAATCTGTTTTGGCAGATATAGAACTTACATTCTTCCCTCCATTCATTTCGATCACTTCTTTTAATTCAGTTCTAGAAAAAACATTAAAAACTCCCGAAACAACGAATGATTTCCCTTCAAACTTGTTTGTAGTTCCTTCTTTTTCAATAATTTCAAAATTAAGCCCTGCATCTTTCAGACGTTGAATCAATTGTTTGTTTTCTTCATCGTTGAAGAACATCAAAATGGATTCGGCAATTCGATCTCCTATTTCATCAATTGCAATCAACTCTTCAAATGTTGCAGAAGCTAAGGCATCGATATTTTTTAAACTCTTCGCTAATTTCTTGGCAACAGTTTCTCCTACGAACCGAATACCCAAGCCGAAAAGAACGCGTTCAAATGGGATTTCCTTAGAGTCTCGAACACCAAAAATTAAGTTATTCGCCGACTTGTCCGCCATTCGTTCTAACTCAACCACTTGGTGAAATGTCAAATCGTAAAGATCGGCGTAGTTTGAAATCAGTTTTGCATCGAATAAAGCATCTACAGTTTCGGCACCAAGCCCATCAATGTTCAGGGCTTTGCGACCAATAAAGTGTTCGATCTTCCCTTTTATTTGCGGTGGGCAAGCTGATTCATTTAAGCAATAATGATGCACTTCTCCCTCCTTACGTTCTAGTCTGGTATTGCATTCCGGGCAGTTCTCAATGAAAACAATTTGTTCGGCTTCAAGTGATCTAAGATCCAAATTAGCCCCAACAATTTTCGGAATGATTTCACCTCCCTTTTCTACGTAAACACTGTCGTTTAGGTGAAGATTCAATCGTTCAATTTGATCTGCGTTGTAAAGAGAAGCACGCTTTACCGTCGTCCCTCCTAGCTGAACAGGCTTAAGATTGGCCACTGGAGTGACTGCTCCTGTTCGCCCAACTTGATACACAACAGACTCAAGGACTGTCTCAACCCGTTCTGCTTTAAACTTATATGAAATCGCCCAACGTGGAGACTTGGCTGTAAAACCGAGCTCTTCCTGCTGACGGTAACTATTTACCTTGATTACAACCCCATCGATTTCGAAAGGTAATTCTCCGCGGCTTTTATCCCAGTGTGCGATAAACTCCATAACACCTTCTACCGTTTTCGTTTTTTCAATGAATCTTTTTTCAGGTTTTGGAGTTTTGAATCCCCAATCCGCTGCTCGATTCACCATTTCGTAATGACCAGCTTCAACATTTGTTCCGTAAACGCCGTAAAGAAAGCAATCCAGACCACGCGATGCAACAACCTTCGAGTTTTGCATTTTGAGCGTTCCAGAAGCCGTATTCCTTGGATTGGCAAACTCAGGTTCGCTATCCTCTCTGCGTTGTTCGTTCAAACGATTAAAATTCTTCAAAGGAAAAAAGATCTCTCCACGAATTTCAAAATCTTCAGGAAAATCTGCTTTCAGGCGAAGTGGAATGGTTTTGATAGTTTTAACATTACTGGTCACATTCTCACCTTGAGAGCCATCACCTCTTGTAACAGCCTGTATTAAAGCGCCGTTTACATATTGAATACCGATAGCAACACCGTCGTATTTTAATTCGCAAACGAACTCCAATTCGCCGTCTTCCAACTTTGTGATTCGCGTCACCCAGCCTCTAATTTCGTCCTCAGAATAGGTGTTTGAAAGTGAAAGCATTGGGAATTTATGAACGACAGAATCAAATTTCTTTGTGATATCGCCACCTACTCTTTTCGTTGGGGAGTTTTCATTTACGAATTCAGGAAACTTCTCTTCCAGCGCTTGAAGCTGTTTTAAAAGCACGTCAAAATCATAATCAGAAATACTTGGATTTGATTCAACATAGTACAAATAATTGTGGTGATCGAGCTCTTTGCTCAGTCGTTCAATTTCAATATTTGCCTCATTCGGATTCATGACGTGAAGATACCGTCTGTGCCTTCATCATTCTATCCTTACCTTGCAAATCTTTCCTCACTTCAATGTTAACAAATCCAAGACCTTCCAGAAGAGCAAGCATTGAAGCCGTTAAATTTTCATTGATTTCAAAATATAAAGCGCCTTCCTTCTTCAAGTAAACCAAAGCTTTCTCTGCAATTACACGGTAAAAAACAAGTGGATCTTCGTCCGTTACAAATAAAGCCATAAGCGGTTCATGCTTCAAGACATTTGGCGCCATTAACGACTTCTCTCTAGTTGGAATGTATGGTGGATTGGACACCCAGCAGTCAAAACTATTTGGTGCGAGGTAAGAATAATCATCTTCGTTCAACACGTCCATTTTAGATATATCAAGCGAAAGATTTGTACGTTTTGCGTTTTCACGAAGCAGAGACAAAGCGTCTTCCGAATACTCCGCTGCACTGCAATTGGATTTCGGCATCAATGACTTTAACGCTAAGGCAATACACCCCGAACCTGAGCATAAATCCATTATAGTGGGCTGAGAAAGATCCTTCAAGTCTGTTTTGATCCAATCCACTAATTCTTCGGTTTCTGGACGAGGAATAAGCGCTCTTGAATCGATCTTTAAATTCAAATCATAAAACCAGACTTCTCCTAAAATGTATTGAAATGGTTCTTGATTTCTCAATCTCTTTAATGCGTCGTGGTAAAAGAGTAAATCGGATTCTGAAAGCCTTTTTTCTGAAATCAAAAGATAGTCTGCTGGATTAATATCAAGCCTTTTAATGGTCAGCTCTTTAATTATTAATTTAAGCTCACTCTTTGTATATAGAATGGATAATTCTGAATCAAAGTAACGTTTAATCTCTTTAAGGGAATTCGCTTGAACAAACATTTAATCGCTACTTCCTTTAACCCCGAAGTAGAATGTATATCCGAATCCAACGTAAAAATACTGCGTTAAATTATTAAGTTTTTCGATCTCATAATTCTCATTAGAACCAAGACCTAACATCTGTGGACTAAAGCTATAGCCCTGAATTGAATAACCTATGTTGAAGCGGTACGAATTGCGCTCGTCGGCAGTAAGAATAAAGCCAACTGTTGGTTCGATTAATGATCCACCCACGTGCACTGGATAATCACCACTGCTTTTGTTTTTGTCTGTCAACATATAGTGTTCCATATACCCTACTTTGACTCCAAAATCCATTGCGAATCGATCATTGTAAAACTTATCATATCCAACCTTAATGAAAGCACCCCCAGAGTGAATCCCTCCAAAAACGGCCTCAGAAACAGAAAATTGATTTACTGCGAAATAAGAATATTTGATTCCAACACCTAGATTTAAATGAAAAGGAAAAGTGTATTGACCAAAAGTATTGACCGAGGCCAATCCCTGCATAATGTCTCGGAAAGGCAAGTTGCTGGCGGCAACAGGAAGCCCAAGCTCAACATTGTAGGTGAACTTAGGGACAAGCTTTTGAGCGCTTACACTCAAAGACAAGCCGAGACACATTGATATTGTTAGTAGTTTTATCACTTTTTTCTTATTAACGCGAATCTACTAATTAAATTTTATTCTGCGCAAGATTCATTAACATCGCTATTTTTGCGCTTGTGAAAAAAGGCATGATATTTATGATTCTCTCGGGAATCTGTTTTGCGATCGTAAACTTCTTTGTGAAGCTTCTCGGTCCTATTCATACCGATGGTTTTGGTGAACTGCAGTCCTATCCTGCGCATGAACTTGTTCTTGCTCGATCGATCGTTTCCTTTGCGATTAGCTTGTTCATTATTAAAAGATTGAAAATCCCAGTATTTGGGAACAACAAAAAATGGTTGATCATCAGGAGTCTGGCGGGAATGATTGCGCTCACTGTATTTTTCAATACTGTTCACCATCTTCCGTTAGCGATTGCTGTTACAGTTCAGTACCTCGCTCCTATTTTCACAATTATTTTCGCAATGGTTTTACTCAAGGAGAAAGTCCGTTTGCTTCAATGGCTTTTTATTGGAGTAACTTTTTCAGGGGTTCTTTTGATTTCTTTCAGTAAGGGCGACCCAAATGTTGCACACGGGGAAGTATCAATGTTCTGGATTGGTCTTGGCTTGATCTCTGCTGTTCTTTCAGGAGTTGCCTATGTAGCAATAATGAAGTTGAGAACTACTGATGCTCCAATCACAATCGTATTTTACTTTCCAATGGTTTCCATACCATTCATGGTTGTTCTTTGCTTTTTTGACTTCACAATGCCCCAAGGTATTGAATGGTTGTATCTTTTAATAATTGGAATTTTTACTCAATTGGCTCAAATCACAATGACGAAAGCACTTCATCAAGGCGCCGCATCTTCAATTATTCCATTTCAATACATTGGTGCAGTCTACGCCTTCCTCGTTGGTTATTACATCTTTGCGGAAACCTTAAGCAATACAATTCTACTTGGAATCGTTCTTGTTCTGTCTGGTGTGATAATAAATGCCTTTTTAAGAAAAGCTAAGTAGACTTTAATTCGTATTTTTAGTTCATGGAGTCCAAAATTCAAAGAGAAAAAATTGCAAATTTCGGCAACATTGATTTGTTGGCCAAACAGGTTGTTGAAGGTTTTATTACAGGACTTCATAAAAGCCCGTTTCATGGATTTTCAGTGGAGTTTGCAGAACATAGACTTTATAACAAAGGAGAGTCAACCAGACACATCGATTGGAAACTATTCGGCAAGACGGATAAACTTTTCACGAAGAAATATGAAGAGGAAACGAATTTGCGCTGTCAAATTGTAATTGATTGCTCGAGTTCAATGCTTTTTCCCGTTGGAGCAGATCAAACGAAACTGAGTTTTTCGGTCTATGCAGCGGCTTCTATCATTGAATTACTGAAACGCCAAAGAGATGCTGTTGGACTTTCTCTTTTTACGGATAAAATAAACCTTCACACTCCGGCAAAATCATCTGTTCGACACCATCGGTACTTGTTCAGTGAATTGGAGAAAAACTTAAAGGATTATACCAAAAGCGAGCAAAGCTCTACTTCTACCATTCAGACCTTGCACGATATTGCTGAACTGAGTCACAAACGAAGTCTAGTTGTTATCTTCTCTGATTTACTTGATGATCCTGAGAAAACGGAAGAATTCTACCAAGCGCTTCAACATTTGAAACACAACAAGCACGAGGTAATTGTATTTCATACGATTGACAAAAAGCGCGAGATTGATTTTGAATTGGAAAATCGTCCTTACAACATTGTAGACATGGAAACCGGAGAGAGTATTAAGCTTCAACCGAACCAGTTCAAAGAGGCTTACATTGATGCAATTGGCAAGTACTTTGATTCTATAGCCTTAAAATGCGCAGATTATTCAATCGACTTTATGCCAGCAGATATTAATGAAGGATACAATGAAGTACTTTTGAAATATTTATTGAAGCGACAAAAACTACATTAAGATCTGTGCGCCTCAGTAAGAAGATCATTCGCTGTTTTAACGGGAGAGAAAACTTCAACAGGAATCTCTAAAAAGATTGTATTCCAATCACTCATTGCTCCATTCCAAAGCCCTGGTAACTCGCGATACATTATCTCGTTTCCTTTGTGCGGCCTATTCACTACAAGGTTTTTTGACGGATCAATAAAAGACATTAGATCCAAGGGCTTATCGTTTACATCGGTTTTTGAAAGCGCTATAAAAACAGGGTTAAAATGACTGCTTGACTTCAATATTGCTTGTTGATCTTCTTTTTTCGAAATCTGAATACCTTCAACAATTTGCTTGGTCACAACACCATTATCATTGATCCAAAATGGGCCTCCTCCAGGCGCACCTTCATTCTTAACCATTCCACAAACCCTGGAAGGTCTTGACGCAAGTTCACTTAACCTTGCTTCATCAAAAGAATCAATTTCAGTTTCTGAAAGAAAATCATATTTACTATTAAGCGCTACAATTGCTGCTTTGCTGTAATTCCCGACGATTGCTCTCAGGTCTTGTTTGAATTTTATTAACGTTCCTAAAGCCAATTCCCATGTATCGTTTGAAGTTTCCTTCTTAGAAAAATGTTGAACGTTGTCTATATTTTTAACAAGTATAAAATCTGCTTCTATTGCATTTAGATTATGAATCAAAGCACCGTGTCCTGCGGGACGTCTTAACTGAGCGTTATTTTCAATAAAGGCGCTCCCGTCAAAATTAAAACAGTAAGCATCCGTATTTTTTTCTTGACTGGAAAACGAAAATTGAATATCATCATGCAAATACTCGCCAAGACTTTCTATTGAATCTCTCACCATCCCCTCAAAACCTTCTTGCACCGTGAAGTGCATCTCTCCTCCCCTTGACATTAGATGCCTTGATTGAAGCACTTGCTCTTGAAACGGATTGTAGGTTTTCCCTTTTACTTCATGAAAAGGAATTAGTCCTTTCGGTAATTGTGCGAAGTTCATTCCTTCTTGATTCAATAAATATTCAGCCAAATAAATGGATTGAAGCGTGGACATTTTCTGCCTAACATTAATCGGAATCGTTTGGTAAAAGGCAAAGGTGTCTAAATGATCGAAGAATTTTTTTACAACATCTGTTTCAATTTTATCTTTCGTATAATCAAAAAGAAATTTAAACATTCGAGATCCAGAACCGGAAGCCGGGATGAAAAATGTAATTCTTGGGGCAACTTCTCGAAACAAATCTAGAGCTTCATTCCGCGCATCTCCTTCTATCCTAATAATTCCATCACCAATTGAACATGCAGCCGCAAGACTAACGTAATGTTCTCTTTCAAAAATGTCTCTTTTTTGATTAATTATGGATGACTTTTCGTCTATGCTCATATCTTCGCAGAAGATTATTACTTTGTAAAATGAATCTGGGGGTCGAATATATAAAATATCAATGGAAAGCGAAGCGTCGACATGGCGTTCACTCTCCTTTTATATATGATTTAACCGATAAATGTTTTCGAATACCGATTTCACTCGAGCTAAAATCGAATTTAAGCAAGCTTCATGCGAAATTAAGTAAGGACAATCGTTCCATAGAAATTAGCGATTTTGGAGCTGGTTCTAAGAAACTAAGTAACACGCGCACGATTCGGTCCATTTACAACACCAGTTCAAGCCGAGGAAAGTTTGGAACTCTATTGTACCAGTTGGTCAATCACTTAAGCCCTGAAAGGGTATTGGAATTCGGAACATCTATGGGCATTGGTGCTATCTGCATGGCTTCCGGGAATTCCAATTCTAAGATCACAACAGTTGAAGGTTGCTCAAACACTTTTGCAGTTGCCAACGAGAATATAGCCGAAACGCAATTGGACAACATTGAATCCGTTAATTCAACTTTCGATTCCTACTTGGACGGATTAACAAATGAAGTATTTGATTTAATATTTATCGATGGACACCATGATGGTGTTGCTTTAACGAACTATCTGAAACGATTAGAGACGCATTCGCACAATGAAACAATCTTCATTCTGGACGATATCCGTTGGAGCGAATCAATGTTTCAAGCTTGGGAAACGATCAAATCGGACGCGCGTTACCATGTCACTATTGACCTCTTTAGAATGGGCATTGTTGTTCCTCGAAAAGAGCAAGAAAAAGAACACTTCGTTATTCGATAAGCCAACTTAAAACGTCGCTGTCAATAAGTCTAACATTTCTGGAGACTCACTAGCAGGCTGTGAAAACGCCATCTCTGTTGAAGGATCCCAAATTCCATCTGAATGCTCTGTATTTAAGGCCGCCTGAAGGACTGGTTTTGGATCAACAGCAGCAACCAAAATTGGTTCCGATTGCACAACCTCTTTCACCTCTTCAGGTTGAACAGGCTCTGGAACGAAATTATTCTTACCCTTTGGCGTCGATGGTTGTGGGGATTGAACTTCAGCAAATTGAGGAACCTCGCCTGCTACATCCGAATTGAAAAATGGATACGCAAGGAAAATCAATAGTCCTATTGCCGCAATTTGCACCAATGGTTGGCGGTAAACAACTTTTTCTTTCGGGACAATTGTTGCCAAAACAGACATGTACCAAATCGGCGCTACTTTAGGAAAGGAGCTATCAAACAAACTGTCAAGACTCTCTTTTGTTTCTTTCTTAGGCGTAAATGATTCAAATTTCATTCCTTCAACCCCTTGAAAGACATCTCTCATTTGATTGTACTCCGACTCTGAGCCACAATATTCGTTCAATTCAGCTTTTTCATTTGCCGAAAGTTCGATGTAACTCTTTTCCATTATAATATCTACTAAATCCTTTTCCATCTATCTATTCATTACGGGATTAAAATCTTCTAAACTTGCTGCGAGGTACTTTGTCGCGTAAAACAATCTTGATTTGACCGTTCCATCGCTAATACCTGTAACCTCGGCTATTTCTTTAATCGACAATCCATCGATGTGTCTTAATTTAAAAACTTCACTATGCTTTTCGTCTAAATCTTTCAAACTCTTGGTAAACTCTTCTCTGAATTGATTGTCAGAAACTTCAGACAAAACGTTGGCGTTGTGATCTTTCACTGCATACGTATGATCAAGTCCATTGGTTGTGTTCTTTCGAACTTCTTGTTTTTTGTATTCGTTCTTACACATATTATTGGCAACTGAATAGATCCACGTTTTAAATTTTCTTGTTGGATCGAACAATTCTGGTTTCCGAATAATTTTAGCAAAAATATCATGAACAAAATCCTCGGCTTTCTCTCTGTCACGCCAAAGTAAGCGCATAAAATAGCCCAATAGCGGACCAGAGTACCTTTCATATATTTGATTGAAGGCACGCTTATCTCCTTTGGAAATCGCTATCATTAATGACTCGTCAGTCATTTCTTTATATTGGGGCTTTACCAATCTCATTAATACGAATTCTTCAGTTTCTGGACTTGTTCATATTTTCTACATTGAACTGAGACCTTGTCTGAGGCATCATCTACTTCTTTAAGTTTTTCTTTGGCATCCATTTTCACATACACTTTTCTCAATTGCAAAAGCATTGGTAAGTAATTGGATGAAAGTTGTTTTGACTTTTCGTCAGTTGCATTATCTACAAGATGCTTTTTCAAGGTCGAATTCCATAAATCATCATTCCTATGGAAATTATCAAATTCACCCTTGTGGTATTCAAACACCAAACCGGTTATAAATAAATTGTTTTGAAGCGGTTTGAAATATTCTTTTGGCGTCGTTAAGGAAATGCTAATTGACTTCGAACTATTCAATTCACAGAAGGATTTCAAGAACTCTACATCAATGACCGTGCTTTCAGGCAACTTGAAACCGTCCTCTTTCAATAATTCACGGTAATGAGCACTCTGCAAGAAATCAAGGGAAACGATTGTAACATCCTTTCGCACATCCGTCTTGTTCTGGTTGTACCATGTACCAAAAGAATCATCAAAGCCGTGTGTAATCAAAACGCCATTTTCGGGAACGGACAACAAGATATCCTCTGCGTAGTACAAGGTATTCTCGGTTAACTTTCCCGCCATTTTCAGTTTCTCTAAATACCCAATTGCGCTGTCGTTATCGCGTTTGATCATATTGTATGCCGCTAACTGAACTTGCACATCGGCGTTATTTGGGCGCAATTTTTCTGCGTTTTTTAAATTTTCAATCAGGCTGATGTCGTAATTCCCTGAGGCATATTTGAAATAATGAAACTCGAAAGAATTTGGAGAATTAACTTCAAAATAACCAACGGCTTCATCCATTTGAACCTGCTGCTCTATTGAAGGACTTCGTTGTAACCTTTGAACCGATGCTTTTTGCTTCGTTGTAGAAAAACCATAAGATGTTGATTTATATTCTTGCGAACTTTGAATTGATGGCAGTGGTGATGGTGCCTCTACAACTTCCAAAGCTTTAGTTTCAGCAACTCCGGGTGCATTGCTTGAATATCCACGGGTACTTTTATCCTTTCCTTTTTCCTTTAACAATTCTTTTTCAAGCTTACGCTTTGGAACTTTTAAATCCTCATCCATTTCTGCTTCTTCCTTCACAACCGAGGTGTCAGCGGTCACAGTGCCGTTACCATAAGTATTGAAGTTTGTGTTCGAGTTGTTATTCGAATTTGTGTTTGTATTATTAAGAAGTTCATTTTCATTCTGAGCGTTACCCAGCAATGAGAACAACGTAAACAAAACTGTTATAAAATTTCGCATAAATTACCGAATTTGAAGTACTGTACAGCGCAGATAAAAATACGTTCAATAAATGGGTAAAAAAAATTGATAAATCTCAAGCCTGGATTCGAACAAGAAAATGAGAATTCAATTTTACCCTTCGTTATCAGCGGTAAACAAGAACTTGTTTGGGGAAATCAGATTGGTTTTAACGGCATACATTACAATCCCAGCGGTATTCTTAACCCCTAATTTCGACATAATATTCTTTCTGTGAGTGTTGATTGTATGTGCACTTAGAAATAACTTTTCGGCAATTTGAGCGTTCGTAAAACCTTCAGAAATATGTGTAATAATTTCACTTTCTCGCTTAGAAATAATCACCGCTTCACATGAAAACGCATCAATGTCGATATCATCCACATTCAAATTGGCTTCTTGTATCGTTTCTAAAATTGTACCGCAAAAGAACTTATTTCCATTGTTCGTCTCTCTGACAGCTTCTAAAATTTCTGGAAAGGAACAATCCTTCTTTACATAACTGGTAATGCCAGAACGCAATGCATCAACTAAAACTGTTGCGGACTGTTCTGGTGTTATTCCAAGCATTCTAACATTAGGAAACCGTCGTTTTATTTCAGAAAGTACGTCTATATTAAAACCTGTTGCCGTGAAATCAATCACAACAACATCTACATCAAATGATCTAAGTAACTCGACTAATGCTTCATTGCTGTTAGCTTCACCAACAATAGTAGCCTCCAATTCAGTGTTTACTAAAACACGAATTCCGAGTCTAATTAACTCATTGCTATCTGCTAATACTAAGTTCACTATTTAGAATAATTATAAATAAGACAAATATACTTAATCAATTTAAACTAGTCACAAAAAAAGCTCCTCAGTTTCCTTGAGAAGCTTTTAATAAATTCATTCAACGTTAGAATTTAACCAACCAGTTCAATTCATCTTCAATCTTTCCAGACTTCAAGTTCGTTAGATATGTTTTAATTTTATTTGATGTTGTTCTTGATTCTATGCTTGGCAATTCGAATAATTCATCGCGGAAACCGATTTTAGCAATCTGAGCAATTGTCGCTGCAGTTCCTGCTCCGAAAGCATCCGTCACTCTTCCTTCGCGCAATGCATTAACAACTTCTTCTACAGTCACTTTTCGCTCTTCGACTGTAACCCCCCAATGTTTTGCAATTTCTACAACAGACCGCTTTGTAACACCTCTTAGTATGGTATCCATATCTTCTGAAGGGGTCACCATTTTACCATCAATTTCAAAAACAATATTCATTGTTCCCGACTCTTCGATGTATTTGTGTTCCGCGGCATCTGTCCAAATCAATTGGTGAAAACCTTGTTCTTGTGCCAATTTTGCTGGATACAATGACGCTGCATAATTACCAGCAGTCTTTGCTCTACCAACTCCACCTTGAGCTGCACGTGTATAGTATTCTTCAATTTTCACATTAACTGGCGCCGTATAGTAAGCTCCAACTGGACATGTAAATATTATAAATTTATAAGTATCTGAAGGTTTGATACCAATAAAATCATCGGTAGCAAACATAAATGGACGAATATAAAGCGAGTATCCTGGTTTGTTCGGAATCCAATCGCGGTCCAAATCAACCACTTTTTTAATCAAGTCAACAAATACCTCTTCAGGTATCTCAGGCATACACATTCGCTCACACGATTCAATAAATCGTTTTGCGTTCATATCCGGTCTAAAAATCAAAACATTTCCGTCCTCATCCTTATTCGCCTTCATACCTTCAAAAATAGATTGACCGTAGTGAATGGCAGATGTCGCAGGATGCATTTGAAGATCTTCAAATGGTATAATTTCAGCATCTTCCCATTGACCGTCTTTGTAATCCATTACCAGCATGTGGTCTGAAAAAACTTTACCAAAAGGCAAGTTGTCCCAATCGACATCAGTAATTCTAGAACGCGGGCTTTTATTGATTTTTATCTCTTTGGAGTCTTTTATCATTTCTAGGGGTTTCTGAGTGCAAAGGTACTGAGATTCTCCAACTTTATCAAATACGTGCTATATATTTCACGGAATTAATATTTGAGTATTTTTGATTCCTTAAGAAGAGACGTGAACAAAAGTAGAGAAATATTAAAAAAATATTGGGGATTCGATTCGTTTCGAGCGCTTCAAGAGGACATTGTCGATAGCGCAATCTATGGTCATGACACTTTTGCTATACTCCCAACTGGCGGAGGGAAATCGATTTGTTTTCAAGTTCCAGGAATAGCTTTGGAAGGAGTAACTCTGGTCATTTCCCCATTGATTGCTTTAATGCAAGACCAAGTGAACAATCTAGAGAAAAGAGGCATAAACGCTTCGTTGATTACCAGCGCCTTATCGTATCGAGAAATTGACATTTCATTGGACAATGCTCGATTTGGCAATACTAAGTTTTTATATACTTCACCTGAAAGACTAAAATCGGATCTTTTCATTGAGCGTTTTAAACGAATGAAAATTGGACTAATCGTAATCGATGAGGCACATTGTATTTCGGAATGGGGACATGATTTCCGTCCTTCTTACAGAGAGATTGCTGCAATTCGAGAATACCATCCGGAAGCACCTATCATTGCTGTTACAGCTTCGGCTACCCCAAAAGTTCAAGAGGACATTGTAGAGCAATTAAAACTAAAAAAACCAAAAAAATTCGTTGGCTCTCTTCAACGTGAAAATATTAAATACTCAGTTCGTCAATCAGAAAATAAGATTGGAGCGATTGTAGATTATTGCAAAGCAAATAGAGATCAAACCGGAATAGTATACTGCCAAACGCGACGAAGTGTTAAGCAGATTGTAACGCAATTGCGCGCTCACAAGATCTCTGCGGGGATTTACCATGGAGGATTGAATTCTGAGGATCGAAAATACATGCTCGATCAATGGATGGAGGGCAATATCAAGGTGATGGTGGCTACGAATGCATTTGGGATGGGGATTGACAAACCAAATGTTAGATTTGTTCTTCACTATGAAATCCCTGGAAACCTTGAGGCGTATTATCAGGAAGCAGGTCGAGCGGGGCGTGACGAACAGGATGCTCAAGCAATAGCATTTTGGGAAGAACAAGATTTGGACATCTTAAAAAGTAAATTGGTAGCCAAATACCCAGAGAAGGATCGAATCAAGCTGATTTACAATTCAATTTCGAATTTCCTTAAAATCGCCATAGGATCTGGATCAGACGAGACGTATCCCTTCAATATTCAATCGTTTGCGAATACTTTTGAAGTAGGAATTGGTGAAACGTATTATGCGCTTAAAATTCTTCAACTGAACGGCACGATTAATTTTACTGAAAGTAGCTTCCATCCTACCCGCCTTAAAATTGCCGTTGGAAATGAGACTTTATACAAGTTTCAAGTAAACCATGAAAAAGTCTCAAGCCTAATTTCACTGATCACTCGAAGTTACGCGGGTGTTTTTGATAGATTCGCTACTATTCATGAAGGAGAACTTTGTAAACGACTTAAAATTAACCAGAAGCAATTGAAAGAACGACTCGAGTTTTTGGAACAATATGGAGTGATAGATATTACTTTTCAATCTCAATTGCCATTGGTAACCTATCTGCACGAACGACTTCCTGATTCGCATTTATCGTTATCTAATGACATTTACGAAAGCAGAAAGAAGGTGGAACATGAGAAGTTGAATTCTATTTTAAATTATGTAACAGGAAAGGAATGTAGACCAAAAATGATTTCTGAATACTTCGGTGACAAAACAGAAGATTGTGGAAAATGTGACAATTGTAAATCAAGAATAGGTCGAGGAAACGACAAGCTTGCGGATGAAATCATGGCATTGCTTCCTGCAAGTTTAAATGATTTAACATCGGCGTTGGAATGCTCTGCGGAAGATCTTAATGGCGCAATCCGAGAGTTGATTTTGGAGGAAGTGATTGAGTATAGAGAACAAGTTTATAAAATAATCTAGATGCTTACATCTTTCTAAATAAGTCCCGATATCTATTTAACTTCCTTAAAATTGAAGACAAATGATCTTCAAAAGTGTTAATTAATTTTTAACCATACTCTTCAACTCATGCACCTCTTTTTGAAGACTTTTAAGCGACTTTGAAAGATCGTTATCATCCAAGCGTACGTCAGGTAATTCTGGAGAAATGTAATTTACAAACTTCCAGATTTCAAGAATATTATTGGCGTGAACTGTAAATGGCTGGTAGAAAGGATTTGTAGAGCACAACTGGAATCCTTGTTCAGAACTCAATAAATTATGAACGACTTTAAAAACAATTCCATCATCTTTAGTAACAACGATACAAGGTGTTCCATTGCGAATTGACATCCAGTTCTGAACGAATTCAGCAACGACATACGAACCTTCTACAACAGGAGGCATTGAGTCTCCTGTAATTGGAAACGAACGGTATTTTCTATCTTTCGAAAGGAACGGTAAATGAAACGTTGGAAGGACTTTTAAGTAGTCGGGGTCAGCATAACCAGCTGCATAACCTGCACTTGCCTTTAATGGAATCAATTCAATTAAATCCTCGTTGTTCGAATCGACCATGGATGTTAGAACACGTAATTTCTGTCCTTTGACGTCTGTGTGCAATCCCTGGTCCACTTTCTTCCAATCGTTATCATTGAAATTACTCAGGTCTTTCTTTACCAAGTCATCAATTGACATTTTGTAATAATCACTGAAAAGAATCAAGCTTTCAAGATTGGGTTGAGCGACATTGTTCTCATATCCAGAATACGAACTCCTCGTCAACTTTAAATCCGTAGCTACTTCTTCTTGTGACTTCTTTAAGCGGTTTCGCAATAACTTGAGGTTTTTTCCTATCTCCATAATTGAACACTATTAAATCTGACGGAAAACTAATCAATTCTTAGAATATTATCAAGTTTTGATGAATATTTAATCATTTATTTTCAATCGGAGTTCCTTTGTATCGAGAATAAACTGCTGTAAACTTGGCCCCTATGAAGAGGATTTGGGAAGAATAATAGACCCAAACCAGGATAATTAGCATTGTTCCGGCGACACCTCCGTTCGATCCGAAAAAATAATTAGTTAAATAAAACTTAATGATCAATTGCCCCAAATAAAGCAAAAGGCCGGTCACGACAGCACCAACGATGGCATTTTTCCATTTTACGATGCCATCATTAAGGTATTTGAACAGAAAGCTAAACAAGATCACATTCATAAGGATTGGCATTCCATGCTTAGCAACGGCTCCAAAAAACCACGTTATTAATTCTTGACCCTCGAAATACTTGTCTCCAATTGATAGAAAAATTGTTTCTCCAAAATAAATGGCGATTACAAGAACTGTTGCACCCACGATAAAGACCATCTGCATTAGTCTAGATATCAAGCCCTTAACAATTCTTTTTTTACGATTCAACTTCCGCTTTTCTAAATCATAAAATTCATTGATACTTTTCTTAAGGGAATTTAAAATCGCGGTGCATGAAAACATCAATGCAATAATACCGCCTGCTTCCATAAGGCCGCCACTCCCTGAAAATTCAATATGGTCTAAAAATGTTGTAATTCCACTTACATCTTTTAATCCAATTTGATCTCTTAAAAGAGCCTCGATAATTGTGTGCATTGTATCGTATCCAACCACAATTCCAAAAAACATAACACTCAAATACAACAACGGAATTAGGGCCAATAATGCGTAATAGGACAAGGCTGCACCATGCAGGAAGGGACGCTCTTGAGCAAACTCCTTAAATGTCGTTTTCACCATTTCTTTGAGATCAGAAAGTGTCATTTTCTTTTGATATTAATTGAATGTACTTGATCCAATGGCGCCATAGAAGTTAAAACGATGTCTTCTCCATTTGCGGTTTTAAAATAGTTAAAAACGTTGATTCCGGTATCTAAGAAATTGGTAAATGACAATTCAATACCACCTTCTTCAATTGCATATTCATTTGGCCGAAAAAGAACCTTTTCTCCTTCCAATTCAATCTGATTGATCCATCCCATTAATTGACCTTGTTCAAACGTTGCAGGATGGTAAAACATATTTTCAATCGAATCAATTCTTTCGACGCCTTCTGCTGCAATGTGTACGACCTTTTTGACAAAACCCATCACCTCAGCCCCATCATGCGAAACAAGAACGATTGTGGTATTTCTTACTTCGTTAAGTTTCAATAAATAATTTACAATTTTCAACCTTAACCGCTGATCTATATGAACAAAGGGCTCGTCTAACAGAAGTACTTTCGGCTCACATGCCAAAGCCCTGGCGATTGCCAAACGTTGCTGTTCACCTCCAGAAAGAACAATTGCTTTTCTATTTTTAAGATGCTTCAATTCAACCAATTCTAAGAATTCAGTCACCACCAAATCCTGGTCTTCTTGATTCAGATTCAGAACCTTTTCTTTTACATTCTGCCAAACGGTGTGGTACGGTTCGAGACCGAAATCTTGATTGACCAGTTGAATTTCTTCATAGCCAGGAATTAGTTTCTCAGTTGGCCCTATCAATTTAACGCCTTGAAATCGCACCTCCCCTTCTGAAGCATCAACAAGACCCGACATCAATTTCAGCAGCGTTGTTTTACCGATTCCGCTCTCCCCTATAATTCCAATTAATTCGCCTTGGGCAATTGAAAGGTTGACGTCACGTAAAACCCAATCTTCTCTTTTGATACCGATGTTGTGGAGTTCGATCATTAAAAAATGAGCTCTTTTGGAAATTCTTGCGCAGCGATATAAATTCCAGGAACAGGATTCGCCAAAGGTTCATCGTCCTTAATGTAAATTTTCACGACAAAAGCTTCATCACTCTTTTCAATATCAAAAGAAGAAAGGATGCTTTCTGAACACGCCAATTGAGCTACAACTTGCTCTCCATTGGCAATGTTGAATAACCGCATTTTTGAAATACTATTGCTAAAAGAATTTCCATCTGGAAGTTCCCCTTGCAAAACATACGTTCCATTTTCTTCGACGTGAACATCTGAAACTTCCGTTTTAATTTCCAATTCATCTTCCCATTCGTGTCTTCGGTTCAATTCAGATTCTTCTCCATTAAAATTTTCATTCGCATGTTCAATCGAGAAATGATCGTTCAATAAATAAAAATGTGCTTTACAAATCATGCTGTCAATTTGGAACAAAAATATCAACTTTCTATTGATTTATTCGTTTTAATCCATGTAGCCGTGTAAATTTGCTCGACTTTAAATCGACACCTTGGAAAAAGCCCTTCAAATACACAAGAAAAAAACACACTCAATTGAGCGAAAACACCCTTGGATTTTTTCCGGTGCAATTTCCTCTAACGTTGAAGATTTTGAAGATGGCGACTTAGTCACAGTCTACGATCACAAGGAGAAAATAATTGCGAAAGGACATTTTCAACATGCGACAATTTCGGTTCGTGTATTGACTTTTGAAGACGAAGAAATTGACCAACCCTTTTTTGATAGAAAAATTGGCAATGCAATTAAAGTTCGCCGCAACCAGCAATTGTTTAGGGAAGACAATAACATTTGTCGACTTGTACATGGCGAAGGCGATGGTTTGCCAGGATTAGTTGTTGATTATTACAATGGTGTTGCGGTTGTTCAATGCCACAGTATAGGTATGTATAAGTCCGTTGATTTGATTGCTAATGCACTAAAAGCATGGCTTAAAAGCGATTTAATTGCTGTTTATTCGAAATCATCTGATACACTTCCCGAGCGGATCGCTACTGAAGACAAATACCTTATTGGAGATTGCGAGACCCCGCATATTGCTTTGGAAAACGGAGTAAAACTCAACATTGACTGGATTACTGGACAAAAAACAGGATTCTTCATTGATCAACGTGAAAATCGATTCTTGCTGGCTAAATATTCAAAAGGGAAAAAGATTTTAAATACGTTTTGCTATTCTGGCGGATTCAGTTTGCTTGCTTTGAAACACGGCGCTGATCTTGTTCATTCATTGGACAGTTCGAAAAAAGCAATTGCTTTAACGGAAGACAATATCGAATTGAACAACTTTGGATCGAAGCACAAATCGATTGTAGCAGATGCAATGACATATATGAAAGATCTTCCTGAAGATTACGACGTAATTATTTTAGATCCACCAGCATTTGCAAAACACCGCGACAAAAGACACAAAGCAATTCAAGGATACAAAAGATTGAATGCACATACGATTCGACAAATAAAACCGGGTGGAATTATATTCACTTTTTCATGTTCTCAAGTCGTTGACAAGACTTTATTTAACCACACGATAACGGCAGCTGCAATTGAGTCAGGCCGAAATGTTCGAATTTTAGAACAACTTCACCAACCAATGGACCATCCGATTAGCGCATTTCATCCAGAAGGCGAATACCTAAAAGGACTGGTAATTCAAGTGGACTGATGCTCGACCTTCGCTATAAAACAATTTTATCCGTTGCCATTCCGCTGATGGCCTCATCATTTATTCAGTCAATTGTGATGATTACCGATTCGGCTTTTCTAAGTCGATACAGCACCGTTGCCTATAATGCTTCTGGTAATGGAGGCTTGATCTATGTTACCATGTTTGTTGCCTTAATGGGAATGGCAGACGGTGCGCAAATTCTTATGGCTCGCAGAATCGGAGAAAAAAAGGAAAACTTATTGGCTCAAATATTCGGTACAACCATCTTTACAAATATTATTATCGCGCTTATTCTTTGTGCGTTCATTCAGTTTTTCATTCCCAACATTATTGATGCAATAACTCGAGACAAAGCCATTGCATCAGGAGAAACTACTTTCGTTCAAATTCGAAGTTATGGGCTGTTTTTCTCAGCAATCGCCTTATCAATCAACGCCTACCTCCTAGCAATGGGAAAGACCTATGTTGTTTTACTTAGCGCTATTGTAATTGCATTTTCAAACATTGGATTGGATTATGCTCTAATTTTTGGACATTGGGGATTACCAGAAATGGGTCTTGAGGGAGCTGCTTATGCATCAATGATTGCTGACGGAATGGGAATGCTATTTTTAATCTTAGCACTGAATTACAGCAACGATCGAAAACGTCATCAGCTTTTTACGAAGCTTAGATATAACTATAATTCTTTCAAGACCTTACTAAAAGTTGGAGCTCCAATACTATTTCAAGGATTGGTTGCCCTTATAACATGGACAGCTTTTTTCGTTTGGATTGAACAGAAAGGTTTCTACGAATTGACGATATCACAAAACATACGAACTCTGTATTTCTTAGCCTTCATTCCTATCTGGGGATTTGCTGGAACAACAAAAACATATATCAGCCAATATATAGGTGGCGAATCATTCAAGGAAATTAAAATTGTTCAAAGAAGAATCCAGTTCCTCACATTTATTTTCCTTGTCGCACTATTTCATGGGGCGGTCTTATATCCAGAAACATTGGTGCGGCTCATAAATCCTGAAGCGGAATATATAAAAGGAAGCGCTGAGGTACTTCGATTCATTTCTGGGTCAGTATTAATATATGGACTTTCTAGTGTGTACTTTCAAACTATTAATGGAAGTGGTAATACACGCTTCACTTTTTACATCGAAACGATAGCTGTGGGGTTCTACCTTGGCTTTGCATATTTATTCATTAAAGTTTTTAATTGGGACATTTATTGGGTCTGGTCCGTGGAGTACATTTATTTCGGGATTATGGGGATTCTATCAATTGGGTACCTTCGTTTTTTCAACTGGCAAAAGAAGACAATATAATATGGATAAAGATTTCAGCATAGTTTTTATGGGAACACCCGAGTTTGCGGTAACAATACTGGACAAACTGCACAAGAAAGGTATTGCAATTAAAGGCGTTGTAACAGCTCCTGATAAAAAAGCGGGTCGCGGTCGAAAAATTAATCAAAGCGCTGTTAAGGAATATGCTGTTAAAAACGAACTCAACGTTTTACAACCAACAAATTTAAAAGACGAAGACTTTGTTTCTGAACTGAAAAACCTCGGTGCCGACTTATTCGTTGTGGTTGCTTTTAGAATGTTACCCGAAATAGTTTGGAGCATGCCTTCGAAAGGCACAATTAACCTACACGCTTCCCTCCTGCCAAACTATCGAGGTGCTGCACCAATCAACTGGGCAATTATTAACGGAGAAAAGGAATCAGGCGTTTCAACGTTCTTTATCGAAAAGGAAATTGACACCGGTGAAATTATCGAACAGGAAAAAGCAAGCATTGGAGAAAACGAAACTGTTGGTGAACTCTACGAACGACTAATGAATATTGGAGCGAATACAATGCTCTCTACCGTGTATAAAATTCAATCAGATCAAGTAGTATCAATCAACCAAGACAAGCTCTTAGATGCTGCGCATAAACCGGCACCAAAAATATTCAAAGAAGATTGTAAAATCAACTTTACCAATACGGTTCAAGACGTCCATAATTTTTGCCGTGGATTAGCACCTTATCCCGGCGCTTGGTGTTCCTTATATAATAGAGAGAAAAACGAATCCAAAACCTTTAAGATCTTTGGAACTTTAAAAACGAGTGTTTCTACCGATGAATCGAAGGAACTTAAATCGGATAGCGAAGGCATCTTAATTCCGTGTTCAGATTATTTCATTCGCGTACTTGAAATTCAATCTGAAGGGAAACGAAAAATGAATTATAAGGATTTTTTAGCAGGAAACTCTGTGGACAACCTTACTGTAATTGATGCTTAGAAGAAACACCCATTCAACGACGATTATGCCTTGTTAGTCGAAAACACCAATAAAACAGACCATTTCAGAGGGGGTTATCAACAAAATGACGTATTTATCCACAAAACATGCGTTTTTTTTGCTCAAATCCTTGTGTGGCAAGGATATTCCAATATATTTGTTCAAGTAATTTAATTTAACAAACTAAAAAACCAAAACTATGAACAAAGCAGAATTGATTGACGCGATTGCTTCAAACGCAGATTTGTCAAAAGCAGATGCAAAAAGAGCACTTGATGGATTCGTTACAGCTACATCTGATGCATTGAAAAAAGGAGATAGAATTTCACTTGTTGGATTCGGATCTTTTTCTATTTCAAATAGAGCAGCTAGAACTGGACGTAACCCACAAACAGGAAAAGAAATCCAAATCGCAGCTAAGAACGTTGTACGTTTCAAAGCAGGATCTGAGCTTTCTGGAAAAGTAAACTAGTTTACTTTTCTTTCAAGAAATTAAGGGTCTCTCTCGTCTCGGTTTAACCGAGACGAGAAGAGACCTTTTTTTATACCCTAAACTCTCGTTATGACTGTTGACCAAAAAGTACTCGATGTTTTCTACAATATGATTACAGAAAGTAAACAAGAGAAATACGATACTATTGCCGCCGATCGAACTCGGTATATAACTGTTGTAATGGAAAACCTAATTAAAGATCATAATGCATCTGCTGTTTTAAGGTCGTGCGATTGTTTCGGGATTCAAGATCTCCATGCCATTGAAAAGGATGTTCAATATGAAATTCAAAGAGATATCGCAATGGGATCTGGAAATTGGGTCGACCTTCACTCTCATTCTAAAGGAGAATCGCCTTCTATTAAATGCCTTCAAGAGTTAAAAGATAAAGGATATCAAATTGTTAGTACTTCGCCTCATACAGAAATGACGGTTCGTGAAGTTCCTTTAGACAAACCAATTGCACTTGTTTTTGGAACAGAAGTTAGTGGAATATCAAAGGAAGTAGCAGAATTTTCGGATCATTTGGTTCGATTACCTATGTATGGATTCACAGAAAGCTTTAACGTTTCCGTGTCAGCAGCCTTGGCTCTAAGCAGACTCCGTGAACGCCTAGAAGGGTCTGAACTTGACTGGAGACTTTCGGAAGCTGAGCAAGTCAAATTGAAAATAAAGTGGAGTACTAGAATTATTCGTGACGGAGAAGACGTTGAGCGAGAGATTAGAAGGCGAATTTTAGAAAAAGAATAATATATTTGTACTCTGCAAACTGAAATAAATTATTAAATATTGTATTACTATGGGTAAAGGGGATAGAAAAACGACGAAAGGTAAAAGAACAATTGGATCTTTTGGGAATACTAGAAAGCGTAAGAAAGCTACTCCAGTGGTTGCTCCAAAGAAAAAAGCAGCTCCTAAAAAGAAAGCTCCTGAAGCTGCTGAGGCAACTGAAGAAAAGAAAGCAGCGGTTAAAAAGCCAGCGGCGAAAAAAGCACCAGCCAAAAAAGCACCAGCGAAAAAAGCTGCAGCAAAGAAAACAGACTCCGATAAAAAGGACTAACATATTTGCCTCGGTTTTACCGAGGCTTTTTTTTTATTAATTTTTTTTCAATTTTATTATGAAACATAATTTTGGTGCCGGACCTTGCATTCTACCTCAAGCTGTCTTCAAGGAAGCAGCAGAGGCAATCGTTGATTTTAATGGGTTATCGATTCTTGAAATCTCCCATAGAAGTCCAGACTTCGTTGCCGTTATGGAAGAAGCACAAGACCTCGTGAAAAAAGCACTTAATGTGCCAGAAGGTTATTCAGTTCTTTTCTTACAAGGAGGAGCTTCATTAGGATTCACCATTGCTGCATTGAATATGATGCGTGAAACTAAGAAAGCCGGTTATATGAATACTGGAACTTGGGCGAAAGGTGCAATCGATGAAGCAAAAGCGGTTGGAATTGATGTTAACGTATTTGCTTCTTCGGAAGACAACAACTTCGGTTACATTCCCAAAGGCGATGCGATCCCTTCGGATTTAGATTACATTCACTACACTTCAAACAATACAATTTTCGGAACGCAATTTCATGCAATTCCAGAAACATCTCTTCCATTGGTTTGTGATATGTCATCAGATATTTTCTCGAAACCCGTTGATGTCTCAAAATATGATCTAATCTACGCCGGAGCGCAAAAAAACTTGGGACCTGCAGGAACGACTTTATACATTGTTAAAGATTCAGTTCTTGGTAAGTCAACTTCTGAATTCATGCCGAAATACTTGAACCTTAAAAGTCACGCTGATAAGGGTTCAATGTTGAATACGCCTCCTGTTTTTTCTATTTACGCTGCAATGTTGAACCTTCGCGACTTAATCGCTAACGGTGGCGTTGAAGCCGCAGCAGCTAGAAACAATGCAAAAGCAGATGCTCTTTATGCTGAAATTGACAGCAATCCTTTATTCAAAGGAACTGTTCCAGTTGAAGATCGTTCAATTATGAATATTACATTCCTATTAAATAACGAAGCGGACAAAGATGCTTTCGATAAGTTGTGGAATGATGCTGAAATCGTAGGTTTAAAAGGACACAGATCAGTTGGAGGTTATAGAGCATCCATGTACAATGCATTGACGCTTGAAAGCGTTCAAGCTTTGACAGCTGTAATGAGTCAATTGACACGTTCTAAAGGATAAAAAAATGAAAGTATTAGCAAACGACGGAATTTCTCAAGCAGGAATTGACGCCTTAGAAGCAGCTGGATATACAGTGCTTACAGATAAAGTTGAACAAGAAGACTTGATCGACACAATTAACAAAGATAATATTGAAGTACTTCTTGTTAGAAGCGCAACAACAGCTCGCAAAGACATGATCGATGCGTGTCCAAATCTAAAATTGATTGGTCGTGGAGGTGTTGGAATGGATAACATCGATGTTCAATACGGAAGAGACAATGGGAAATTGGTCGTAAATACGCCAGGGGCTTCAAGTCAATCTGTTGCTGAATTGGTAATGGGACACATGTTCGCAATCTCACGTTCATTGAATGATTCTTACAAGAACATGGAGGATGGTGATTTCAAAACCTTGAAAAAGAAATACGGAAAAGGTGTTGAATTAAGAGGTAAGAAATTGATTATCGTTGGATTTGGAAGAATCGGACAAAACCTTGCTGCGTATGCTTTGGGTTGCGGAATGGATGTAATTGCTGTAGATACGTATACCGATGCTAGAGAAATTTCTCTTCAACTTGGAAACGGTTTATCGGCTGCAACTTCTATTACTCCTACTTCTTCATTGATGGATGTAATTGGTGATGCTGATTACATTTCACTGCATGTTCCTAAACAATCAGACGGATCTGCGGTTATTGGCACAACTGAATTTGCAGCAATGAAAGACGGTGTTAGAATCATTAATGCTGCCCGTGGTGGCGTTATTGACGAAGATGCATTAATCACTGCGTTGGATTCAGGTAAAGTTGCCTCAATAGCGCTTGACGTATTTGAGAACGAACCCAACCCAAGAGCTGATTTATTGAGCCATGAAAAAATTGCTTCTACTCCACACGTTGGTGCTGCAACTGTTGAGGCTCAAACTCGAATTGGTACTGAGTTGGCTGAAATTATTATTTCTCATTTCGGTCAGAAGTAAAATTTAAGCTCAAAGAAGCGAAGAACACTTCAAAATATTAAAACAAAAGGCTGACATCGTCAGCCTTTTGTGCTATACAAGAAAAAATAATTACGATCTTCGCATCTCTCCGACTAAAAACAAATAGAACAATGGCGAAAATCAGTCCATTCAAGGCAATAAGACCAACACGTGACAAGATTCACCTCGTTGCTACACGACCTTATTATACATACAAAGAAAATGTTCTCAAGGCCAAGTTGGAAGACAATCCTTTCACTTTTCTTCATATCATTAATCCTGAATTTGGAGAGAAGCAAAAGACAGAGCCGAATTCAAAAGAACGTTTTGCACTTGTAAGCGATGCATACCATGACTTTATCGACCGTGGGATTTTAAAACAAGACGAGCTTCCGCATATTTATATGTACCGTCAAACAAAAGATGGAAATGAATACATGGGAGTTATTGCTGGAGCAAGCGTTGACGAATACAAATCCGATAAAATCAAGAAGCACGAAGCAACGATAACCAGTCGTGAAGAAATGTTTACCAATTATTTGAATATCGTTGGTTACAATGCCGAACCGGTGCTTCTCTCCTACTCTGATATTGAAAATCAAATTGAACCTATCCTTTACAATAAAACGAAGGAACGGCCTGAGAATGAATACATGACCACGGACATGATTAAGCATGAAATGTGGGTTTTCACAGAAGATGAAGCCAATGCCGTAATTCATGCGTTTGAGCAATTGGACGCGACATATATTTGCGACGGACACCATAGATGCGCATCATCAGCTGGATTAAAGGACTGGCGAGAAGGAAAAGGTTTTAATCATTTTCCAAACGAAGATAATTTTCTTGCTTTCTTTTTAAATGAAAGACGTTTGACGATTCTTGAGTTCAATCGACTGGTAAAAACAATGAACGGCCTTACCAAAGACCAACTTATCGACAAACTTGAAACTAGCTTTACGATTGAAACACTTTTCATAGGTGAGAAACCGTCAAAAGAGCATGAAATAACGATGTTTGTTGAAGAATCGTGGTACAAATTGACATGCAAAGAATCAATTATAGACCACAATCATCCTGTTAAATGCCTAGATGCCGAAATCCTCACAAATTTTGTGCTCGAACCAATTCTTGGGATCTCTGATTTAAAAACAAATAAGAAAATTGATTTCATCAGTGGGAATCAAGAGTTAAATTCATTGAGTTCAACAATGGAAAAAGGTGGATTCAAAATCGGCTTCTTTCTTCATCCGGTTGAAATGTCTGATATTAAACGTGTTGCAGACAATAAAATGACAATGCCTCCAAAATCGACTTGGGTAGAGCCGAAACTAAGAAGTGGATCAACGATTTATAACATTAACGAATGATCAAGGAAAATTTAAATAAAATATTAGCTGGAATCCCTAAAGATGTCACGCTAGTAGCTGTTTCTAAAACAAAGCCAGCATCAGATATTGAGGAAGCATACGCCGCTGGACAGCGTGTTTTTGGCGAGAACAAAGTTCAAGAAATGGTTGAAAAGGAAGCTGTTCTTCCGAAGGACATTGAATGGCATTTAATTGGCCATGTTCAAACAAACAAAGTAAAATATATCGCGCCGTTTGTAAGCGTAATTCATGCTGTTGATAGCGTAAAACTGTTGTCGGAAATAAACAAACAGGCAAAAAAGAACAATCGAACGATACAATGTATGCTTCAAATGCACATTGCAGATGAGGAATCTAAATTCGGCATGAAATTCGACGAACTCATGGAAGTTTTGAACTCAAACGAATTCGTTGAAATGCAGAACGTTTCTATCATTGGTTTAATGGGAATGGCAACGTTTACGGACAATGAAGAACAAGTCAGAGAGGAGTTCTGCAATTTAGAAGGAGACTTTAATGTTATCAAGAGCCACTTTTTTAAATTCAATGACAACTTCAAACACCTCTCGATGGGAATGAGTGGAGACTATAAATTGGCAATTGAAGAAGGAAGCACAATGGTACGAATTGGAAGCTCAATATTTGGAGGAAGAAATTAAAACATCAAGCACAAAAAAAGCCACTGCTCGAAAGCAGTGGCTTTTTTACATCTATAATTTTAGTTAAGCGTTCATCTCAGCTATCATTGCATCTGCTGCTCTAAGTGCTAAGGCAACTAACGTCAAAGTTGGATTTGAAGTCGCTCCGGTTGGAAAAAAAACCACATTCGACAATATATAACGGATCGTGATCTCAGCTTTTTAAATCTGAATTTGTAACAGAATTTTCTTTCACACCTCCTATACACTGTATCCCCATAATGTGACCTGCTCGAAAAACTGTACGTTTATCCTTCAAAATCAAACCAAACAAATCCGCTATTCGGGTCTTTTATTTTCTTTACATCTATCACGGAGTAATCGGTAGCTCCTAACTTATCAAATATTTGCTTTGTTACCTCTCGAGAAGCTTTAAAGCCCCTCATTGTATATTCTGAAAAGTTATAATTAATCTCAGGACGTTGAATTCTAAGATTATCTGTAAGCGTCGCAGAAGGAATAATACAAGAAGATTCTTCTGGTGTTTGTTCGATCAAAAATCCAATACAGAATTGTCTTGTCATTTGACTCTCAATCGAAGGTATCAGTTCTGCTCCAAAAACGCCAGCAATATTGACAAAATCATTAACGGTCGAGCAAGGTGCACCCATCATCCAGTTCCAACCTTACATTGCCAATTTCAATTCTATATGAGCACGATCATTTCTGTAAGCCCCATCTTTTACAGATTCAATTCCAGAAGTCGAAAGTGGTCCACTATCTGTCCACTTCAATTTGCAATTCCAGTTGGCATTTGCGAATTAGACATCAAGAATAACTTTGCCAATTTTATTTCGTGAGCAGCAACGACATATTTCTTTCCATAAACGGTTCCTTCACCAGTTTGTCCAGGCTTGAGTTGCCTGACTCTGTGCATCGAAGAAATACAAAGGATGCTAAAATTGTGACGCTAAAAAACGTCCAAAAATCACTTTTTATCATAAGAATAGTGTTTTGGTTTATTTCGCCCTAGTTCAAATTGAATCAGAGCCATTTTGAGAAAAAAAATAAAAATCGTTTAAACAAATAGCACAAGGTGAATTAGGGGATTTATTCTATTATTTCAAACACATATACTTAAATTTATTTCCTGTCATTTACGAAAATGAAATTCCTATCTTTGAATTCTATGAAAAGAATACCATTGATCTTCTTCCTAATTCCATTTTTGGGTGTGTCACAACAATCTGAAACGGAAATTTTAGAGCATAGAGAAGAACATAAAACAGAGCTTCTCGACACGGCCAATCACATGCTAAGCATTGAAGAGATTAAAGAATTTCAAGGATTGGATTATTTCGACTTTGATCCTTCTTTTCAATTAAAGGCAACCTTCACAAAAGACAAAGGGAAAAAGTTCGAAATGCCTACATCCACGGATAGATTGCCGATTTACAGAAGGTATGGCTACATTGATTTCATTATTGACTCTGTTCCCTGCCGACTGACAGCCTATCAAAATATTGACTTACTAAAAAGAGATC
>JBLHVW010000018.1:0-38067 GCA_047628775.1 Salibacteraceae bacterium | reverse complement strand
ATGGGATTGGCGCGAAGGAGAAATAACATACGCGGGAGGATTTGAAGGTGGTCCAGAAATTTCAGGCCCTTATGAAATCTGTACCATTGTAATGGGAGACATAAATGTCACTTATGGTGCTATGTTTGTGCCGCCTGAAACTATTAAATACTTAGAGGAAAGAGTGAAGAACGCATTCATTTCGAATACGGGTCGTTCTCCATATGAACCCACACCAATTAGAAGACCAATTCCGATACAGCAACCTCAACCGTTAATTTCGCCTCAATTAAATCCACTTGCAGGAAACGGAAAAGATGGGTTCGAAGCTTTCTTAGCGCCCAATCCGATCCAGCCAGAAAGTAGGCTTTATCTAGAGACATTTACATCAGGAACACTAAAGATTCTGATTAATAAACTCGAAAGTGGTAAAACAATTCACAGCGGCACCAAGAATCTCGTTCAAGCAAAACACGAAATTGACTTGAAACTTTACGCTTTAGAAATTGGAGCGTACCACATGGTAATTAGCCTCAATGAAATAGACAAGAATCTTTATTTCGAAGTTGTAGCGTAGTCCAAATGGGGCCAACAAAACTACGAACGTTCTAGCTGAATGTCTTACTAACGGAGTAGTATGGATTTTTCAACTTGATTTTTCATTTTGAAACGAGGTCCCGAATCTTTTTCAGCCTTAGCAAGTTGGGGTAAATAGATCTGAAAAAGGCGACTATTGTTCCACTTCAGTGAATACCCCCCTATTTATTAAAAGCTCGATCCAATCTTGCGGTGTGTAACAAAGACCTTAAATGATTCTTGATTTTTTCGTTCTTTTAAATTAAGTAAAAAGGACAAAGAACATTTTTACCTCAAGTGCTGCCCTATACAATCAAGCGAGAATACTTGAATCATCAAACAAAAAGGACAAAAAACGATTTACTCACACTCTAAATCAGCGCTTCTAAAGTAGTTTAGAATTTCGATACGGCTTTCAAACTCTTGATCAACCAAAGTTGCACAATCATTCAGCTCTTCCTCATTCAATTTGTAGAAATCCTTCAACATTTTATAATTAACTGAATCTGAATACGAAGGATCAATTAGTTCCGTAGCTGTCGAATCGTAATCACCTACAAATTGCTGGCAATCGCATAAATTTTGAGCCGCATTTATTTCGCCATTGTTTGTTCTCGTGCATGAAATTAGAACCAATACTGCGGTTACAGAAAGAAAAAGTTTTATCATTATTCTGAACTTTTACGCGAAACACGTTGAATTCCTTCAACCTGCTCAAACTTGGTCATTAGTTGATTCAAATGCTCGGTATCATAAACCATCACTTTCATATTTCCTTCGAAAATTCCATCTTCAGTTTCGAAAGAAATTGATTTCATGTTGATGTTGTGCTGGTTTGAAATGATCTCTGTGATTCGATTTACAATTCCCATACGGTCAATTCCACGTACCACAATTGAAGCAAGGTTTTCTTTTCGTTCCTTACTTTTCCAACGCGCCTTGATGCATCTATACGCCATTTTAGACATCAAATGCTCCGCATTGGAACAATTGTATCGGTGTATTTTAATTCCTTCGCTAATTGTAATGAATCCGAAAACATCATCCCCAGGAATCGGGCTGCAGCAAGCGGCCATTCTGTAATCAATATCTTTGAAATCTTCCCCGATAATAATCGTATCGGCTTTCTGATTCACTTTTGAAATTGCACTGTCTTTTTTTCTAGCTTTTCTTGGCTTGGCAATCTTTTTCTCCAAATGGAGAATCCCCGCCTTGTTCTCAATTTCGCGAAGTTTCGACAAGTCAATCTTCCCTTTCGCTATTTGAAAATACAACTCAGTTGCCGTTGAAATTTTATAATATTTTTCAAGAACAGTTACATTGTCTCCTATAAATCGGATGTTGTGTTGTTTGAACTTTCGCGTTAAAATTTCCTTCCCATCTTTGGCAATGATTTTTTGCTCTTCATTCAACGATGACTTAATCTTTTGCTTGGCTCTTGCTGTCACAACGAATTTCAGCCATTCCTCGTTCGGCTTTTGCTTGGATGAGGTAATAATTGCTACTTGATCTCCACTTTGCAATTCATAACTCAGCGGCATCAATTTATTGTTCACTTTTGCGCCAATACATTTGTCACCAATGTCGGTGTGAATGTCGTAGGCGAAATCCAAAATGGTCGAACTCGTTGGGAGAACACGTAAATCTCCTTTTGGAGTAAAGATGTAGATCTCCTCCGTAAACAGGTTCAATTTGAACTCATTAATGAAATCCATCGCGCTCACTTCTGGGTTCTCCATCAAGTCACGCACTTCTGAGATCCATCGATCAAATTTACTTTCTTCTGATTTCGATTCTTTATATCGATAATGCGCCGCAAGTCCTTTCTCTGCGATTTCATCCATTCGAGAAGAACGAATTTGAACCTCAACCCATTTACCCGTTGGCGACATTACCGTTGTGTGCAGCGATTCATATCCGTTAGCTCTAGGCGTCGAAATCCAATCGCGCAAACGATCTGGACTCGGTTGATAGAAATCGGTTACAATACTATAGATTCTCCAACAATCAGGCTTCTCTAATTCAGGCGGTGTTTCAACAATAATTCGAATTGCGAAAATGTCGTACACCTCTTCAAAAGGAACACCTTTCGTTCTAATTTTGCGGGCTATCGAAGAAATAGATTTGGTTCTAACTTTGATTTTATAAATGTATCCTTCGTGCGTAAGTGCTTCTCTAATAGGATTTACAAATTTTCGAACGAAACGATCTCTTACATCTTTCGTCGATTTTAATTTTGTTTGAATGTCTTGGTAAATATCAGGCTCAGTATATCTAAAAGCGAGATCTTCCAGTTCATTTTTAACGGTATAGATGCCCAAACGATGTGCCAACGGTGCGTACAAAAACTTCGTCTCTGAAGCAATCTTCATTTGTTTGTCCTGACGCATCGAAGCAAGTGTTCGCATGTTGTGCAAACGATCTGCGAGCTTGATTAGAACCACACGAATATCATCAGATATCGTAAGAATCATTTTTCTGAAGTTCTCCGCTTGTACAGATGCATTTTCATCAAATACTTCTGGAATCTTGGTTAATCCGTCAATAATCAATCTGACTTTTTCGCCAAATAAATGTTCAACGTCTTCAAGTGTAATATGTGTGTCCTCAACTGTGTCGTGCAACAATGCACAAACGACCGCGGTAGCCCCCAGTCCCATTTCATCGACACAAATACGCGCCACGGCTATTGGGTGAAAAATATAAGGTTCACCAGATTTTCGGCGCATTTCTTTGTGCGCGTCAACCGCAACATCAAATGCTTTTCGAATAATTGCTGTATCTTCCTTGGTACGGTCTTTTAAAGCACGAAGTAGTCCGCGGAAAGCATTTAAGATCTCCTTGCGTTCTTTTTCTAAATCGATATGAGCTGGAACTTCTGACATTTATTTTGCTGGAAGAACTTTTACTGAAACTTCTCCAAATCCAACGCGAACGTTGTCTTTTTCGCTATAACCTCGCATGATTACGGTATCGTGATCATTTATAAATCTACGTTCAGTTCCATCAGGCATAGAAACAGGTTTTGTTCCTTTCCAAGAGACTTCAAGCATTGAACCATACTGCCCCTCTTCCGGACCAGAAATAGTTCCCGAAGCCATCATATCGCCTGCATTGATGTTACATCCATTGCTTGTGTGATGCGCCATTTGTTGATTCATATTCCAATACATGTGCTTGTAATTAGAGTTCGTTACAACTTTTTCAGTACTGTTTTCAGGTTGAATCGCAACTTGAAGTTTAATGTCAATATGTTTGTCACCACTGTATTCTAAATAAGGAAGCACTTTTGGGTCTTGAACAGGTCCAGCAACTCTAAACGGTTCCAAAGCATCCAAGGTAACGATCCAAGGAGCAACATGAGTAGCAAAGCTTTTCGCTAAAAAGGGCCCTAATGGAATGTATTCCCATTTCTGGATATCTCTCGCTGACCAATCATTGAACAAAGCCATTCCAAAAATATAATTATCGGCTTCTTCAGTTGAAATTGAATCTCCCAGAGGTTTTCCCTCGTAGGTAACAAACGTCATTTCCAATTCAAAATCCAACAAACGACAAGGTCCGAAAATAGGTGGTTCATCATCATTTATTTTTTGTTGACCTTTAGGTCTATGCATTGGAGTACCTGAAACAACAATCGATGATGCTCTTCCGTGGTACCCAACAGGCAAGTGTTTCCAATTTGGCATTAAGGCGTTGTCTGGGTCTCTGAACATACACCCAACGTTATAAGCATGTTGTTCGCTTGAGTAGAAATCTGTATAATCTCCAACGAGAACTGGCATCAATAGCGTTACTTTATCAATTTCGAGTAAGATTTGAGGAATGTGTTCTGCATTCGCTGATATCCCAGTATTGTCGCTTGAAAACAAATCAGAAAGGCGGTTTCTCAAAGATCGAGTTCCTTGTTTTCCTTTACGCATCATTTCATTCAGGGTCGTTGAATCGAAATCCTTCATAGTGAAGTCTAAATCCTCCAAGTACCCCAATAACCACAATGCTCTTAAATCAATGACCATATCCCCAATTCGAGATACAACGCGAGCATCACCATCCGCAGATGAACCAATTCCGAACGGAAGGTTTTGAATTGGGAAGTCAGAATTTGTTGGAACTTCAACCCATGATTTTAAAGTTGGATCGTTTGCTTTCATAGTTTACTTTTTTCTGCTAATCGAGCGAAGTCGAGAGCAATTATTTATTAAACGTTGAAAAGGAAGTGCATTACATCACCGTCTTCAACTATATATCCTTTTCCTTCAATTTTAAATTTCCCAGCTTCTTTAACGGCTGCCTCACTTCCAAGAGTGACGAAATCCTCATATTTCATTACCTCAGCACGGATAAATCCTTTCTCGAAATCGGTGTGAATAACACCTGCCGCTTGAGGTGCAGTCATTCCTTTCTTGATTGTCCAAGCGCGAACTTCTTTTTCACCAGCTGTAAAATACGTATCTAAATTAAGTAATGAATAAGCTGAACGAATCAAACGATTCACTCCTACTTCTTCTAATCCTAATTCATCCAAAAACATTTGACGTTCGTCATACGTTTCCAATTCAATTATATCAGCTTCAATCGCTGCTCCAATAATTAGAACTTCAGCATCTTCATCTGCAACCGCAGCTTTAAGAGCATCAACATGTGCGTTCCCATTTTTCACAGAAGCTTCATCAACATTACACAAATACATTACTGGCTTTGCTGTAATCAATTGAAATGAACGAACGATTTCAGCTTCTAGCTCATCGAATTCCATTGACCGAACTGATTTTCCTGAGTCCAATGTTTCTTTAATAGCAACTGCCAACCCGTGTTCCTTGACAATGTCTTTATCGCCCGATTTAACGGCACGAGCTACGGTACTAATTTTCTTCTCGATGCTTTCCAAATCTTTCAATTGAAGCTCGATGTCAATCACTTCCTTGTCTCTAACAGGATCAACAGAACCATCAACGTGGATAATATTTCCATCTTCGAAACATCTTACAACGTGAATAATAGCATCACATTCTCTGATATTTGCCAAGAATTGATTTCCAAGCCCTTCACCTTTCGATGCGCCTTTAACCAATCCTGCGATATCAACAATTTCCATTGTTGTCGGCATTACTCTCTCTGGATTCACCAAAAATTCCAGTTTTTCCAAGCGAGGATCTGGAACTGAAATTGTTCCTATGTTAGGTTCTATCGTACAGAACGGGTAATTCGCTGATTGCGCCTTTGCATTTGAAAGACAGTTGAACAAGGTTGATTTACCCACATTTGGCAAACCTACAATTCCACATTTTAAAGCCATTTATCTGATTTTTACACAAAGATAATTGAAAGATGTAAAGTTCGTATCAGGATTTCTTCTTAAATCAACAATGAATTGTTATTGGTTACTCATTTATCCCTATAAATCAATTAATTCCATTCCTATACACTTTTGCTAGGTCGAAAAAGGTGTGTTATAATCTTAATAAGATATTAGCTTTTGAAAAAGATTGGAATGTGGTTTATTCAATCACGGTTCAGGAGTCAAAAAGACCACTCAATTCAATAAGGTTTTCGCAAAATTGGAATTGCAATTTGAGTCGTATATCCAGGATGAATATCACGGTTTAAATTTGGGATGTCTATATTCGTGTGACAAAACTGAAACATGAAAAATTTATTAATTCTGATCCTTGGGCTTCTAACCTTTAATTCAACTGCCCAAAACGATTCCATATTCATTAAATCAATTTACAATGAAGCCTTATCCAATGGCAAAAGCCACGAGGATTTAAGAAGTCTTTGTAAAGATATAGGCGCTCGTTTAACAGGTTCTGCGGAGGCTGCTATGGCCGTTGAATGGGGAAAGAATAAATTGGTGGGATACGGTTTTGACAAGGTATATTTACAAGAGATTAAAGTTCCGCATTGGGAGCGAGGAACGAAAGAAGCTGGATGGATAAAAAATAACAACGGAGACTTGATCAAAGTGCATCTTTTGGCTTTGGGCGGTTCAATTGGAACAAATGGCCTTCTTGAGGCGGAAGTGATCGAATTTAAAACGTTGGATGCTCTGAAAGCTGCAAGAAAAAAGAAGGTGGAGGGAAAAATTGTCTTCATTAATCAACCGATGGACGAGCAACAAATCAATACGTTTAGAGCGTATGGCGGTTGTTATCCAATGAGAGGGAACGGCGCTGTTGAAGCTGGAAGATTGGGTGCGATTGCAGTTGTAATTCGCTCGCTTGGAATGCCGATTGATGAACATCCGCATACTGGTGGAATGCATTACAACGATAGCATTGAAAAAATTCCAGCGGCGGCTTTGTCTACAATTGATGCTGAAAAGCTTTCTGAAGTTTTAGAAAATGGAAAAGCGCGTTTTGTTCTCGAAATGGATTGCAGAAGCTACCCAGATGTGACGTCTTACAATGTTATTGGCGAACTCACCGGAAGTGAAAAACCGGATGAAATCATCACATTTGGTGGGCATTTGGACTCATGGGATACGGGTGAAGGAGCGCATGATGACGGAGCGGGAATTATGCACAGCATGGAAGCACTTCGAATCTTGAAAGAGTTGAAGTACAAGCCAACACACACACTGAGAGTCGTTTTCTTTATGAATGAAGAGAACGGAAATATGGGCGGGAAAACGTATGCGAAAATTGTGAAGGAAAAAGGCGAAAAGCAAATTGCCGCTTTGGAAAGTGATCGCGGTGGTTTTGCTCCAAGAGGCTTTGGCTGCGATGGAACTCCAGAGCAAGTTGAGTTTTTAAAGTCGTTGGCACATCATTTCAAACCTTATGAATTGAGTACGTTTGAAAAAGGGTATGGTGGTGTAGATATCGGGCCTTTAAAAGACGAATACGAAGGGATTCCATTGTTTGGATTCATTCCTGATTCTCAACGATATTTCGATTTTCACCATTCACCGAATGATGTATTTGAAAACGTAAACAAACGTGAATTGGAATTGGGATGTGCAGCTATGGCTTCGTTTCTATACTTGATTGATCAGAAGCTTTAAAAATTGACATATTTATAAATCTAAGTTCTAGACAAAATGTGCATGCCATTAATATGACGTTAGCCTCAGATATTATTGGACCAACCTTTTGTCTTATTGGGTCGTCTTAAATGAAAACACTATCACATGAAACCCTTCCTTCAAGTCACATTATTCTTCATTGTAATTTTACTGTCTGATCATTTAAGTGCGCAAACTGCACCGTCAAATTCAGAGCGAATAACTAAGCAAAATAAAAACATCTTTTTCTTCAACGCGAAAGCCGGGTACTGTGATTCGTACAAGATTCGAGCTTATGCATTGGATACATATCAAGATGATTTTTCAGGAGCCCCAGTTGGAACTAACGCAATTGAGGCAGAGGGGCTGCATCTTTCGCTACAAGTAGGAAATGAATTCTTTTTTAATTCCTTGACAAGAAATAGATTAGGAGTTCGGGCCACTTGGGCAAGAATAGGAGGAATATCGACAGGAACAGGAGGTCTAAGTGGGACGTTTTATGCATCCCCCTTAAACATTGGATTAATACATGAATATTCACTACCTAATGGCCAATCTTGGATCGAAACTACATTCGAGGGTGGAGTTGCATTTGTCGGATCCGCAGGGTACCAGGAAAAAATTACAAGCTGTGGATTAGGAGAATTGACAGTTAAATTTGTAAGTCATTATGTAGGAATCGGGGTAAGCTTCTTGAGAATTACTGGAAAAAGAGTTTATCAAAGCAAATCTTTAGGAGAATCTTTAAGCATGTTTAACCTAAGTTTGGAAGTTCGAATTTAATCCTTCGAATCAATAGTGCGTGTAAAAAAAAGACAAGAATTAAATAATGTTCTCGTTTACCCAAGCCTACAAAAGGAAATTATTGGATTGATTTGGGGAAAAGCTAAGTTCCTTTGACGAATATGAGGGAGGTTTTATCCCATCGAAGACTTACAATGAAAGTCAACAACTGCGCTCTAGCATTGAAGAATCTGCAGGTATTTATCAGTTGATGATTGAATCAGAAAACAAGAAAGTTGTGATTCGATTGTTAAAAGAATGAACGATTCCTTAGTCGAGAAACTTTACAGGCATTTTACTGACATTCAAAAATTCAATTATTTATACGGCTCAATCATTCTCAACGTCTCACCTCTACCCTTTGATTAACCACGCTTTTGTTGATAAAACACTATTTCGATTTTCACCATTCACCGAATGATGTATTTGAAAACATAAACAAACGTGAATTGGAATTGGGATGTGCAGCTATGGCTTCGTTTTTATACTTGATTGATCAGAAGCTTTAATAAATCTGGATGTTTTCCATCCATTGAAAATTTACATTTAAACATATTAGCCTAGCTTTTGTTCGGCGTGAGTTGCACTTTATTCATAGAGTGTAAAATTTCATAATAAGATATTTAGTTCGGTCGTTAATCACCAAAACGAACTAACTATGAAATTTTTAATCTTAGCGGCAACTGTCTTAATCTCATTCAACAATCTAGCTCAAAGAAAATGGGATATTGGAATTAAAGTTGAGCAAAACAATAGAACGTGGGCCCAGCTTGAAACTCGTTTTCATCTTAACGATAAATTTTCTCTTGCAGCTAAAATCAGCGGAAATGCAAGCAACAAAAGCTATTTTGACCTCTACGGATTTGACTTAAATGACAGCGTATTCTACTATCAAAATAATAACACCGCCAGCAGATCAGCCAAACTCGACTTAGGTGCTCAGTACTATTTACCGTTGAAAAGAAAAACAGTATACGTTGGTATTAATCTTGGAGGCGGATATGAAATTGAACGCTCAAGATTTAACTATTTCAACAGTCTTTCAAACTTAGAGAACTCATTGGTTGATCCTGGCCAAAGTTATGGATACTCTCTTCTAACAGCAGCTCCGATAGACAGAAAAGGAACAAACGAACAATTTTTCGCTAGCTCTGATTTAATGCTAGGAATTGACTTACCCATTCGAGAAAAACTCATGTTTACATCGGCAGTTTCAACAGGTGTAGAATACCGAAGCAACTTTATTCAACTTACCATATCCGCTTCTGTTGGTCTCAGATATCGCTTCATTAAAAAATCATAGCATGTAAAAAATTGATCTTGGCCACCTCTGTGGTCAATATCAATCTATTCAATTCGCCAAATAAACAGGAAGAAGTAAAAACAAAGTTCTGCTCAAAATGAAAGGCTCATTTTATTCAATTGAACCGAAATCAGAATTTATACGCAAGTATATAAGCCATTACTATTTTCATAAATCAGAGGATCCGAATGGAAGCGTTTCATTTTCCTATTATCCACATTATAAAAACGCATTAACCATATATAAGAATTCGAAACTTGAACTGGTAAATAGAATGCACACAAGAGCTAGTCCACATGATGATGGACATTCCTTTAACTACTCTCAATTATTTAAGAATTTCAGTAAAGCCAATATTATAGGCCCCTTTGACAAAATTGGAATAGTCTTTCAACCTCTAGGTATTAATCACTTTATGTCAGACAATTCGTCCAAGTTTATCAATGACGAAATCAATGTGAATTTCAATTATTTTCAAAAAACACTTTCACCAGTATTAGAAAAGGTCTTTGCAGAAAATTCATTGGAAGCAAAAATTGACTTACTCGATGGTTATTTTTTAAATCACCTATCCGAAGTTGAAGACAAAAGAATTTCAAATGCCATTACTATTATATTTCAATCGGATGAAAAATTATCAGCACAGGACCTTTCAGATTCTTTAAACATTAACAGAAAGACCTTGCTCAGATTATTTAATCGACACCTAAACTGTTCGCCAAAGGACTACATAATATTAATACAATTCAGAAAAGCAGTTGAATTGTATCAAAACGCTTCTCATAAGCCCTCTTTAACTCGGCTTGCTTTGGATTTGGATTATTACGATCAATCCGATTTTATTCATCGCTTTACTAAGATTACAGGAGTCAACCCAACGAAACTTTTTAACAACCTAAAAGAATTCGGAGTTCATTCGACCTACTGGTCAACGAATTAGAGGTGTCCCAAAAATACAATTCAGCACGAATCCAAGCCTCTATCTTTGGAGTATAAAACAAACCTATGTAAGCATTCTACCTAATTTTTAAATCTAGTTCTATGAAAAAGTTAACCTTCAGCTTACTATTAACGGCAGTTTCTTTGAGTGGATTCTCGCAATCCTCAACTGATTTTAAATCGGAATCAAAGTACAGACCTTCCTTCGGATTTAACGTCGGACTCAATCAATCTGTTTTATTTAATTCCAATGCAACCGAGGAACTCGAAATACAAAACGCACCAGGGTTCAGACTTGGTGTTCTTTTAAGCTTTCCAATTTTCGAAAAATGGTCAATAGACCCTAAAGCGGAACTTTCCTTTAATTACTCCCGCATAATTGAGGGCAATATTAATTACCGCGTCGACCCTAACAATCTTGATTTCATGGTACACATGAAGTATGATTTAGGCTATTGGAAAGGGAAGATTCAACCGTATTGTTATTTAAGCCCCAACATTAGAGTTCCACTTTCAGGTGAAGAAATCGATGAGCCTACTTATGATACAAAAATTGCATTAGCCGCAGATTTTGCATTTGGATTAGATATTGATTTGGGCCACTCCAACATATCACCGGAAATTAGATTCAGCGGCGGGTTGACTGATATTCGAAGAAACCCATACGGTAATATTCTAAGAGGATCAAATGCAGCATTCGTTTTAAATTTCTCAAGTAATTAAGCCATTTTATCAATCAGAGTTCCTTTAGAAATAGAGTGGCTCTGATTCGTCTTGGGTACTAATAATCTTGAATACCTGAACACTTAATCCTATCAACCAATGCTGGATTGATTTCTTTCAACGTTTTCCGAAGCATTTCTTCGAACCAATCTCCCATGAAAGGAGAAATACAGATTTCTTGAATCAATTCATTGATGTCAATCGGAACTTTCAATCCATTCGGATTTTTAGGAACTGCTTTTTTTTCTCTTTTCTATTGGGATGGTATTTTGTTGTTTGGTCAATAAACAATCTAAGTTCTTGCTCGTAACTATAAAAAGGGCTTTTTCGTGTAATTATGTAGTTTTTATTAATGTCTTCAAGATAGTTTCGGTAAGATACTTCTCCCATTTCAATGTCAATGTTCGATTTTTTCAAGGACTTTTTTAAAGCACTCACATTTGTTCTAATTCCAACACCACTGCCAGCATTTCCTAAGTAAATTTTTCAAAGCGTGAACGACTCAATAGTGATCATTATCAAACAGTTAACTAAGGAGTTGTATTTAACTTCTTCAAAAAGCTCTAAAACCTCTCTCACAAGATCTTGATACTCCAGTTCTGAGCCATTGTGCTTTTCAATATAATCTTTCTTTATTTGCTTCAGATTATCACCTGGAAGCATCCCTTCAAATTGATCTGACATCGCAGAACAATTGGAAAAATACAAATCTTCACTCGTTACGATATCAAGAAATTTAGGAAGATCCATGTACCTCCATATCTTTTTTCTTCCATGCGGATGTTTCAACTTATCATTCTCTACAATCATTGAATTAAGTATTTAGATAAATCTAATGAGAATTTATTTACGATAAGAATTTGAATAATTAAAGCTTCGAGACACCTCTAAATCCTCTCCACTATCCTTTGATTAACCGAGCGTTTGTTGATAAAAAAGTAGCTTGTTTAACGGAACGTTTCGAAGTTTAGAGTACTTTTGAAACGAAATAAAAATATAGTGGATTCTTATTGAGTTTAATTATTTTTTTAAAACACAATTTATGGCGCAAGACATATTTGATAAAATTAAGAAGAACAGAGGTCCTATCGGACAGCACTCCAAAGGAGTTCACGGTTATTTTACCTTCCCGAAATTAGAAGGGGAAATTGGTAACAAAATGATCTTTCGTGGAAAAGAAGTTTTAATCTGGTCGGTGAATAACTACCTTGGATTGGCAAATCACCCAGAAGTGCGTAAAGCGGATGCTGACGCTGCTGCAAAATACGGATTGGCTTATCCAATGGGGTCTCGTATGATGACTGGACAAACCGCGATGCACGAGCTTCTTGAAAAAGAGATCTCTGAATTCATGGATAAGGAAGATTCTTTCCTTTTGAACTTCGGTTACCAAGGAATGGTTTCAGCTATCGACTGTATGGTTGATAGAAATGATGTTATTGTTTACGATAGTGAATCACACGCTTGTATTCTTGACGGAATGCGTTTGCACGTTGGAAAAAGATTTGTGTTCCAGCACAATGATATGGAAAGCTTCGATAAGCAAATGGAAAGAGCTGCGCGTATTGTTGATAAAACAAACGGTGGAATCATGGTAATTACTGAAGGGGTCTTTGGTATGGCTGGAGATCAAGGTCGGTTAAAAGATATCGTTGAATTCAGAAAATCAGGAAAATACGATTTCAGATTATTTGTTGATGATGCACACGGATTTGGAACTGTTGGTAAAAAAGGACAAGGTTCGGGTGAGCAGCAAGGAGTTCAAGATGAAATTGATATTCTTTTCGGAACATTCGCGAAATCAATGGCTTCAGTTGGAGCATTTATTTCTGGTGACGAACACATGATTGAGTACTTACGCTATAACATGCGCTCTCAAGTATTCGCAAAATCACTTCCGATGACTTTAGTCGTTGGAGCCAGAAAACGTCTTGAATTATTAAGAGACCAACCTCAACACAAAGAAAACCTTTGGAAAATTGCTAGTGCCCTTCAATCTGGATTGGTTGAATCAGGTTTTGATATTGGAGTTACAAACTCTGCTGTTACTCCTGTATTCCTGAAAGGCGGGCTTGCTGAAGCAACAAATCTTACGTTTGATTTACGTGAGAACTATAATATCTTCTGCTCAATTGTAATTTATCCAGTTGTTCCTAAAGATACATTGATGTTGAGATTGATTCCAACAGCTTCTCACACGCTTGAAGATGTTCGATACACAATTGAAACATTCGTTGCAGTTAAAGCAAAATTAGACAACGGTGAATACCAATCAGAAGAAATGGCAGCTGTAGAAGTTGACACGAAAGCTTAGTATTCTAAAGAAATATTGAAAATGCCCTTTTAAATTACGAAGGGCATTTTTTTTGATCAGAATTTTAAAATCGATAAATTAGCAGATGATTAAATCGTTACTCACTACTCTGTCCGTAATCTCTTTATGCGCCCATTACTCAGACGCTCAAACATTTACAGAGTCAAGCATTGCACTTGGCGTTACTCATGAGCACATTGATTCAAACCTTATGGGCGGAGGATCAGCTTTCTTTGATTTTAACAATGATGGCTGGGAAGACATCTATATTACTGGAGGAGATAGTCGTGATCAACTATTTGAAAATGATCAAACAGGAAATTTTAATGAGGTAGGAATTGCTGCAGGACTTGGATTCACGGACTCGATAAAAACCAATGGTGTTATCTCTGGAGATATTGACAATGATGGCTTCAACGATTTATTCATTACTACTTCTGAAAACCACCCGAACATTCTGCTTTTGAACAATGGCAACAATACATTTACTGACATCTCAGTTGCCGCTGGAATTGTTGATTCGGTTTGGAGTATGACAGCCACCTTTGGAGATTTTAACCGTGACGGTTTCATTGACATTTACTGCGGTAATTATGTCAAATACTCAACCCTTCCATTCTACACCTCCATTTTTGGCGGATATCAGAACAATTTGTACCTAAATATTGGCAATAACACATTTCTAGATGTCTCACCATCCTACGGGATCATTAATACAGGAAGTACGCTCGCCACAACCTTTACCGATTTTGACAACGATTCGGACATGGATGTAATTGTTGGAAATGATTTTGGCGCCTTGTACGGGGGGAATGTATTGTTTGAAAACCAATTTCCAACCACCAACTTTGATAACATCTCGGCGACATCGGGAATTATGGAAGAAATTAGTTCGATGGGAATTGCAATCGGTGACTTTGACGAGGATTTGGATTTGGATTACTACATTTCAAATATGGCGGAGAACATTCATCACGTTAATAATTTCGATGGAACATTTACGGAAAGTGCTGCAAACGATGGAATTGAAGCTGCAAATGTCGTTTCATGGGGAACGTTCTATTTCGACTACGACAACGACACCTATTTGGACCTTTTCATTGCCAACGGAGGAATAATGGGAACCGCACTGCCGGAGCCAAATAACCTCTACCGGAATCAGCAAAACGGTACCTTTTTTAACATTGCATTTGCTGAAGGAATTCAAGACACTTTAAGAAGTCGCGGTGCAATTTACGGCGACATTGATAACGATGGTGATTTGGACGTGTTGGTTGTGAATACTGAATTAGACACTTCTATTGGACAAAACATTTCATTGTATAAAAACAATTTGGATGGAACCAAAAGCTGGATCAAAATAAAGCTTGTAGGAGTAGAAAGCAATAGAGATGCTTATGGAGCGCATATAGAGCTTTCGTCGAATGGAAGAACGTTGATGAGGGAAATAGATGGAGGATCAAGCTACCTCTCGCACAACAGCAGTATAGCGCATTTTGGATTGGGGAATTACACGAGCATTGACAGCATTAAAGTAATCTGGCCGGATGGAGACGCTCAAACATTGACAAATCCAGCAATTAATCAAACCATAACGATTACTGAATTTGATGCAAGTGGAATAACTGAATTCGATACAGAAGAAATTTCGATTTACCCGAACCCAACGAATAAAGGAGTATTTGTAAAGAACCTTTCAAACAATTCAATTGAATCCTACGGAATATATTCATTGGATGGAAAGTTGATCCAAGAAGGAATTCTAAACGCCTTTTCACTTCAATTTATTGATGTGCAGAAAATGATTTCCGGTACTTATATTCTTCAATTAAATTCAGAAGGAAATACAGTTAGTAAGAAAATTTCGATCGTTAATTAAAACTTCCGCTGGCCGCGTGAAGAATGAATTACGAGTGATTTAGAAATCTTATTTCCGAAATCGTCTTCAATTACAATTCGGTAGTTTCCTTTTTCGAAACCCTTAATATTCAACAACGTTCTGTTGTAGCCATCGCTTTGAATTAATTCCTTCTCGAAAACCAGACCACCTAATTGGCTGTAAATACGCATTGTACTCTTGGATGAAATCATCGAATCATAAGAGACATTTATCTGCTTCTCCAATTTACGATCTACAGGAATTAACAACATATTTGTGAGAACTGGCTGGTGTATATTCACACGATCCATTTCTGTACCTGTACCGTATTCATCTCTACTCTAAGAATTCCGAAATACTCTTCAATACCTTCAACGAAGTTGATTTCCGAGATTTCGTAAGTATGCCTGTCTAAATGATCCTCAACGGACTCAACGCGTTTCACTTCTGCCCAATTGCTTTGATCGACAGATTTCTCAATGATAAAACAATCGCCTTTTGATTCATTATTAACTTCCTACTTGAAATACACAATCTTAGAAGACAAAGTTGCTTCCATCGATAAAAATTCGATTGACAATTACTCCGTTCTATCTATATCACAAGCAAAAGATGAAAATGACAAAACAGTTGAACCGAGAAAAACGAGTGCGAATGTTAGTGAGCGGATCATAAGCCTTGTTTTTTAGTTAGTATTTACTTAAAATAGTAAATTCATTGTTGATATTCTTAGCTAAACTACCATACAATCATTGCCATCGAATATTTATATGCGAGCATACGTGCGTAATAAAAGATAGCTAAAAGGTTTAGCAAGCGCAACAATAGCAATTAGTAATCATATAATTGAACCCGGTCTACAGAATTGAATAAGGACAAGTGCAACTATTTTTAGGTGAAGATCATTATTCTACTAAATGTTCCAAATTATGAAAATCACGAAACTTATTGCTGGAGTTCTTTTCCTTTTGTGTTCGACTCAAACAAATGCTCAAATCTCAATTGGACTTAAAAGTGGTTACACGAGAGCTTGGCAAAATTATGGAGATGTTGTCGTTCCCGAAGATGCAACAACGCATATTCATGGATTTCATGTTACAGCCACAACTTATCTAAATATCAATAGACACATTGAAGTTGGTATTGAGCCAGGATTCATTCGTCGCGGAGCAGCATGTTTCCCCGGTTGGAATGGAGGTGTTAATCCGAACCCCATTTTCCCAGGCGACTCAAAGTTCATTCTTGACTACATTGAACTTCCACTCATGGCAAAATTTAAAATACCAATTTTCACTAATAAATTCGAAGTTTCAGGAAGAGTAGGATATGGAATCTCCATGTTGACATATGCAGTAAGCGAGAATGAAACAACTGGAGAGCGTTCTGATATAGCACTTGGTAAAAGTTCGATTCTTAACCGATGGGACCATGGATTTTATTCTAGTGTTGGGTTTGGGTACAATTTCAAATCATCTCAAATTTATATTGACTCAGATTTTTATGTAGGACTTAGAAATGCTGAGCGGTTCAATTCTTCTCAAAACAGAGGTTTAAATTTCAATCTGGGATACACTTATACGTTCAAGAAATCAACCTAACGCTTGAATTAAAGAATCCAATTCTGCTTTTGTATTGTAGGAGTGAATGCAAATCCGCAAACGCTCCTTCCCCTCGGCAACCGTTGGTGAATAAATGGGCTTCACTGCAATATTCAAGGTTTGAACCTTTTCTGCAATCCTTTTCGTCGCTTCAATAGACCCGAGCTCAATTATTTGAATAGGCGACATTTCACTTGAAATCAAACCAGAATGATGAAAATTGGAACGGAAATAAACCAAATTAGAAATCAATTCAATTCGTTGACATGAAATTAGACTAGAAGAAGCCAATTTTAAATTTCGCTCGAAAACATATTCTGGAAGCGCCGTTGTGTAAACAAACGAACGTGCAAAATTATAGAGGTATTGAATCAAATCTGAACTTCCCAATACACAAGCGCCATGAGAGCCATATGCCTTACCAAAGGTTACCAGTCGCGCAAAAACCAAATGAGTAATTCCCAATTCAGAAACCAAACCTTTACCGTTTTCACCAAACACGCCGCAAGCATGTGCTTCATCGACAATTAAATATACGTTTTTCAATTCACACAAAACTGCAAGCTTCTTGAGTGGTGCGCAATCTCCGTCCATCGAATACAAGGATTCGACCGCGACATAAATTGAACCTTCTGAACGCTCAATTTTAATAGAAAGATCTTCAAGATCATTGTGTTTGAAGGAAATCGCCTTCGAATGACTTAAGCGAATTCCATCTCTAACACTGGCATGAATCAATTCATCGTAGAGAATAGTATCACCACGCTGAGGAATGCTACTAAAAAGCCCCAAATTTGCGTCATAGCCAGAATTAAACATCAAACTCGATTGTACAGCAAAGAATTGAGCAATTTCAGATTCAATTTCGAGCATTCGTGACGTTGTTCCAGAAATCAATCGTGATCCTGTTGCACCATACGAAGACGATTCAAAAGAAAAACCCTCCTTGGAAAGCCCTAAATAGTCATTTGAAAAGAAATCAATCATTCCATCAAATGAAGAAAGGGAACGCAAGGTTCCCTTTTCAATTCTATCTTCTATTTTCTTATAAAGTCTTTGGTCCAAAACTATTCGGCTACCGTTACTTTTCTTGGCTGAAAACTATCATCCTTAACCTTCGCTCTAGCTTCTGCAAGTTTTTGAGCGCGTTCCGCTTCCTTTCTTTTTCTTTCAATCAAAATTGGATCAGGTTCTGTAACTGGTTGTTCACCGTCTGAAAACGCAGCCTTTGGCGTTAAACCTAAGATTCTAAACATTTCCATATCCTCATTGTAATCAGGATTTGGCGTTGTCAGTAATTTATCTCCAGCGAATATAGAACTTGCCCCAGCCATAAAGCAAAGTGCCTGCCCTTCCATAGTCATCATTGTTCTTCCTGCTGACAATCGCACAACTGACATTGGAAAAGCAATTCTAGTTGTGGCAACCATTCGGATCATTTCCCATTGTTCAATCGGCTTTTGATCTTCCATCGGTGTTCCTTCAACAGCAACCAAAGCATTAATTGGAATTGACTCCGGAGGCGTTTCCATTTGGACGTAGCTCATCAACAATCCAATTCGATCCTCAATCGCTTCGCCCATTCCTATAATTCCACCAGAACAAACTGAAATACCTGCTTTTCGCGCGTTTTCAATTGTATTCAATCGGTCTTCATAATCTCTAGTTGAGATCACATCGTCGTAATAATCTTTCGAAGTATCAAGGTTATGATTGTAAGCAAACAACCCCGCTTTTTTCAATCGCTCTGCTTGGTTCTCGTTCATCATTCCTAAAGTACAGCAAACTTCCATTCCAAGATCATTCACTCCTTGCACCATTTCAACAACATTGTCGAAGTCGCGGTTGTCCCTAACCTCTCTCCAAGCTGCTCCCATGCAAAGACGCGAAGAACCATTTTCTTTGGCGTTTCTCGCTTGCTCAAGAACAGATTCTACTGTCATTAATTTTTGTGCTTCAACGTCGGTATGATACCTAGCTGCTTGAGGACAATAACCGCAATCTTCAGCACAACCTCCCGTTTTGATGCTGAGCAATGATGCCATTTGCACTTCTCTTGAGTCATGAAACTCACGATGGATTGTTGCAGCTTCAAAAACAAGCTCTAACAATGGCTTGTTGTATAGCGCCAATAATGATTCTTTTGTATTGTATTGTGGGTTTACTTTCATCTTATGAATTTGTGGTACAAATATAAAGATATCTGCCTAAGATTAAAGTAGAATCGAAGGGAAACTACTTGTTAATTAAACAAGCTGCGTAAGCCTTCACTGCTCTTGATTCTCCGAAGGAATCTACACGCTCATGCGTCGTTGCTTTTATAGAAACCGCGTCAACATCGACCTTTAAAAGGGCCGCGACAACTTTTTGTATTTCCGGAATATGGGGATTTAACTTAGGACGCTCAAGAACAACAGTGCAATCAACATTAACAACGTGATATTCTTTTTCCTCAATAAGTTTCATAACTTCAGTCAGAAGAATCTTACTGTCAATTCCTTTGAATTTAGGGTCTGTATCAGAAAAATGATACCCGATATCTCTAAGATTTGCTGCACCTAATAATGCGTCGCAAATGGCATGAAGTAAAACATCTGCATCTGAATGTCCAACTGCTCCTAAATCCGATTCGATTTGGAGGCCTCCAATAAATAAAGGAAGATTATTTTCTAGCCGATGAACATCGATTCCATAACCAATTCTAATATTCAAAATTACTCTTCAATATTAGGGTCTGAACCATCGTCACCTAGTACCATACTCAATGTGAAACGAAGCGTGTTTGCCAATGGATTCAATCTTTTGAGCGCTGCCAAATAAGAAATATCAATTCCAAATTTGTTGTATTTAAATCCCAATCCAAAATTGAAATATTGACGAGCTCCTTTGTTCGCGTTCTCGTAAAAGAAACCAGTTCTTAATGCGAAAATGTCATTGTACCAATACTCAATACCTGCGGCGATATTAATCTCAGCCAACTCTTCTTTAAATTTCGTTCCTTTTACCACTTCGTAAGTTCCGTCAGCTTGCAAGACGTAATTCCCGTCTTCATCTTCTGCCATTACGCCAGGAGCATCGTAGAATGATTGCAACAAACCTCCAATAACACCAATGTCAGGGTTGTCGAATCCAGATAAAAGTGTCGGTGTTCCATCAATGAATTCAATTTTTCCAGGTGTAGGAACTAATAATTTCTGAAGTTCCAATGAGAATGTAACGTGGTTGTATTTATCAAACTTTGCTTTTAGCGCAGAAGCAATTTTCAAATTCATTGGTATAAAATCTCTGACTGCAGCATCAGAATAAGCTACCTTATTACCAATGTTATTAATTGTTGTTGCGAATGTGTACTCACTTTTCGTACTTCCAAGTTTTAAATCATCGTTAAGATACGTGAATGAAATGTCAGCAGCACCAACAACCCCAGCTTTTGTGCTTGCTCCTTGAACAACCATTCCACCAGTTAGATTTGAATAAGCGAACTTTCCGTTTAATCCAACACCCATTTTATCGTTCAATTTGAAGGCATATCCTCCAGTGATTTCAAACTCACTTGGCTTATCGTTTCTTAAGACATTTCCTTGTGCATCTGTAAAAGTGATTTCTCCAAGACTGAAATACCTTAAAGCTCCACCAACAGCATGTCTTTTATTAATATTGTAATACCCTGCAACATAAGAAAGGTGAATATCATTTGTCAATTGTCTCAACCAAGGAGTGTATGAAACACTAATCTGAGATTTTTCTTCTGAGAAATTCAACATTGAAGTATTCCAATAGATTGAATTAGCAGTTGCGCTCAATGCAGTACCCGCATCTCCCATCCCACCCGCTCTGGATCCTGGAGTAATAGCCATAAAAGGCAGTGCTGTTGTAATTGTATTCAACTGAAGCGCATTAACTTTTCCGTCTGTATCACCAATAGGTTGGGCGATTGACAAAGAGCTAGTCATAACAAGTGCACCTGTAAATAAAATGTTTTTCATCTTCATAATTCGATATTCAATGCAAATATACGGATTTGCAGTTCCTTTATTGTGTCGTTATTTTAAAATAACCAATTTTTCTATTTTCTCTGCTCTTAAATCATCTGGAGTCGTTACAATTAAGCGGTATACATAAACTCCTTTCGCAAGCTGATCACCAAAATCATCCAAACCGTTCCAAGCAATCCCATCAGATCTAAACCCTTCTGTCAATACGACTTCGTTGATTGTTTTAACTAAACGTCCAGAAACAGTAAATATTTGAATTTGAGCTTCCAATTGGCTACAAACTTGATTGTGTTCAAAATAAAACTCAGTGCTCGTTGTAAACGGATTTGGATAATTCAATACATGATCCAATGCCATGTTGACTTGCTCCTGCACCACGAACTCAATGGTTGTTTCGGATGAATTATTATTTACATCCCAAACTTTCACCGCTAATGTATGTGCACCAGGTTCAAGAGAAGTAAAATTATATCGGATTTGACCGGATTGGTATGAATCTAAATCTGATGTATAGAAATCATTCAATACAATTGGATCTCCTGTTTCACCATCAAGAACTGCAATCAAATCATGACCAATTCCGTTCCCAACTGTGTTGATTCCGTTTTCATCGAACAATTGCGCAATTAAAATAGGAGTTTCATCTGAAATTCCACCATCAACAAAATTCTCATCATTGATAAACAAATCGATTGTCGGTCCTTCAGTGTCGTCTATACCATTTGGATCCAATCCTCCAATATAGAAACTAGTATCGTAACCAAAGGCGTCAATTGATCCATTGTGGGCGTAATAACTAATTTTACCATAATCAATTGAGTAATCAATATCTTTTGGTACGATGAATGTGAATTCAAATTCTCCGTTAACAACACTCGACTTACCATTATACACTTTATTCGTTTGTGTGAAAAATTCAAGTTCGGGTGATTCGGATGGCCCATCATTACTCAAGGTCAATTGGGCTTTTGGCTTGTCATAAACTGAAGGATAAACAACTCCATTAAATGAAGTCATGAGCGCCCCTGAGTTATCTTCGATGTGGCCTTTAATTGTAACCTTGCTTAAAGCTTGAATGGTATCAATTTCTAGTGCTGAATCCAACCCGTTAATGCTATCTGTAACAACTTGCATTTGCGGTAAAGCTAATTTCAAAGCAGGATCACCAATCAAGGTGAAACTTCTTTTGTTGTTTCCACCAACAGCATTCTTCGTCTCTGTAATAATCTCTCCGAAAGTAAAGGGCTCTAAATTGGCATTTCTTCGAAACACATTTCTAATGAACTGGTAACCAATTGCAGTGTTTACAGTAAAATATACAGAGCGTGTAGTTGTCATTAATGCGATTGCAGCGCCATAAGGATTGATTGAAGCCCATTCTCCTGCCGAAACCCTTTCCGGATCATCGAACTTCGTAAATTCACATGTTGCAGAAACCATTAGTGGCAACACGTCAATATTTTTCCAATCCTTTATTTGAGGAACCGTAATAACACGCTCTTCTGCAACACCCACTTCTCCACCGTGCCCAACGTAATTTACAACTAGAGCCCCACGTTCAATCTTAGCATTGATAGCCTCATTAACATCCGGATAACGTTCACCTCCAGCAGTTGCAACTTGAGTATACGCATCCAAGTAAATTTTTTCACAATTCATCTCCGGAAGAGAATCACTTACATAATTAAATTGAGGCTCAACATCATTAACTAAGAACCAATTTGATTCCTCATCATCAGCAATCAAAACATACTTTGTTCTCCAATCGCCAAACGTCGAAGAACCATTATCGGAACTACAGTTTGTATTGGCAGTTGAATATATACTTGAACCGTTTCTCATGTAATGTTCAACCTTATCAACCGCTTCTTTGGCCATTTGAAGATTTGAAATCAACAATCGACCAACACCAATATCAACCAAGTCAGAAGCATCGATCGCCTCGTTGTCATCCAAAATCCCGAAATAATCATCTGAAGGCATATTTCCAATGTGGTCTTCAGTAAAATCTGAATTGTTCATTTGATATGTTAGAATATAATTGTTGTTGTTTGCAACTCTATTCTTTGGATCATAAGTTCCATCACCAAAAAGCAATAAATATTTAGGTTCAGTTCCTGGTAAGACTGCAGCCCGGTCATAAAACATTTTTACAAACGATCGAATCGCAGTTGCATCCTGAACACCTGAACTAAATTCATTATAAATCTGATTCGTTGTCACGACATGAACGGTTAAACCATTTTCAATATGCAATTGTGCCAACCTATCGGCTTGAGAAATAAACTCAGGATGTGTTACAATAAGATAATCAGCTTGAGACAAGGCGTGTAAGTTTTGAGGAACAACCTCTCCAATAAATACAGGCGTAAAATAACTCCCCCCATTTGATGCAACGAATTGTCTTACCTCATTTGTTTCTAACTTAAAAACGAAATCAGTACTATTGAACGAACCTGCAACATTAAAGGGCTGATGTCGGTTTGACACTTCCCAGACGAATCCAGTCGAAGGTGACATATTGTTTACAGTAAACTCTGAAACGTTAGAAGGACCAACAGATTCCAAATCTAAAAAATTAAGTTGACTTCCTATAAAAGACAGTTTTCTTCGGGCATTCAATTCAATTCGGTCCAAATAAGTTAAAATATCTGGCGAATTACGAACAATTCGGACTTGAACAGGCAAGGACGCAGACGGATTGCTTAAAGACATCGTATTTGTTGATCGTCCAAAATCTGAGGAAGTTGGTAAAACACTACTCAACATAACAACACCTCCCACAGAATACTCTTGTTCAGTTCCGCTTGAAATATTTGCGCTAGACGCGAGTGAAGCCTCAAAGTTAGCAGGGGAAGTCGAAATTATATTCGGGACATTAAAAGTGAAGGTTTGTGTAAGATCGGTATCAAACAATTCTCCATACCACCTTTGACCTCCACCTACTAGTGAAACGTTGTCAAGTTCGTGAATACTGTAATACGTTTGCTCATTTACATTGTGCGTAGCTGGTGCAGGTGTTTCAAAAACATCTTCAATTCGAAGCGGTGTATCACCTGAATTGATGTTTATGTAATAACAAGAAACATCGGAATAAATATGCTTGGTCTGTTTGAATCTTGTCGTATCATTATTCGGATACCACCTATTAGGACCCCATCCATAAAACAAGATGTAATCATTTGCATCAAAAGAACCATCTGTTTCGCCAATAATCTTAATTGCATTTTTAGCCAAATCATCTGTTCGAGGTGTCGAATTTCTTTCTGGAAGTAACCCATCTCCATTCCCGAAAATATTAATGTCTTGTGGATTCAAATTATCAACATTAATACCCATCGACACTAATAAGGCTCTGTCAATTTTATAAATCCCATCCTGATTCACGGTAAGCTTGTACCAATTTCCCGTTCCAGACTTTAAAACTGACTCTGTCACAAAATCTTTTGAAACGTGATCAAAATTTGGCTTTTCTTTTGTGTAATTTATACGAAAACTTGAAATTCTAACGGTTTTTGACCCTTCCATAACAAAAGGAAAAATATTTAACATTAAAAAATACTCCTTTCTTGCGCTCGAAATCTTGCCTTCAAAATCCAATCGCCCTACTTTAATATTATATTTTTCCAAGAATAAAAGATCATCAGGTGTGGCGTTTTGGGTACCCAAGATCTCGACATCAATACTGCTATTTGCATTGTTAACTGGGTGAGAATAAAAGAACAAAGGTCTCTTACCCGTAACATACTGGCCTCTCATAGAAGGGACTAGAACACTTTGCTCTCCGTCCATGACTTCCATAGGATCTTCCCAAGTAATATTTACCGTTTCTGATTCTTGAGAATATGTGATTCCCGAAAAGGCTAACATGCCTACTATTGTTATTATTTTATTTAACATATTGAACTAAGTTCGTTTTCATAAGACAAATATCTAAATCAATTATTTGCCACACAAAAAAACGATAGAAATCTTTGATTATTATACTGTAATCGCAATATTTGTAACTTTGTTTGCATAATGCCGTTGAAGTAAACTCAAGATAAAAGATAATTAATAGAAGTTTAATGATAAAACTTAAGCATTTTATAGTACTAGCCATTGTTTGTTTAGTAAGTTCTAGTGCCTATTCACAAGACCCACAGTTTACGCAGTTCTATGCTAATCCAATTTATTTGAATCCCGCATTTGCTGGATCACATGGATGTCCGCGATTTGCAATGAACTACAGAAACGAGTGGCCTAGTTTGACAGGTAATTATGTAACATACAGCATGTCTTACGATCAATACTTCAAGAACATCTCTGGAGGTATTGGTGTGATTGCTCTTCATGACCAACAAGGACAGGGTACTATTTTTACATCGACTCTCGGTCTGGTTTATTCTTATCACTTAAAAGTGAATCGTAAATTCCAAATGATGTTCGGTGTCAAAGCCGCAATGACTAATAAATTTTTAGATTGGGATAAATTGACATTTGGAGACATGATTGATCCACGTAGAGGATTCATTTACCAAACTGGTGATGTGCAGCGTGGAGGAAGTCGTTACTTCTTTGATGCTTCTGCTGGACTCGTTGGATTTAGCAAACACTTCTTCTTTGGATTTGCAGCGAATCACTTAAACCGTCCCGACGAATCGATGATTATTGGTTCATCAAGATTGCCGATGCGTTTTACAGGACATATGGGAGCTGAAATCAAATTGGGTGGTAAATCTCAATACAGAAACATTACTTCAATAATGCCGAACGTAATTTATCAATACCAAAATGGTTTTCAAGAAATCGCCATTGGTACTTATGTAAAATACGGAGCGTTCAACGTTGGAGCATGGTATAGAAATAAAGACGCCTTCATTTTATCGATTGGTGTTGATACAGGAAAATTCAAATTAGGATATAGTTACGACATTACAGTATCAAAACTTAACAACGGAGTCTCTGGTGGTTCACATGAAGTGTCGCTCGGTCTTCGATTGGATTGTAAAGATAAGATCCCATCGTTCAAAACGATTTCTTGTCCTTCGTTCTAGTAAAAGTGTAACAATATTAATTCCATGCGTTGTAGTATGTGAAGTAAGAGTTAAAAAATGATGAAAACCAAAAATAACAATATGCGATTATTAAAATTTATGGCTGTTGCAATAGCAGGAGCTTTTATCGTAGCATCGTGTTCTAGAGAAGCCTCCAGTACTACGGGTTGGGATTATAACAATCCTAAGCAAGGAGGATTTCAAAAAGTACCATTTGTTGACCAAGAAACTGGACCTGGACTTCTTTTAGTGGAAGGCGGATCATTTACGATGGGTCGCACGGAACAAGACGTAATGTTCGATTGGAATAATAGACCAGCAAGAATTACTGTTTCTTCTTTCTATATGGACCAAACAGAAATCACAAACTTCCAATGGCTAGAATACCTATACTGGGTGCGTCGTGCTTATCAAGAATCATATCCTATGATTTACGATAACGCACTTCCTGACACTTTGGTATGGAGATCGAAGCTAGGAGACAATGAGAAGTATGTTGATTACTACTTGCGTCACCCTGCATATAGAGACTACCCTGTTGTTGGAGTTTCATGGCTGCAGGCAAATGACTTTTGTAAATGGAGAACTGACCGTGTAAATGAATACATTCTTATTCGTGAGGGAATTTTCCAATTCAATACGGATCAAAGAAACGAGAACACATTCAATACTGAAGCGTATTATACAGGTCAATATGACGAAGAATCATTAGTGAAAAATATTCAAAACTTAGATCCTGATGGAGCTAGCGATAGAAAATTAGGACAACGAAATGTGCGTATGGAAGATGGTATGCTTCTACCTCGTTACAGACTACCAACAGAAGCTGAGTGGGAATTCGCTGCTTCTGGATTGATTGGAAACCTTCAGGAAGGAACAGAGAACATCAACGAAAGAAGAATCTATCCTTGGGATGGACACTGGGTTCGTCAAGATGAAGCGCAATTTACAGGACAAATTAGAGCGAATTTCGTAAGAGGTCGTGGTGATTACATGGGAGTTGCAGGACACTTAAATGACGGCGCTGATGTAACTGCTCCAGTTGAGTCTTATTGGCCAAATGATTACGGATTGTATCACATGGCTGGAAACGTTAGCGAATGGGTAATGGACGTTTACCGTCCGCTTACTAGCGAAGATTACGATGAATTCCGTCCATTTAGAGGAAATGTATTCAAAACTAAATTATTGAACAGCGAAGGGAATGTTGAAACAACCAACCAACAAGTTCAATATGATGTTCACGGTATGAAAGAATACCTAAATGAGTTTGAAAGAATTCGTTACCAAAGAGTTTCTGCTGAGAATCACGATCCAAATGATACTATTATCCCAAGAGGATTAGCTTCTAACGTAGGATCAAGAAACCCCTCAAGAAGAGGTTATGCTCCAGATCCGTTCTATGTTTCTCATGGCAAAGTAAAAGATTCTATCGAACTTGAACTTCTTAGAGAGATTAACTTAGTAATTGACCAAGCACTTATCTATTCTAACGACAAGCATGACATTGAAGCTTCTGCTTTGATTCAAGATGAATTGTTCGAGACAATCTTCGAAGATCAAATGAGAGAAGGCCCAGATGGTGAAGAGTATGCATTTGAAGTTATCTCAATTCTTAGAGACGGATTTAGAGAATTCATTGTTAACACTCCTGGTAAATTGAAATACCGTAATGTAACTGAAGAAGAAAACATCGGACGTTTAAATTACAGAAGAGATGATTATATCGATTACCTTGATGGTGATATTGAGAGCTCTATTTTTTATGCAAATGATGATAGAAAGAACGATATCAATCAAGCTACGAGAGATCCGAATCTAATCATGTACCAAAACATGCACGAGGAGTTCGGTTTGGACGGATCAACTGTTAAGCCTGGTGATAAAACATCTTGGCCAACAACACTCATCTCTGATAAGTCTAGAGTTTATAAAGGTGGTTCTTGGAAAGATAGAGCATACTGGTTGGCTCCTAGTCAAAGAAGATACCTTGATGAATTCCAATCTACAGATGCAATTGGTTTCCGTTGCGCAATGGATAGAGTTGGTTCTCCTGTAGGATTCAACTACGGAAGAAAAAAGAAAAAAAATAGATAACTACTAACGTAGGTCTTAAAATATTAAAAACTCCTTCGGTTCTACCGAAGGAGTTTTTTTTTGGCCCTACTTGATTCATACCAACACCATTCCAATTGAAAGAAATTAAAAGGTAACATTACGATCGTAAGACGTTGTAATACATGAAAGTGAGATTTAAAAAATGATAAAAACAATGAAAAAATGCGATTATCAATTTTTATATCTGCTGCGGTTGCAGGGACACTTATCGTAGCATCATGTTCAAGACCCTCTTCAGACACTACAGGATGGGAATACAAAAACCCAAAAACAGGAGGATTTCAAAAAGTACCATTTATTGATCAAGAAATTGGACCAGGACTTCTCTTCGTAGAAGGTGGATCATTTACAATGGGCCGCACTGAACAAGATGTTATGGACGACTGGAACAACAGACCAGCAAGAGTTACTGTTTCGTCCTTTTACATGGATCAAACAGAAATCACAAATTTCCAATGGCTAGAATACCTTTACTGGGTGCGAAGGGCTTACAACGAATCCTATCCGATGGTGTATAAGAATGCTTTACCAGATACGCTGGTATGGAGATCAAAGCTTGGCGACAATGAGAAGTATGTCGATTACTATTTGCGCCAACCAGCTTATAGAGACTACCCTGTTGTAGGTGTATCTTGGCTCCAAGCAAATGATTTCTGTAAATGGAGAACCGACCGAGTTAACGAGTATGTTCTAATTCGAGAAGGAGTTTTTAAATTCAATAACGATCAAAGAAACGAAAACACGTTTAATACCGATGCTTATTATTCAGGACAATATGACGAAGCCTCTTTGGTGAATAATCTTCAAAGCTTAGATCCTGATAACATGAGAGGAAAAAAATTAGGCCAAAGAAACGTTCAATTAGAAGATGGCATACTCCTACCCCGCTATCGATTACCTACGGAGGCCGAATGGAAATTCGCTGCTTCAGGCTTAATCGGAAATCTTCAAGAGGGAACTGAGAACATCGATGAGAGAAGAATCTACCCTTGGGATGGTCACTGGGTTCGTCAAGACGAAGCGCAATTTATGGGACAGATTAGAGCGAACTTTGTTAGAGGCCGTGGAGATTATATGGGAGTTACAGGGCATTTAAATGATGGCGCTGATGTAACTGCTCCAGTTTAGTCTTACTGGCCAAATGATTACGGATTGTACCACATGGCTGGAAATGTTAGTGAATGAGTAATGGATGTTTACCGCCCATTAACAAGTGAAGACTACGACGAGTTCCGCCCATTCAGAGGTAATGTTTTCAAAAAGAAACTTCTAAATAGCGAAGGAAATGTAGAAGTCCGGAACCAACAAGTACAATACGATGTTCATGGAATGAAAGAATTTCTCAACGAATTTGAAAGAGTGCGTTTCCAAAGAGTTTCCGCTGAGAATCATGATCCGAACGATCCTGTAATTGCCAATGGGATTTCAGCTAAGAATCAATCAAAACAGAATTTCAAAGCAGGTCATGCACCGGACCCGAATTATGTTTCAAAGGGAAAAGTAAAAGATGAAGCTGAACTTAAATTACTCAGGGATATAAATGAAATTGTAGATCAAGCAGTTGAATATGCTAATGATAAATTCGATATCGAAGCTTCCTCTTACATCCAAAACAATTTGTTTGAAGATCTATTTGAGAATCGAATGAGAGTAAGCCCAAATGGCGATAATTATGCCTTCGAAATCATTTCAATTCTAAGAGATGGATTCAATCAATTTATTATTGACACTCCAGGTAAAATAAAATATACCACCGTAACCGAAGAAGAAAACATCGGTCGATTGAACTACAGGAGATACGATTATATCGATTACCTAGATGGCGACATCGAAAGCTCCATTTATTATGCAAATGATGATCGAAAGAATGACATCAATCAGGCGACGAGAGATCCAAACTTAATCATGTACCAAAGTGAGCATGAGCAATTCGGGATGGATGGTGAAATTGTTAAGCCAGGTGATAAGACCTCTTGGCCAACAACCCTTATTTCAGATAAGTCTAGAGTTTACAAGGGAGGATCATGGAAAGATAGGGCATATTGGTTGGCTCCGAGTCAAAGAAGGTTCTTGGATGAATTTCAATCCACAGATGCCATCGGATTCCGCTGCGCAATGGACAGAGTTGGTTTTCCTGTAGGCTTTAATTACGGCCGAAAGAAGAAAAAGTAAACATCTCACAAATACACGTTCATAATTTTAAGAAGCTCTCTCGATTAAACTGAGAGAGCTTTCCTATTTTTACTCTATGAACGAATCATTATTTCAACCTTTTTACAATTCTACTGGGATCTGCACTGATACAAGAGCAATTGAGAAAAATAGCTTATTCATTTGTATCAAAGGAGCGCATTTTAACGGAAATACATTTGCTTCTCAGGCTATTGAATCTGGTGCATCGCATGTTATCGTTGATGAATCGTCTTATTTCGTCGATAATGGGAAAATGACTTTGGTTGAAAATAGTGTGAAATACCTTCAAGAACTCGCCAATTTTCACCGAAATAAATTCAATATTCCTGTAATTGGAATAACAGGAAGCAATGGAAAAACAACGACCAAAGAGCTCATTGTAGAGGTATTATCAAAGAAATACAACTTATTAGCAACCATCGGAAACTTGAACAACCATTTAGGTGTTCCATTCACCTTGCTTCGAATGACAGATGAACATGAAATTGCTATCATCGAAATGGGTGCTAACAAATTCAAGGATATAGAGGAACTTTGTAACATTGCCCAACCTACGCATGGAATCATAACTAATATTGGCAAAGCACATCTGGAAGGGCTTATCGATTTTGCTGGTGTTTTAAAAACGAAAAAGGAACTCTACGACGCAGTGGAAAATGTTAAAGGAACGATTATCATAAACGAGGACGACTCTACACTGATGAATGCCACTCCAATTGGAACTCCTTTAGTAACTTACGGTGCAGACCATCAACTATCAATTGTTAGAGGAGAATTACTGAACCTCTCCCCTTTCGTTGAGATGAATTGGAGAACTGAAACCTTCGAGTCAAAGAAAATATCGACACAAATGGTCGGTAAGTATAATTTTTACAATTATCTGGCCGCAGCCGCCTTTGGCTATCATTTTGGCGTTTCCAATGAAGCCATTTCTGAAGCGCTGGAAGAATATTCCCCGACAAACAATCGATCTCAGGTTAAGAGAACAGATGCAAATACGCTCATTTTAGATTGCTACAACGCCAATCCAACGAGTATGCAATCTGCGCTGGAAAGCTTTTCCATGAACGAACACGAAAACAAATTGTTCATTATTGGAGACATGAAAGAACTTGGAACAGATACTGCCGCTGAACATCAAAAGGTCATTGAGCAAATTGAATCGCTTGGACTAAATGGAATTGTTGTTGGTAATGAATTTTGCAAAATAGCATCCAAATCGATTTTACATCATTTTGAAAATGCGAATGACGCGATGAATTATCTAAATGAAAACAGCATTGAGAACCATCTCATTTTATTGAAAGGCTCAAGAAGTATTCATTTGGAGACTCTGGAAAACAGCTTGTAATAAAAAAGTCTCGCACCGAATATCGATACGAGACTTAGAATAGTAATCCTTAGAAAGAACTAATCCTTCAATAAATTTCTTGAAATAACAATTTTTTGAATTTCAGAAGTTCCTTCATAAATCTGAGTAATCTTCGCATCTCTCATCAATCGTTCAACATGGTATTCTTTCACAAAACCATATCCACCGTGAATTTGAACTGCCTCAACCGTGTGCTCCATTGCAACTTTAGAAGCATACAATTTCGCCATTGCACCAGATTGATCGTAATTTCTTCCAGCGTCTTTATCCAATGCCGCTTTATACACTAACAATTTAGCAGCTTCAATATCCGTTGCCATATCAGCAAGTTTGAATGCTATTACCTGGTGTTTCGAGATTTCTTTCCCGAATGCTTTGCGTTCTTTTGAATAAGCCGTAGCCAACTCAAGTGCTCCACCAGCTATTCCTAATGCTTGAGATGCAATTCCAATTCTTCCACCGGAAAGAACTTTCATTGCGAATTTGAATCCAAATCCATCTTCTCCAATTCTATTTTCCTTTGGAACTTTCACATCATTGAATAACAATGTGTGCGTATCTGATCCACGGATTCCCAATTTATCCTCTTTGGCTCCAACAATGAAACCTTCCATTCCTCTTTCAATTATAAAGGCGTTAATCCCTCTATGTCCTGCCTCAACATCTGTTTGGGCAATAACCAAGTAAACAGAAGCAGAAGAACCATTTGTAATCCAGTTTTTCGTTCCATTCAATAAGTAATGATCTCCTTTATCCAACGCTGTTGTTTGCTGTGATGTCGCATCTGATCCCGCTTCAGGTTCAGACAAACAAAATGCGCCGATCGTCTCACCTTTCGCTAATGAAATAAGGTATTTCTGTTTTTGCTCTTCAGATCCGAATTGCTCAAGTCCCCAACAAACCAATGAGTTGTTGACTGACATACAAACGGATGTCGAAGCATCAACCTTGGAAATCTCTTCCATAGCCAATGCATAAGAAAGGGTATCCATTCCTGAACCACCGTATTTCGGATCAACCATCATTCCCATGAATCCCAACTCACCCAATTGACGAATCTCTTCAACAGGAAAACGTTGCTCATTATCTCTTGCGATAACCCCAGGCTTCAAAACATTTTGAGCGAAATCTCTAGCAGCTTCCTTTACCGCTAATTGCTCTTCTGATAATTCAAAATTCATAATCGATTGCTTTTATTTCTTATATTTTTGCACTTCACAAACTTAACGCTTTTAATTTTATTTTCTAACTTTAAAATTAATGAGTTTACACACAGTTATTGGTGTTATGTCGGGCACATCTATGGACGGAATTGACATTGTTTGCGCAACCTACGAATTCTCTGAAAACGAGCACTGTACACACGTTATTCAGCACTCAAAAACATATGAATATTCGACTTCTTTACTTAAAAAACTCAAAATATCTACTCAATTACCCCAATCAGAATTATTAATTCTTGACAAGATACTGGGAATTTATTATTCTGAGCGCATAATAAATTTCATAAATGAATTTGAAATAGAACCGTCCAAAATTGATGCAATAGCATCGCATGGTCACACGATTTTTCACCAACCAGAAAAAGGCTACACTTACCAAATAGGATGCGGTGAAACTATTGCTTTCAAAACAGGGATAAAAGTAATCAACGATTTTCGGCAAAAAGATATCGTTGCAGGAGGACAAGGTGCTCCGCTCGTTCCAATTGGTGACAAACTACTTTACAATTCATTTGCCGATGCATTTTTGAATATTGGTGGTTTTTGTAATATTTCTATCCCTTCTGATTCAACTATTGCATTTGATATCTCTCCGGGAAACTTACCCTTAAATAAAATCGCGGCAGAATTTAATAAAACGTATGATAACAAAGGATTAATCGCCAGATCGGGAAGTATTGATAAAGTTGTATTGAACGAATTGAATGAAATTGATTATTACTCCGCTCCTCCCCCGAAATCATTAGGAACAGAGTGGATCAAAGCGAAATTTACCCCTGTTGTATCGAGAATTAGTAATCCTAAAGATCGAATGCGGACCCTTGTAGAACATATTGCTGAACAAATTTCTAGGACGTGCATTCAGAACAGCATTAAATCAATATACATAACGGGAGGTGGTGCATACAATGATTTTTTGATTGAAAGGATTAAAGAAAAATCCAAAGTTCAAATTGTTATTCCAGATGCGGTTGAAATAGAATTCAAAGAAGCCATTATTTTCGGGCTTCTAGGGGCTCTTTTCTTGGAAGGAAAGCCAAACACTTTATCAAGCGTGACTGGAGCAAGTAGAGATGTAATGGGCGGGGTTTTACACCTTCCATGAGATTAACAACTTAGCTGTTAGTAACTCCATTTAAATCCATATTGAATTTCGATTTACGATTTAATTTCTTTATTAACTTTGCTCATCCAAAAAAAAGGATTTAGTTGATGAAAGATTTACTCGAAAAGTTTGAGAATAAGAGACCAGAGATAGTTTTTGAATGGAAAGATTCAGAAACAGAGGCAGAAGGATGGGTTGTAATTAACTCATTAAGAGGTGGTGCTGCAGGAGGCGGTACGCGGATGAGGATTGGTCTCGATAAAAGAGAAGTCGAATCGTTAGCTAAAACGATGGAGGTTAAATTTACAGTAGCAGGGCCAGCAATTGGTGGTGCTAAATCTGGAATTAACTTCGATCCAAGTGATCCAAGAAAAGAGGGCGTGTTGAGAAGGTGGTACGCTGCAGTGACTCCATTATTAAAACACTACTACGGAACTGGTGGTGATTTAAACGTAGATGAAATCCATGAAGTTATTCCAATTACAGAAGATTGCGGTGTATGGCATCCTCAAGAAGGAGTTTTCAACGGGCACTTTCAACCACGTGACGCACAAAAAATTAATAGAATCGGTCAATTACGTCAAGGTGTGCTAAAAGCAATTGAAGATCCATCTTTTTCTCCTAGTGTTGATCGGAAATACGTAGTAGCGGATATGATTACAGGCTACGGTGTAGCTGAATCAATCAAACATTTCTATGATTTATATGGAGGTGAAGTTACTGGAAAGCGTGTTATCGTTCAAGGTTGGGGTAATGTTGGTTCTGCAGGAGCGTATTACTTGGCACAAGAAGGAGCAAAAATCGTTGGAATTATTGACCGAGTTGGTGGATTGATAAACGAAGATGGATTCTCATTGGAAGAAATCAGAGGGTTGTTCTTGACGAAAGACGGAAACTCATTGAACCATCCAAACCTTATTCCATACGATGAAATGAATGCTCGAATTTGGGATTTGAAAGCTGAAGTTTTCATCCCATGTGCAGGTTCTCGTATGATTACAGAAGATCAATTGGACAGAATGATTGCGGCAGGAATTGAAGTTATTTCTTCCGGTGCTAACGTTCCTTTCGCTGATCCTGAAATATTCTTCGGACAAATTGCCGATAAAGCAGATAATAATTTAACTGTAATTCCAGATTTCATTTCGAACTGTGGAATGGCAAGAGTGTTTGCCTATTTAATGAGTAATGACTTGAAAAAGCTAACAGATGAGGGGATTTTTAGTGACACGAGCAACATCATTCGTGAAGCTATCGCAAATACTCAAAAAATAAATCCAAATAAAACAGGACTTGCCAAAGCTGCATTCGGACACGCTTTGAAGCAACTCGTGTAAAACTTATAAAAGCTACTAAAACATGGAAATTTTTATTGTATCCGTTTTTGTTCTTGGTTATCTAGCGATAACGTTAGAGCACACTCTGAAAATCGACAAGCTGGTTCCCGCTTTGCTAATGATGGCATTGGCTTGGGCAGGAATTGCTTTCGGACTTGACAGCTTCCCTAATTGGTTTGATAGCCATGCTGGATCAATGGTAGATGGGTTTAAAGACCTCCCTATGCATGCTGAACATGTTAAAGGTGCCATCCAACATGGACCAGCTTCCAAATCAGATTGGATGGAGTCCACTTTATTGCACCATTTCGGAAAAACTTGTGAAATTCTAATATTTCTTGTAGGAGCAATGACAATTGTTGAAATCATTGATCACTTCAATGGCTTCCAAACGATCAAGAGAATCATTAAAACGAATAAGAAATCAACGCTGCTCTGGATAGTTTGTATTCTAGGATTCATTCTTTCAGCAATCATTGATAACCTTACCGCAACGATTGTATTGATTACAATTCTAAGAAAACTGGTAAAGGACACCAACCTAAGAATGTGGTACGCCGGTATGATTATCGTTGCTGCAAACGCTGGTGGTGCTTGGTCTCCAATTGGCGATGTTACAACTACAATGCTTTGGATGGGTGATAAGGTAACTGCAATGCATTTGATTGCGAAATTACTTCTTCCATCATTAGTTTGTATGATCGTTCCAACTATAATAGCTGGATTCTTACCTGCATTTAAAGGTACAATGGAACAAGACGATTCGGATGACGAAGTGAGTCCACATGGAACAAAAATGCTCGTCCTAGGATTATTGATGATTGTATTCGTTCCGATCTTCAAAACTGTAACGCATCTTCCTCCATACGTTGGTATGATGTTGTCTCTTTCAATTGTAGCATTGGTCGCTGAGTTTATTAGCTCGCGCGAATTCTCAATGACAAGTGTAGCAGAACATGAAAATGGCGGTTCACATCATAGCAGTCCTACATTTGGAGCACTATCGAAAATTGAAATGCCATCGATTCTTTTCTTCTTGGGGATTTTGATGACAGTTGCAGCGATGGAATCACTTGGATTGATTTTTAATTTTGGACAAGATGTTAACAAAGCCCTTGATACTGATGTATTTATTACATTGTTAGGAGCAGGATCGGCAGTTATTGATAATGTACCTTTAGTTGCAGCTTCAATGGGAATGTTCCAAGAACCAACAGATCATAATACGTGGCACTTTATTGCGTACGCTGCAGGAACTGGTGGAAGTATGTTGATCATCGGATCAGCTGCAGGAGTTGTTGCAATGGGAATGGAGAAAATTTCTTTCTTCTGGTATTTAAAGAAAATCAGTCTTTTAGCTCTTGTGGGGTATTTGGCTGGAGTGGCAGTATTCTTGCTATTCAAATAATAAATAAACATTTTTAAACGTTAAAACAATATGAGTTTATCTTTTCTTTTACAAGTACAAGCTACAGGCGCTCCAGGAGCCGAGACAGGTGTTAAGGAAGTTGCCGTATGGGAAATTCTTAAAGATGCAAGTCAAACAGGATTTGGTTTGGTTATCAATATTCTATTGGCTTTAATGCTTGGGTATTCAATCTTCATTTTTGTTGAACGTTATTTGGCGTTGAGAAAAGCATCGAAGTTAGAAGCCGGGTTCTTAGCAAAAATCAAGGATTATATTCTTAGTGGAAAGATTGATTCTGCAAAAGATTATTGCTCGAGGTCAGATTCTCCATCAGCACGAATGCTTGAAAAGGGAATTTCAAGACTTGGGAAACCAATTGAAAACATCACAGCGACAATTGAGAATACTGGGAAACTTGAAATTCTTCGATTGGAACAACGTTTGAGCTTTTTAGCAACGGCAGCAGGTGCAGCACCAATGATTGGATTCCTTGGTACTGTAGTTGGTATGATCATTGTATTTATAGATTTAGGAAACGCAACTTCGCTTGATTTACAAGTGATCGCGCCGGGTATCATGACGGCAATGGTAACGACTGTTGAAGGATTAATTGTTGGTATTATAGCTTATGTAGGATATAACTATTTGGTTGCGAAAGTTGAAAAGGTTGTTTACCAGATGGAAAATGACGCTTTAGAGTTTACAGATTTATTGAACGAACCGGGTAAATAAGCAATTATGAATTTAGGATCAAGAAATAAAATAAAAACTGATGGTGGCATGGCTTCGATGACAGATCTTGTCTTTCTGTTATTGATCTTTTTCATTATCATGGCGTTAATGAGTAACCCTCAAGCGAAAGTTGACGTACCAGAGAACAGTAAGTTACCTCCAATAACAGATCCGACAGCAGCGTCGGTTGTTATAACAGAAGACAACCTTTACGTTGTTTTTCCAGGAGGAGACATGAATGCACCGAGACAGTTTGAAGATATTCAAGCTGAGGCAAGTGCTGCAGTAGCAAATCACGGACAGAATAGATTGAAAATTGAAGGACACAAAAATGCAGATTATGAAGCGGTGTTTAATGTTTTAGCAATGGCACAAATAAATGGTTGGGAACCAGTCCTAGCCTATAAAAAATAGAATTATGGCAACAATACCAATAGTAAACACA
>JBLHVW010000017.1:0-41077 GCA_047628775.1 Salibacteraceae bacterium | reverse complement strand
TGAATGCAGGCAAAAGTCTAGTAGGGTATATGAACCACTCTGATATCGAGGAGTTGAATCGTAATTCTTCAGATGACGAAGTTCTTGAGTTCTTGTTGGAGAAGAGAAAATCTTCAATGAAGGGTGTTAAGGATATTATGGAGCGTCGAATTAACCAGTTCGGGGTTGCACAGCCAAACATTCAAATTGACGAGGACAACAATAGAATTTACATCGAACTTCCAGGTGTTCAAGATGAGGCAACTGTGGCAGCTAAATTAGTTTCTACTGCAAATCTTCAATTCTACGAAACTTGGGATCTTTCAGCAATTCAAGGGGTAATGACACGGGCAAATCAATTGTCTATGTCTCCAGAATTAAAAGCAAGTGATTTAGAGGATATTGCTAACGCTGCTGTAAATGATACTATTGATGCAAATGGAAATGTTATTCCTGAAGAATTAAGAGATAAAGCAGAAGATGATGATGTAACCGCTGAAATTTTAAAAGTAGGTGCTGATGGATTCAAAGGATTGGCATCTCTTATGGTTCCTTATGGAAACCAATACTTTGTTAAGATGAACGACAGAGCTACTGTTGAGAGACTTTTAAAGCAAAGAAAAGATATTGCTGGTTTGTTCCCAAAGAACTTATTTTTTATGTGGGATGCAGCAACAATGAAATATCCTGAAACCAAAGAAACAGGATACCTTCTATATGCTATCAAGACACCCCTTGATGGTAAAGCAAAAGTAGGCGGTAAAGATATTAAGAAGGCCTCTACAGGGTATGATTCTGAAAACGGAAGCGTTACTGTTAATGTAGACATGACCGAAGAAGGAAGTGCTAAATGGGCACAAATGACTGCAGATAACGTTAAAAGACAAGTAGCGATCACAATGGATAGCCTTGTTTACAGTGCTCCAAACGTTATAAATGCTATTAAAGGTGGAAGTACAGAGATTTCTGGAACATTCACAATTGATGAAGCAAATGATCTTTCAGGTCTTTTGAATGGTGGTGCTCTTCCAGCTCCTTGTATCATTAAGGAACAATTTAAAGTTGGACCTACTATTGGAGCTGAAAACTCTCGTTCTGGTTTAATGTCATTCGGATTCGCATTGCTTTTGGTATTTGCTTATATGATTTTCTATTACGGTAAAGCTGGAATTGTTGCAGATATCGCTCTATTCGCGAATATCTTATTCATCTTCGGATCGCTTGCATCATTTGGAGCAGTTCTTACACTTGCAGGTATTGCAGGTATCGTTCTTACTATTGGTATGGCCGTTGATGCGAACGTACTTATCTTTGAAAGAATTAGAGAGGAACAAGCATTAGGAAAAGATTTGAAAACATCTATCGACACTGGGTTTAAGAAAGCCTTGACTTCGATTATTGATGCCAACGTAACGACTTTATTGACAGCGATTGTTCTTAAATCATTTGGTTCAGGTGCAATTGAATCATTCGCAACGACTTTAATCATTGGTATCTTTACATCTGTATTTGCAGCCTTAGTAATTACAAGGTTGTGTATCTCATGGTGGTTGAAATCAGGTAAGACAATCAACTTCGGATCGAAGCTTACAAAAAATGCGTTTAAAAACTTCAAAATTGACTTCGTTGGAAAACGTAAATCATTCTATATCTTATCAACAGTTTTGGTAATTGGAAGTATTGTTGCCATTTTCACTCGCGAGTTAAGTCCAAGTGTTGAGTTCTCAGGAGGTCACTCTTATACCATTAAATTTGACAAGTCAACAGAGGGACACAGTAATTTAATCAAGGCGAACTTGAACAAAGTTCTTGTTGATGAAAAAGGAAAAGTAGCATCTACAACTGTTAAAACGAAATCAAACAGTTTTACCCTTGAGATTACAACGAACTTTAAAAAGGACGGGAATCCAAATGAAGAAGTAAAAGAGAAGCTTGAAGAAGGCTTGGCTTTGTCAGAGAATAAAGTTGGAAAAGCAAAGATTCAGGAATCAAGAAGTGTTACTTCATCAATTTCTGATGAGCTATTGGGATCCTCCATGCTTGCAGTTGCGATTTCATTGTTAATCATCTTTGCATACATCTTAATACGATTCGGAAAATGGCAATATTCAACGGGAGCGATTATCGCGATGGCCCATGATGTTACTTTGGTACTCGGAATCTTTGCATTGTTCCACGGTATCCTTCCATTTAACATGGATATCGATCAAGCCTTCGTTGCCGCCATTCTAACGGTAATTGGTTATTCCATAAATGATACCGTGATTGTATTTGATAGAATTCGTGAAAACCTACGAATGAATAAGAATACAAATGAGAATGATGAAATTAATAGATCATTGAACTCTACTTTATCGAGAACGATCAATACATCGATGACAACGTTCATTGTATTGTTAATCATCTTCCTATTTGGTGGTGGGGCAATTAAAGGATTTATCTTCGCTCTTATGGTCGGTGTTATTGTTGGTACTTACTCTTCAGTTTGTATCGCAACACCAATCTTGATTGACTTCTCTAAGAAGAGCAAGAAAGGATTAAAAGAACCAGAGCCAGAAGTAATTGAAACTGCAGAAGTTTAAGATTGCTTTAATCATATTTAAATCCCCTCGATTCTTAGAGTCGAGGGGATTTTTTTGTTTAGTCATCAGATAAATTGGCTTGTCCACGCGGATAAGTTTAACCAATTCACTTTTTAATATCTCGACTTCATCTATGGAGACTTCATCAAATCCATTGGACAGTTATTCAATTATTGGTGAAGTGTCATTTAAATCGGCACTAGCGTATGCAGCTTCACCAATTACTGGTAAAGGTTGCTTAACATAGTCATGCCCTTGATGGGATTCATCAATCGTCGGCACGAAAAATGCTTTTGTAGCATCGTGATTTCTTGAGTTCTTCAATTTCCAATTCCCGTTTTTGAACTTTTTGTAAATCGATTCTTTGACCATTCTGCCATACGCGTTGTAGGCATATTCAATTTTCTCTTCTTTTAATGAACCTACATGGTCTGTCATGTATTGAGTAGCTAAGTTTCCTTCGTCGTTATAAACAAATTTGAAATGGTAGTATTTGGAATAGGTAGGACCAAATTCATTCTCGCCTAGCGCCATAAAAAATTGATCTTCAACTAATCTCCCGTGTGAATCATAGGTCTGAATTGATTTATTGGCCTCCGAAACGGTTTCAAAGACTCTATTTTCTCCATGCCCAAGTTTTTCAATGCGTCTAATTCTGTTGCGCTGATTTATTAATTTCCCTCGCTCTGATTCATCATTGAGATAGCCTTGCGATACACGAGTAAACCCTGAATGACTTGTAATCTCGAGGTCATTGTTGTTGAAGCGCTTTTCGACCGAGTTTCGCCGAAGTCGGTTGTAATCGTAGGAATACCTTATTTCAAGGTTCACAGAATCCCCAGCACTTAGGCCTTTGCTTCTAAAGTATGTTTGATGGTTTTTAGAATTGAATCGAGCCTGTCGATGAAGCGTGGTGTTCCATTGATTGTCGTTTTCCAATGTGTACAGTTTTATATCGATCTCATTGCCAAATTGATCATATTGAAAGACAGACTTCTCGTAATCTTTTGTATAACTGTATTTTACACTCTCAACGATACGGATACCATCGAATGCATTGAATTCCGAAGCTTTCAATTTTCCATCCTGAAATAAGGACTCTTGGTGGGTCAGAAGATTATCTGTCAACACAACAAATGAATTTCCTTTGAGATCATTCGATTGAATTTTTTTTGAATTGTCTCTATTGTATTGAATAGATAAATCTTGCGCTTGAATTGTATTTCCAATAACCACCGAAAAGACAACAAATAGAGTTCTGTATACCATAGGATAAACGTTGATGATTCGTCTCAATAATAAACCAAACAACGTGCCAAGGCAATAGAAATTGCACCGTTTGAGTATTTTGAAAGTTCGCTTTACCCCAACGGTATGGTCTTTGTTAACGTTATACAATAAAGAAAGTGTCTTATGATTGTATTGGTTGGATTGGTGGTATTGATGTTGTTAGGCAATTGGATTTTAAGCCTTTGGAGAATTTGATTCCCCTCTTTTTTTCCTGCTAATTATTGACTCGAGCAATTACTCAATTTGCACTTCGTTTGAAATAATGTTATGCTCTCCTAGTAATAATCTTCTATTGTGAAATGAGAATAGGAATTCATAGTACCATTTATTTACTTTGCTTTATGAAGTTACTAACCAACTGGGGGGTTCGCACCTTTCTTCTATTCTTTTTAGTGGCTTTTGGATTTCAGAATGAAGCCGTTTCTCAGGAAGATACATTAGGAGTTAAGCTCTTTGATCATAGGGATCTTGACGGTGTTGGTTATAAAAAAGATGCCGAAGTATCGTCGAATCGACTTTCCGAAAACCCAGACGATTTAGCACAAGAAATAATAATTGTTAGTGGTGATGATATTCGGAAGTTTGGATATTCTACACTTGTCGATGTTTTGAAGAGTATTCCTGGATTTAGAACTTCCCAACCTGGAAATGCCATTGAAGGAGAAACCTTTCTGATGCGCGGTCTTAACGGAAATGATCAAACAAAGATATTGATCAATGGAATTCCAATTAAACCCGAGGCGGCCAAAGGAATGCCTATCGCGGCGCAATTGCCGATACGACATGCAGAACGGATAGAAATTGTTTTAGGTCCTTCCTCATCAACGTATGGAACTGGAGCGATGGCTGGGGTGATAAATATTGTTCTACCAGAAATTGATCGCCCTGTTTTTGCTTGGGCCGATGTAAACCTCCTTACACCAAAATCAACTGAATTTAATTTAACACTAGGAGGAAAGGTCGGAAAGGGGAACGAGATTTTGAATTACGAAATCTTTGCTTCAAGCCAGCAAGCCGATGATGTGAATCTTCTCATTCCAACTGATTCTATTGGTCTTTTCTTTAATCCAAATGATTCTTTATCACAATACTATAATGCTTTAGCTTTTCGCGATCAGGACGATCCATCAGAACCAGAGATTAGAGAATTAAAAAGAGAAAGCAGATTGGTAGGGGCGTATTTAAAGTACCGTTGGTTTGAGCTGGCAGTAATGAACATGTACAGAATTGAGCACAGTGGTTTTGGAACGAACCCTTTAAACGCTTCTTACCACAACCCGGGAAATACCTTTGGAGAAAACATTAATTCATTCAGCCTAAAGTTCAATGGAAACAGCAGCAAAAGATTTATATCGAATGCGGCGCTATCAGTTCTTAGCTATAGAACTCTTGAAAACTCATCGTATTATGGCGTAACGAATTTCCTGTCGAATGGAACGAATTATATGTACGCTCGTTCTGTGGATTTTAGAGCAGATTATCAAGGAACATTTAAATTGAATTCAACAATGAAAATGGCGGTGGGTGCCACTTCGACGTATACTATTTCACATCCGTTTACGAGTTTTTTAGCACGACCTTTTAGGTCTAAAGATGAATCCACATTTAATTTGGATGCTTTTGATTCTGAACTGCTTACTGGAGGTTATCAAAGTGAGGCCGTTTATCAGGTCAGTAGAATTGATACAACACAAACCATTGAGAGATTTACGACATTTAATATAGCACCTTTTGCGCAGTTCTTATACAAATCTAAATCAGGGAAATTAAATTTAGAGTTGGGTTCCCGAGTAGATATCAATGGGGAAGGCGATCTTGTTTTTACTCCGAAAGCGGGGATTGTTTATAGACCAGTTAAAAATTTCAGAATCCGGGCGTATTATGGTAAAGGACATCGTGCTCCTCGGTCATATTACCTTTTTAATAATTATACTGAATCCGCAGGTGCTTATAATCCTCCATCGGGTCCTGGACAGCCACTTCCTGAGCGATTAAAGCGGAAAAGAAGTGATTTGAAAGCTGAAGAATTACACGGGGCAGAATTTAGAGCAAGTTGGGACATAAACGAGAACTGGAGCGTTACTGGGCGTTATTTTTTCCATTACATGGAGAATAGAATTATGCGCCAAATTTTTACTCCTGATAGTACCATTCAAGATTCAAGTCAACAAATTGGGGTAGGTTTTTTCAATGGTGAATCTTATTCCTTCTTAAATGCAGGAATGATCACATTGAGTTACAACAAAGAGTTTATGAATAAGGTGGAGTTAAACGTGATGTTGAGCTACGAACTTTCATCCGGATGGGAGTTTGTTGAAGCGAATGACAGCGTTACAACATCAAGTGAGAAAGAATCTGATTATAGATTTGTTCCACAGCATTCGGTTAAGGCAAATTTTGAGATTTCACTGTATGATTTCACGTTCTCTTTTCGAAACAATTTATTTGGAAATTACGTGACTGAAATTTTTAGAAAGAACAACAAAATTAAATTCGATAGAACCGATCAGTTCTTTTATAATTTGGATATTGTAGTTCACAAACGCCTTTTCCGCCAGTTGAGTGCTTTTGTAGGCGTGTACAACGTTTTCCAAACGGTTCAGTCCGGAGTTCCAAATGTAAATATTTCTAACTCTTGGACCTACAATCCACAGTATGGGCGTACTTTTAAATTTGGCCTAAACTTCCAATTGAATTAATTTGAGAATCCTATTATTCATAACCGTTTTATTTGTTTCAGGAGCAGGATTTGCTCAAGAAATGAGAATTGACATATCTGAAACTACCAAGGAGTTTGTCGATAAATTTAATACTGAAGCGGAAAGACATACCGATAAGGATAGCATTTATTTTTATTTCAATAGGGCAGTTGTCATTGCACAAGAGATTGATTATATCGAAGGAGAAGAGCGCGCTTATAAAGGGCTTATCGAGTTGTATAAGGACGATGAAAAAATCTATGAAAAGTTGAGGTACAATTTACTCTTGTCTCGATTGTATGAAAAACATGGAACAAACATTCAAAAAGCGGACGGATTCGAGGCCTTAGGAAAATTGTATTTCAATGAAGGCCTGTTCTCAAAATCTTGGGAGATTTTTAAGCAAGCTGCAAATCTTAGAAATTTAGATTTAACGCGGAAATATACAGCGAATATCTGGTTGGCGAGGTGTCAATTGAATGCAAACGAAATAGATGAAGCTCTTTTAACGACCACAAAAATTGAATTTGAAAAGGATTTAACAACGTATCAAAAAATAGAGCTTCAAAAGGAAAAGGCTGGCATTTATCATCAATTGAGAGCTTATAATGAAGAGCTTAAGAGTTACAGCATCATTCTTTCTCTTATAAAAAATACGGAGTATCAATACTTGGAGGCTGCAACGTTTAATAACATTGGGTATGCAAACAAGTATATAGGGAAGAATGACCTTGCGAAGGTTGCGTTTTACAAATCAATTCAGTCGGCAGGGAATACCGACAATGCAATGTTGGGTGATGCCAATTTCAACCTGGGCTTAATTTACCACAACGTTAAAAATATTGATTCGGCACTCGCCTGTTTTATAAAGGCTGAGAAATTCTATGCATCCGCTAAGGATTACGCTTCTATTGCCGACGCTCTTAATATGCAAGCGATAAGTCATTATCATGTGGACAAACAGTTCAGCGCTCAAAACATTTTGAAAGTAGCATTTCTTCTTGAAGACGAACACAATTTGGCAAAACAGAAGGCGAGGAGTTATGAAATTCTTACCTATGTGCATCAAGATTTGTTCGAATTTGAATTGGCACTTCAAAGCCATCTTAACTATCTGTCCATTCGTGATTCCTTATTAACCGAAGAGCGAAGTAAGGAAAGCCGCTTGTTGTTTGATCAGTATCAAATTGAGCAAATTGAAAAACAATTGCGTCTGATTTGGTCTAAAAACGAAATTGATGTCGTGAATCTGGCGCGAGCGAAGGCTGAAAAAGAGGCGGAACGAGAACGTTTTAAGTCGAAAGAGAAAGAGGATGAATTGCGAATTAAGGCCTTAGAAAATGACGAACTAATTGCGCGAGATCGATTGCAAAAGTTACTCCTGATCGAAGAGCGGCTCGCCGTCGAGAATAAGGAAAAGGAACTCGCACTTGTTCAAATGGATAACGAACTGAAGGAGCTTGCACTTGAGAAGGAGCGGCTTACCGTCAGTGAAAATGAGAAGAAAATTATTCTTCTCGCGCGTGAAAAAGAATTGATAGAGCAGAAACGATTAAATGGTGAGCAAGGTTTTAGAAATAAGTTGAACCTATTCATCGGTGCGTTTCTATTCATTTTATTGATTCTAATTGGAATTTTGATCGCGTACCGCCAACTAAGAAGAAGAAAGAAGCAAATCGAGGCGCAAAGTTTAATCATTGCACAAAGTAAACTGGCTATTGAAGCAGAGAAGGAAATTTCAGAGAGTCTACTATTGAACATTTTGCCATTTAAAGTAGCAGAAGAGTTAAAGGCAAATGGGGCTTCCAAGCCAAAGCTCTACGACGAAGTAAGCGTTGGATTTACAGATTTCTCTGGCTTTACAATGATTTCAGAAAAATTATCGCCGGAGGAACTGGTGGCCAAATTGGATGAAATTTTCCTAGAGTTTGATCGAATTATTGAAGATCACGGATTGCAACGCATTAAAACAATTGGAGACGCATACATGTTTGCAGCCGGTTTACCAGATCCGTTGGATGACCACGCAAATATTATCGTTCGGGCTTCTATCGAATTAAGAAACTTCATTGACCGATACAATAGTGAATTGCCAAAGGATGATCCAAAATGGAACGTTAGAATTGGTGTCAATACAGGTCCCGTGGTTGCTGGAGTTATTGGTATTAAGAAGTTCGCATACGATATTTGGGGAGATACAGTTAACACTGCCTCACGGATGGAGTCCAGCGGACAAATTGGTAAAGTAAACATCTCTGGAGGAACATATAAATTCGTTAAAGATAATTTCGCTACGGAGCATCGAGGTAAAGTTGCTGCGAAGAATAAGGGGCAAGTCGAGATGTATTTTGTGGAGTATAAGTAGGGCTGTTTCCATCGGATCTTCGTTCAAAGGTTACTTGATTTATTAAGCCTCGCTATAAGTCACTTAGGCTAAAGGAGCCCAAGTACAGATCTACAAACGCGCTAGCTGTGCCGGTTAGACTTTAGAAAAAAAATGTTGTTCATCTAATTTTTTTGAAACTGAAAAAGACAAAACCAGTAACCAATTATGTCAAATAATTCCCAATTATCAATTCAAAATTACACCTTCACAATACCGTGTTTTTCACTCTTGCTCAGAAATAATTTCAAAATCGTTCTTGCGTCTCGATCGTCTTGAATGATATCAAGAAATTCAACCCATCTTTCAGGTTTCAATTTCTTATAATGGTAGGGCGCATATCCCATCGCTCTAATCGATCCGTTTTCAACGAAGACCATACTTTTTTCGCCTCTTTGGCGCCCTTTGTCTAAAACATAGAAGGAAGAGCCGCTCATTGTTAATTCGTCAATTAGATTCTGACACCTAGCGTTGTACAATTCATATTGTTCCTCGCTAATGCAAGCCCCTAAGCAGTTTTTAATGGTGTATTGAAAACAAGAACTTTTCGTTTTGTATAAGTCGCACAGCTTTGTGCATAAATCAAATTCTTCAATCTTACGTTCAAGAAATGCAACGCCTTCTCGTTTTGTGTTGAAGCTCGATATCGGGATTTCATTAGTTGTGGAAACCTTGGCGATAAACAATCTCAAGTAATTATCTCCATCCGTGTAATTGAACAATCCATAGGGAAATGAATTACGTCGAAGTGTCCTGTTGTATATCGGTTGGTGTTCTTTTATTAAAATCGATTCTTTCAAAAGTGAAAGCAATTCCGACCCTGTAAGCTCGAACTCAATCCTTGAAATTTCTTTTTGCATTTTAACAGCCTTCTGGGTTTTATTATTCCTCAAATGCTGTTCAATCCGCTTTTTGATATGAATACTCTTTCCTATGTAGATAAGTTGATTGGTGTCGTTGAAAAACTTGTAAACACCCGTTTTATTTGGGATTTCCTCCAGTGTTGCCAAGTTCAAATTTGGGTGCAATCGTTTCGGATTCAATTCTTCTTGAACAAAATTTTCCAAGTTGTTCGGATCTGTTTTCATTAACAGTGTGAACAATTGAGCGGTTGCAAAAGCATCTCCGCCGGCTCTGTGCCGTCCGACTAATTGGATTCCAAGGGAACGCGTCAATTTCCCTAAACTGTATGACTCTTTCCCAGGAAGGACATAACGAGAAGTTCTTACTGTACACAAATGCGGAAGTCGGTAATCATACCCCAAAGTCTTGAATTCGATTCTCATTATTCCGTAATCGAAACCAACGTTGTGCGCAACAAAAATACACCCCTCCGTAAACTCAATAATTTTCTTGGCTACTTCGAAAAACTTAGGAGCATCACTAACCATTTTGTCACTAATTCCTGTGAGATTAACAATGAATGGTGGGATTGGCATTTCAGGATCAATAAGTGTTTGATACTCATCAATAATCTTTTCGCCGTCGTGTTTGTAAATCGCAATTTCTGTGATTTTGGAGTTTTTTGGACTCCCACCTGTAGTTTCTATGTCGATAATTGCATAATGCACAGCGGCAAAGATAGGAATACCAAAAAGGTTATGGATGTTCTACTCATTAAAAAATCGGAATACCATTCGGAAATTAAAGGGACGCATTGCTAATTCACCTGTATTCAAATTCTCCAATTCGGATTTTGCTGGAGACCAATTGTTTAATTTGTCTTGTACATATTTATAAATTACTTCGGTAGATTCTTTAGAATATCCCTCAACTTCACTCACAAAGGCATCTCCTTTCCAAGAGATCATGATAGTGATAAGAACTTCTGTATTACTGAATAACCCACTCTTCTCCATGGAGCACTAAATGATTTCCAAAACCTTGACAAAGAGTTAACCAAATAGCGTCGGGAGATAAAATAAGTGGTCTGCGATCTGCGCAGGCAGAGTGAATTACATAAAGAAACGAATTGTATTGAGAAGGTGCCAGCTTGATTGTTTTAAGAGCATCAGGAAATGTAAATAACGGTCTTTGAAGCTTATTTTCCGCTACGTCTTGAAACTTGGATTCAGGCAAGGAAGACTTAGTTGTTTCAACGTCATCGACCTTAAAAGTAATGCCTTCCTCAAAAGCTGTTTTTTTCTTGAGTCGTTCCGTTGAGTTTTGTGCAAAGGAGAATTGAGAGTAAAGTAAAATAAACAAAAGTAGACGCATACGTACAATAATCAGTTTCAAAGAATTAAATCGAACCATAGAAAGAGAATTAAATTGTGAGTTCCAAAACAAAATTAATTGGATATGTTTTTCTAGTTGATCGTGAATATTCGGGGAGCGTTTTTGCAGGCGACCACTTATGATTTGATTGCTCAATCGCCTTTTTGATATATGTCTTTTGTTTCTCTGTTGCGTCCTTTATTTCCAAAACGAAAGCGAATCCTTCTCTAGTTATTTCAACTTTAATCTTGGGGTGATCATCAAGCTTAAAAAGTCCACTTGAGTTCAATTTATCTTGAATTTCGGTTACGCCACTTTCAAAGGTTTTATTTTTTTTAGGATTGTAAATCGGAAGCTCCTTAGCTCTTCCTGAAGTTTCGTTAAACCATTCCTGCTTGTGTTTGATGTCTTCATCTTGATCTTGCCAATAGAGTTTGTAATTTGTCTGAATGTTCTTCTCCGGGTTCGCCTCACAAATTGCCCATCCAATGTTGGGTCTCAAGCTCATTGTTTCCAAATTTTGTTTCATCCCAATAAAGCCTGAACATAATAATAACTCCTGTTCTTTAGGCGGTGAAACCGTGTAGTCAATCCAGAAAAATGTTGTTTTTGCTCTTCCCTTTGGAACGTTGTCAATAGTTATGTCTGATATCAAATAGCGATTTCCTTCCATAAATAAATTTGGTTTGTATTGAATTGTTGCTGTAGAAATATCTTCTATCAGATAGGGGAAAAACTTAATAATCCAGCCTGATATATAGCGTTTGTCATATACTTCAACGCTCTTATAAATAGAATGCCAGAATTCTACGTTTGGATTCCCTTCTGAAGCATTAACGAATTCACGAATTACAGGTTTTAATTCTGACACCCATTCTTCCATTCCAAAGTAATTGAATTGATCTATGTCAGAATAAATTTTCTTCCAGTCTTCTGAAGTGCCTAAAAGGGTAATTGAAGGTATTCCGCACATGGTCATTGCTGTGTAATCAATATAATGTGACGTAATATCCATTAAAGTAGCTTGATATGTTGTAGTAATAGCCGGAGTAGTTGTCGTAAATTTCTTAATCAAAAGATTTTGGAATTCATCATTTGAAAAGGACAAGATTTCGGTATTAAAGGAAGCAATAACTTGATCCCAATTGTGTTTTTCTTTGATATTGGGGTCTGTAGTCACAACAATAGAATCGGGATGATCTTCTTTTAATATCAGGAACTCTAATTCTTCCTTATTTGTGCTTACGTGATTGGAAAATCCTTGACAAATTGTGAGCCAAATGTCGTCTGGAGAAAGTTCTAGATGACGATGATCGGCAAAGGCGCGGTGTATAGTATACAAAAAACCATTAAATCTATTTCCGACGAGTAAATCTTTTGACGAAGTGTCAGAGCAGCTTAGTACAGGTTTGTGGAACTGGCTTTCTGCTAAGTCTTTAAATGAATATTGTTTTAAAGGCACTTTAGTTACTTGCACGTGGTCAACTTTAAAAGAGGAGTTTTGAGCAATTAAAAAAAATGGAAACAATAGAAGTGCAATGAATACTTTCATAAAGTAGGATTTTTTACTAAATATTATTGGTTGATCATTTGGTCAAGTTGCAAAAATTATACCCTTTATTAACGATATTAATCGCGTTTCATGAAGACAAGCGGCGCAAATTATTTACCTTTAAGGTATAATAAGATTCAATGGATAAAAAAACTCAGTTTAAATACATGGTCGTAGGCGGCGCAGTAATAATTGCAGGAGTTATATTTTTGTCTGCTAGATACTTACTAACGAAGTCTCCATTTGTGAAAATTTTGGCGATTGCGTTAATAGTATCAGTGTCCTATTTAGTTATTGATTATTTACGCAAAAAAAACAAGGAGATTTAAGATGAACGATTTTAAGCAACCACAAATGCCGCAATTCAATATGGACCCTAAAAAACTAGGAAGGTATATTGCAATCGGTGTATTAGTAGTAATCCTATTGGTAGGATTCATTATGTCATGGAAAACAGTTGAGCCTGGATACGAAGGGTTCGTTAATAAGCCGTATAACGGAGGCGTTGATGCATCTACAACTTACAAGGAAGGAACCCACTTTATTGCACCGTGGAACGAAATGATTACGTATACGGTTCTTCAGCAGTCAAAAACATATACTTCGACTGTTATGGATAAAAACGGAACGGATATTACAGTTGAAGTTGCGATTAACTTTTCAATTCAAAAAGGGAATACACCAACATTACACTTAAAAATTGGGCAGAATTACATCCAAATTATTGATGATAAATCTCAAGGTGCAATTAAGAATGTAATTGGTAAGTACACGTACGAAGAGGTTTACAGCACCAAAAGAAACGTTCTTGAGGGTGAGATTAGAGATATTTTGATTGAGAAGTTCAATAAAAATTATGTAAATCTTGAATATGTAGAGATCAAGGATGTTGATTTACCTCTAGACATTGCAAAGCAGATTGTTCTTAAAGAAACGCAAAAGCAAAGAAACAAAACTGCTAAGGAGAAACAACAGGAAGAGGAATTCTTGGCTAACGCAAGAATTGAGAAATCAAGAGGAGATTCATCTTTGATTGTATCTGCACGTTATAAAGCAGAAGCAATTAAATTAGAGGCTGAGCAAATTGGTAAAAATCCTCAATACATTGAGTTGAAAAAATGGGAATCTTGGGACGGTAAAGGTTCACCTTACGGTACTGGAAACGTTTTCGGATCTGGAGTTTCTATCTTGAAGCAACAGTAAAGAACCACACAAATTTTAAAAGGGATGTTCTCGATGATTTCGAGAGGATCCCTTTTTTTATGGCTGAAACTTTTTAACGAACCTTTTCTAGTGGCGCTAAGCTAGAGTCAAAAGAACCGTGGACAAACACGTTGGAACATCTCAATCAACTCTCTTGAATAGTATTTGTAGGTATCTGAGATATTTAAGACTTCGATTATACCTTTTCCAACTTTGAGGTTGGCTTGGATCCATTTGAGGTGTTTAGTTTCCATAACCAAAGCCATATCTGCCCAATCTAAATCTTTTTGGATAAGAGCATTAGATCCCGCCTTTCGGCATAACTCTTGGTTTGTTCCTGCGGATTTGAAATTAAGACTTGGAATTTTTTCTGTGTAGAATATTTCAGCTGTTTTGGAACGATCCACATTGGCTGAGCATATAAATAGTATGTTTTTCATAATTAATTTGATTAGAGATTGAAGTAGAAAATGAGCGCCGCGATGGTGCCTCCAATAAATGCAAGACCAGATACGATTAAACTGTAAAGAGCAGTTCCATCACCGATTACCACGAGAGCTATAGCCCATGCTGCTAAAATGACTCCGGAAACCAAAGTAAGCAACGCAACGAGCCAGAGCCAAGAGTTCGATAAAAGTAGTACAATGATGGATGCAATAACTAGGGCCAAAGCGAACCCTGCTAGCATATAGATCAATATGGGGCCCATGTCAAATGAAGTAAATAGCCATGAAACCTTGGCTACCTCAGATTCATTTAACTCAGTTTCTTCAGATTCTTCAGTTTCTGAGTTTTCCTCTGACTCAGTTGGAATTCCATCTTCCACCGCGAAGTCCAATTGACTTGGTTTCGATTTTACTATTTCGGGATAGACAACAGATTCGTTGTTCTTATTTGGCACTGTTTGCATCTTAGTTGCTATTATAGCGTCTTGTAAGATGGCTCCTGTGTCAGAATCAATGGTTTTCTTTTGACTCTTCATTTTACCCAAATCATCTTTCGATGAACTTCTTTGATCCTTTGATTTTTTTGAGTTGTTGATGTGCCACCCTTTATTGTATTTTCTTTTTTGTATAAATCTATTTGAAACTACATTATTCGATGAACTGCAAGAGCCTAATACAAAAGTTAAGGTTAGAATTGATAAAATAAGATAGTTTAAACAGGCTTTCATATGTTTTTAAATTAGTGATTAAAAGTGAAAGGGAGCCCCTCGAATGATCGAAAGACTCCCTCATATAGCAGTGGTTAACTATATTGCTCTTTTAGGATTGATTGATTTTTTAGATTTCATTACGTTGAATCCAACACTTACACCTGCTGTTCCTCCACCTTTCTTCGAAGAGTAGAAAACGTTTACTGGAATGTTAAGGGCTCCTGCCTTGAATGTTCTACCAACAGCGAAGATAAACTGAGTGCTGATTTTAGTTCTACCTCTTTTATCCATGAACTTTCCTTCTAGGTTGTAACCAGGGTTTAAGTCTTCCAATTCAGGTGCTACATAAACACCATTGTCAAAATGCTCTGGGTAAGCTGCAATATTATTGAATTCTCTATCTCTGAATTCATTCCAGTCATTTGAGCTGAAATAATCGTTTTTATCTCCGAACGTACCCTCTGTATCAAAGAAACCATTTGATTCTCTTGTCAAACCAAATCCAGGTCCGAAAGCGAATTCCCATCCAGCTTTTCCAAATCTAAATCCATTCAACAATGAAATTGTCGGGATCAATTGTCCTTGCTCCAATCCTGAGAAGTTGATGATTCCTTCTACTAAAGCAGAGAAGTTTTCCGTTCCTACATATTGGCCTTCAATTTGGTATCCAATCATACTTACAGCTGGGAAGATGTCCATGCCACCTTGAGATTCTGGACGGTTAGCAAACTCATAGAAGCTTCCTGTCATTGCTGCGTATCCGATTCTTGGTCCAGAGTTGTTGATCTTTCCAACATTGTTTGAAGAAATTACTTCGTTGTTGAATTTCAATCTGTCAACGACTTCTTTCTCAATTTCGATTCCGTGCATTTCTTTCAAAACAATTTCAGTCATTCTTTGCAATTCAACTTCTTGGTTGTCAAATTCACGAACCGATGATTTGAAAATTGAATTGTTCTTTACATCGATAATTTTCAATGAGATCACGATTTTATTTCCAAGTGCATCAAAGCTTCCAGAAACAACGTAGTCAACTGCCAATGCCGTTCCCAATTTTGTTAAACATGTTTTGCTTAAACAGTTTGTTTTTAAAGTCTCATCCTTGTCATAGATGTCTTGCATGTCGTATTCGTCGTAAACAGCGTATTCATCTATTTTGATTAACTCTAATCGAATTAGTTTTGATGCGATTTCTGATGTAACGTGCAATCCGTTTACTGCAGGGTTTCCTGCTGCGATTGAAGATTTTGATTGTGAGAACCCTATGAATGCTGTTCCTAGTAGTGTTGCGAGTGTTAAGATTATTGTTTTCATAATTATTGATTTTAATATTAATTTAATTTTTGATTGCTTATTTATTGGTCTTGATTTGTGTTTTCTTTATAAGAGGATAGCGACTATGATCCCGAGGTTAATGACGATTCCAATTCCGTTTCCGATCATTGCTTTTACCATTCTTTTTTGGCGAATTCCTTTTTTTATGAGCGCAATTTCTTCCGCTGTTGCGTGTGGATTGTCTCTTCTAAAGTGTTCCAATGCTTTGTCAGATTTAAATGTTGGAATTACAGATGCAACAATGTTTACAGGAGCCGCATAGAAACTTGCAATTGAACCGGTTACAATTCCAGCTGCCATTGCGCCATTTGCTTTGTGCAATGATTTCCCATGGTTGCGTAACTGTTTGGAGTAGTTGTAGCTCTTCGCGTTCAACATAACTTCCGTTCCATTAAAGTTGAAGTAGCGGTACGTTGAAGTCGATTTTGACGCTGCAGTTGTTGTTTCGTTGGAGACAATTAGGATAATTTCACCTTCTGCACCGATTTCAATTGGTTCAACTACAGGAGTCGTTTCTTTTGTCTTTACTGTTTCTTCAGTAACCCATGGATTTTCACCTTGTGGAGTTGATTCCCAAGGATTTTCCTGAGAGAAAAGAATTGAAGTGAAAATGATGTTGATCGAAAAGAATAGAAGCGCTTGTTTTAAGATAAGGGCTACTTTAATTCTTTTTATGATTGTAAATACTTTCATGTCTTTTGCGTTTTCGTTACCTCAAATCTAGGGCACGAATACGCAAAACTTTAACTGAATAACGCCAATGAGAAATTAGTACTTGCGGATTGCGCAAATATTAGGAAGGATCTTTTGTGAAGGTGAAATTAGTTGCGGAAATCGAAAATTAGTCCATGCTGACCTCCAATTCAATTTTCTTTTTGAAGGACTCAATCATGCGTTTTACTTGAGAAAAGTAATTATTTCGTTCTTTTTCATTCACAGAACTTATAACACTCGAGTTCGCCATTTGTTTATTTAAGACGCTCACCGTATCATCGATATACGCTTTGTCGGTTGTATAAACAGAGTTCAATAAGTTATGCCCCACATACAGACCTTGGTAATCGTCCGTTTTATAATGGATCGTCGTATTACCGTTTAATGTTTCATTATGGTACATTTCGAAATCATTACCAGACGCTGGTGGTTCCGTTGTAGAAACAAACTTCTTCCCAACTGCAGCTTGCGCTTTTAAGTGGTCAACAAATCGATCCAAAAGATCAAGGATATAAATGGCGTATTGAGGGTCTTCGAATTGTTCTGATTCAAAGTAATAATAGACTTCTCTAACGAATCCTCTCAACAACTCGGGATCGTAAATTTCCTTAGAAGGAATAGAATTGTACATTTTCAAAGCATCCAATCCGGTGTTAAATGATTCCGGAGAGATTTTTTCGTACTTAAACTTTTGATCTTGGAACTCTTTAACCTGCAAGTGTGTTTTTGCCCAAAAGAACAATTTGAACCGAACCAAATGCGGATAATTCAACAATTGCATGATAGGCGTATTGTTCACCAAGACAATTATTTCTGGATTTTTCTGTTCTTTGATTTGAAGCAACGCTTTGCGCATTGACTCCAAATACAAATCCATGCTGAAGTCGAATTCGTTCAGGGGTTGGAATTCGAAGATTACTTTGTTTTTGTTTATTTCAAATAAGGAATCCAAGGAGATATTAAAATGCTTGCACAGTTTTTCCAATTCATAGATCGTCAGGTGCGTTTCTCCGCGGTAACGTCTATAAACAGCATCAGCGCTTAAGCTTAATACATCGCCAACAACATTTCCTAAAGAATCTTGTCCTTGCGTCTGTCTTTTTATTATCTCAAAAATCGTTTTTTGGTAATCCGCTTGCATACTGTCTTTTAGTAGTTGCTACAAGGTACATTTTTTTTCAGTTTCTCAACATCAATTGACCGAAGTAGTTCTAAGATGTTTGGGAACAATTGACTGTTGTAGCCAAAATGGTTTAATTGAAATTCTTCTAGCGCCTTTTCTTTTGTCCAACCATGTATCATCCTATAAGCGGCAACGACTCCACCTGTTCGGTCTGAACCGTGCAAGCAATGTACTAAAACTGGTTTTTCTGCATTTTCAATAGCGCACAAAGCATCGACAATGTTTTGATAGTTCATGACCTTAGCGCGCATTGGAATTCGAACCTGAATGAGTGAAGTTCCTTTTATTTCCTGTTTGTCGTCGATAACGTTTCTGAGGTTGATAATTGTCTTCACCTTCATTTTTGCCTGCAACTCTTGCATTCCTTTTTTCTGGGGTTGCCCTGAGCGAAACAATTGGTCATCTACACGATGAAAATTCTTGACATGATTAGGAAGAGTAGGTCGTTCCTTTTGAAGTGACAGGAAAATAAAACTAGAAATGAGAAATAATAGGGGAGTGCATCTTCGAAAATTCACTCGTTCTCCTTTTCCTGTATAGAAGGACATTCGTGGTTTCCATAAGAGCAAAATACGCAGCAATCATTGCCTTGAGGAGTCATGGTGTATTTACAGCGCTTACAATCGTATGAAATGACGCATTGATCTGTAGGCATTTTTTCAATATGCGTATAACCGCAACTCGGACAGGTGATATCACAAGTGAGGTGAGTTGCGTTACCCGAGTTTTCTTTCTTTTCCATTTCAGCATTCTCACAGCTAAAAAGAAACAAGAGGCTAAGTACAAATAGATATTTCATGATGGGTCTTTTATCTAAGAACGCAAAAAAAACGTTAGGCACAAATAAAACGGCCCTTCCTATTACTAATAGGAGCGAGCCGTTTTTGTCTAAAATTGAGTTAAAACCTAAAACTGTACTTATGAAAACTTATAATTAACTCAATGTTTTTAATCTCTTAATTCTTCAAGAATTTCGTCTTTGATCTCACGTTCTAGATCATTGCCTCTGTTGCGACGACTTTTACCTTCTGAATAGTGATCGTAAGAACCATCTCCTCTAATCCTTCCTTGCTTTTTATAATAAGGGTGATCGATGTTTTGATTGACGTCTTCAGATCCCAATTGAATAATCCGGTTTTGATAACGAACTGTGCGACCTTCTGGAATTTCAATAATTAATGTTACTCTTTGATCTCTCAATTTATCCGTTTTTGGATATGTGAAGTGAACATCAACGTAAAGCGTGTCGTTTATCAATTCCATATTGTGCTTAACGCGTTTTGCTTTTGCAAAGGCGGACATCGGGGATTTAGCTCGAGCGCTGAACTTCTGGTGAATGTGGAACAAGGTGTCTGAAGAAGGTACATATTGAATATCAAGACCAAATGACTTGATATTTTTGTTCCCAACTTCCAAATTCGTCGAAGGCCCATCATGCTCTTGGAAATTATGATTCATAGAACTTCTGTATTTGGATAAGCGTGGTATGATAACTAACTCGGCTTTGCTTGATGTAAAAGAGATTCCTGGTTCAGAGCGTTTAAAGGTAAAATCTTTACCTGTTCTCATTCCAACAACAGAGCAAATCACAATCCCAGTAATTCCTATTACAACAAGACCTGATAAAACATATTTCGACAATGTGTTCTTAACTCGGAACAACAATAGGCTTCCCGCTATGATCATAAAGAGAATGGAACTTAACCAGATCATTAATCCACCCATCCAAGCCAAACTAACATCTGATGGATTGCTTAAAACAAGCTCGCCAAAGTCAGTGACAGACATCCAGCCGTTTTCTCCGTGAATTGGTAAGAATTCAAAACCACTTATGATGAAAATCAAAAAGCCAATCAAATTCACGATTCCGAAACCAATAAATCCGAGTCCGAAAATGGTTGTTAGAATTTTCTTTCCTCTTGAAATTCGGTTTTTATAACTCGAATCATCTCTCATTTTGTCTGAAAAAGATTTTGAGCCCTTTCTTATATTTTCAGAGGCGTCATTAATTTCCTTCTTTACAGATTCAACCGTTATGGGCTGACCTTTCATGCGAAGTTTATCAATTGTACTTGTCGCTTTTGGTATGATGATCCACAGGAGAATGTAAAGTGGAAAACCGAACCCAGCGAAAAGGAAAAACACAACAAAAATGGCACGAATGATGACAACATCGATTCCAAAATAATTTGCAATTCCTGCGCAAACTCCTCCAATTGTAGCGGCTTCTCCATCTCTAAACAAACGACGGTCGTTTTCAGAACTTGACGGTTTTGATTCACTGTTTATTGATGATTCCGAAGTTTGTTCTCCGTCACCATCAACAAAGTCTGCAGGATCTCCGAGCGCAGAAAGAATGTCTTGAATGTCTTTTAATTCAATCACTGTTTTGCTGTCAGAAAGTACCGATGAGCAAATTTCCGCTATTCGCAATTCAACGTCTTCAATAATTTCAACGTTTCCTTCATCGTTTTTCAATGCTTGTGTGAGTCGATCAAGATAGTCTTGCAACAGCTCATAGGCATCTTCTTCAATCAGGAAATTTGTTCCCTTGATGTTAACTGATACTGTCTTTTTCATTTTGTAGTGTTTTTGGTAATTTTATTCACAGCCTTGTTCAATTCTGACCATGTTTCTCCTAATTCTCCTAGAAACGTAGATCCCATCTTTGTTATGGAATAGTACTTTCTTGGCGGACCTGATTTTGACTCTTCCCAGCGATAGGTTAAGAGTTCTGCATTTTTCAATCTTGTAAGTAAAGGGTAAAGTGTGCCTTCAACGACAATCAACTTCGCATCTTTTAATGTTTCGATGATCTCAGAAGGGTAGGCCTCTCCTTTGTCAAGAATTGAAAGAATACAGAATTCTAAAATTCCTTTTCGCATTTGAGCTTTTGTATTCTCTAATTTCATGTTACTGTTTTATATAATTGTTATCTACGATACTTGCCGTATGACATTACAAAGATATATGTTTTAAATTGTATTATGCAATACATAGTACTAATTTAATTTTTATTTCATACGATTAAATACGGTTATAGTGTTTTTGGTGTTGGGTTTTAGGCGTGAATAAAATGTTGGTAATAATTATTTTATTTTCAGTTTTTTGATGAAATTACGTCGAGCAGAACCATAAGCGGCTGTTTTTCCCTCTTGATTTAGGTCAATTACTTCCATGATTTCTGGAGTTAATTCCGGGTATTTTTTACAGAATTGAATCAAAATACGCATAGAATATACTTGCAAAGCCACCTTGTTTTCAAAGGTCTGAATGAATAGAATTAAAAGATCAATAAATTCCGATTCACGGTAATTGGTGATTTTAAGATGACTCAAACAACAGGTAACGTTTCTCAAAACGGATTGATCGTCAGTTGTGTAAAGAATACCGACAAGATCATTGTAAATGTGGTGCAAGTCGAGTTGCTTGGACTTAATTAGGTGAATGAGGCTCCAAGATGCGTATTCTTTACTTGGATAAGGTTCAAGGTTTTTGATGAGTTGAAGGAGCTTTGGAATATCGGAAGGTGTTTGCACGAAATGATTGACTAGTTCACTTTTGTCTCTCTTAGATCGAATTTGAATTACACGTTCTCTGATGTCCATTGGGCGAAGTTAATAGATTATGCCTCAGACTTCTTTCTAAAGATCAACCTAAGAACAAAAACTAAATTGATAAGGATGCTAGCAATGAAAAGCCCTCTCTTCCAGTCAAAATTAAAACCAGCTTCTGCAACTGGTGCACTGATTGCCTTTTCTTCTTTCAATTCTAACTTGATAGGTTTGTAAATGGCGCTAAAGGCTCCTGTTCCTTGTTGGCCATTATTATTTCCTCCTGATGTCCAAATTTGCCCATTATTATCGACTGCCAGTGATTGAAAACAACCGCCTCCTATTGTACAAATATCTGAATATCCATTGATTTTTTTTGGGTAGCTATAACTAATTGTGTCGCCAGTTACCATAATACCGTAGGTGTTTTTTCCCCAACCCCAAACGTTTCCGTTGTAGTCGGTAGACAAGGTGTGCCAACTTCCGCAAGCAATTGTTTTCATTTTTGGCAAGTCTTCAATTTTTTCAATTCCGTCGAAAGTTTCACCCGGGTGCCCGTCGTAACTTGTTGAAGGATCTGAACCCCACAAATACAAAACGCCGTTACAGTCCAATGCCACTGAGTGGTGCCAACCGGTCGCAATTGATTCAATATTGCTTAAATCTTCAATTTTTGCCGCAAATCGTTGATTGCCTTTTGATTTTGTATGTCCAAGTTGGCCGAGAATGTTTCCTCCCCATGAATAAAGCTCACCCTTGGATGTTAGCGCCAAAGTATGTGTTCCGACACTTGCTATTTTGATAATGTCCATTAATGGCTTTCCATTTTTTAAAAGAACCGAATGCGGTTTGTTCGTATGATCATGAGCCAGATCTCCTAATTCTCCAAACGTATTATGCCCCCATGCCCAAACGGAACCATTTTTCTTTAATGCCACTGTATGGCACCAACCGCCTTCAATTGCTATGAAATCGGTGTGACCTTCCAATTTTAACGGTTCGAAATAGTCTTTTGGAAATCTCGAGCCGACTTGGCCGTAATTATTCCTTCCCCAAGACCACAAGTCTCCATTAACGTCAATTGCAATGCAGTGATCATAACCTCTCGCAATTTCTTTGATTTTGGGCAAGCTTTTGATCTTAACTGGAGAAGTAGCATTTTTTCTTTTGCCAACTCCAAGTGCGCCGAAGTAATTTCTTCCAATGGTCCAGACGTCACCGTGTTCATCGAGAATAATGGCATGTCCGTTACCAGCGTCAACTTGCTGAGAGTAACTTATGGAAATAGTAAGAAGAAAAACTATTGTGAATAGAGTGCGCATGGAATAGGGTTTCCTTCTGAACGGAACTCGATAAAGAAAGGTGGGGTAAAAAAATGGGGTAATAGACACAAGCCTATTATCCCATTGATATAAAGATTTTTAGATATCTCTTTTTTTAATGACTTTGTATGAGATAAATATAAATATCGCAATGTAAAGCAATGCCAATAATGTTCTTGCACCTTGTCCCCATATATAATCATCTGAAGCTCCAGCAGGCAGAATCGGGTTCGGGATTAATTCAGCAAAACTACGCAGAGGGAAAAACTGATAGTATTCTCTAGCGGCAATCATGCCAATAATGGCTTCAACAATTGTGGAGGCCAAATAGAGAACTATCGCCAAAGCAGGTAACCGAATTAAGTTCGCGAAAAAATAGGCCCATGTGAAATAGCCAAGAGTTGAAATAAAGTACAATCCTATATATATCGTGCCATTAAAGATTTCACTTATTGGACTTCCATACATTAAGCCGATTACAGCGCCAACAATAAAGGCGTATACTGTTACGATAGAAGTTAAAAGAAATACGACAAAAAACTTCGATAAAATAACATCTCGCTTCGAAAGGCCATCGATAACGTTTTGACGCTGTGTTTTGTATTTCAATTCATTTGTTGCGAAGACAATCATAATTACTCCAACAAGGAGGTTGAACCAGCCCGCTACAAAAACAATCATGTGGTAGTTTCCGGGGAAAGTAAAAATCGTATCTGGGAACGTCCACCCTCCTAAGTTTAGTTGAGAAAGAAGTAAGTATACGGTAGGTACAATTACAGCGTAAACCGCTAAAATGATTTTCATTGTATTCAGCCGTCTAAGCTTCATCCATTCTATTCTGATCAATTTCATCATGACTTTCCAACAATTTCGAGGAACTGGTTTTCCAGACTCTCATTAAACATATTCAATGCGCTTAACACAATTCCTTTATCAAAGAACAATTGGTTAATATCGCTTGTTTTGGTTCCGCTTTCAGTTCGAATAATAATTTCGTCTCCAACTTCCTTATAAATACTGACTTTATCAATTTGATTGATTGCTTTTTTCAAAGCATCAATATCGTTGGCCGCGAGTTTTATCAAAGACACATCTTGATTTCCGATAATATCTTTAATTGTACCTGTTCGAAGCAGTTCACCTTTGCGAAGAATCGCACAGTGCGTGCACACTTTTTCAATTTCATCAAGGATGTGAGAAGCGATAATTATTGTGCGTCCGCTTTTTCCGATTTCAATAATCAGATCACGAATCTCAGCAATTCCTTGTGGATCAAGGCCGTTTGTTGGTTCATCTAAAACCAAGACTTCAGGATTTCCTAAAAGAGCTGAACCAATCGCAAGGCGTTGTTTCATTCCCAATGAATAGGTGCTGAATTTAGATTTTCGACGGTCTGATAAACCAACTAATTTAAGGATATCGTCAATTGATTTTGAGTTGGTATCAATCGATTCTGGATTTAAATCAATCCCTTTGATCTTCGCTACAAGTTCAAGATTTTGCTCGGCTGTGAGATAAGGATAGAAATTTGGTGTTTCGAGAAGCGCACCGATTTTCATTCGGTTCACATCTGCCTGTCCATTTCCAAACCAGGAGAAATCTCCTTCTGTCGGTCGAATCACCCCAAGTAACATTCCAAGGGTTGTAGTTTTTCCGCTTCCGTTTGGTCCAAGTAAACCGTAGACCATTTGAGACTCTATCTTCAAGCTCAATTTGTTTACGGCCTTAACGTCCTTGTACTTTTTCGATAAGTGGTTTATTTCAAGAATTATATCTCCCACGCTAATTTGTTTTAGAACAATGTAATGATAGTCCGCGAGAAAGGTAACAATAAATGATAAAAGGAAATTAGTTGTGGTAAGGCACTAAATTGGTGGGCTTATCGGAGCTTATGCTGCGAGTGAATAATAGCTGTAAAGTTCAAGAAGACATGCGAACTAATAAAAAAACTCCAATTCAAAATTCGAATTGGAGTTTAAGAAATAAGGTTTATGTCAGTTTTACTACTTATAATACGTAACTAAATTAGAAAGGGTTGGAAATTATTTTAAACCAAATAAAAAAAGCTTCTCTTGAAGAACCAAGAGAAGCTTTTAACTTCAATATTATTTGAATGGATTAAGCAGTAACGCCTAATACTTCAGCCATTTTTTGACCGATTTGAGCTGGAGAATCAACAACGTGAATTCCACACTCTCTCATAATTGCTTTCTTTGCTTCTGCAGTATCTTCATGTCCACCAACGATAGCACCGGCGTGACCCATTGTACGGCCTTTAGGAGCTGTTTCACCTGCGATAAATCCTACAACTGGTTTTTTAGAATTGTCTTTAATCCAACGAGCAGCATCTGCTTCAAGATTTCCACCAATTTCACCAATCATTACGATTCCTTCTGTTTCTGGATCTTCCATTAGAAGTTGAATCGCTTCTTTAGTAGTTGTTCCAATAATTGGATCACCACCAATTCCGATAGCAGTTGTAATTCCCAGTCCAGCTTTTACAACTTGATCAGCAGCTTCGTATGTTAATGTTCCTGACTTAGAAACGATTCCAATTTTTCCTGGCTTGAAGATAAATCCTGGCATAATCCCAACCTTCGCTTCTCCTGCAGTAAGAACTCCAGGGCAGTTAGGTCCAATCAATGTACAATCGTATTGAGCAATGTATTCTTTCGCCTTAACCATATCTTTCACAGGAATCCCTTCCGTGATGCAAATGATAACCTTAATTCCCGCGTTAGCAGCTTCCATAATCGCGTCAGCAGCAAATGCTGGTGGTACGAAAAGAATTGAAACGTCTGCTCCAGCTTCATTGACAGCATCAGCAACAGTGTTAAAAACAGGACGATCCAAGTGAGTTTGTCCACCTTTACCAGGAGTAACGCCACCCACTACATTCGTTCCATACTCAATCATTTGACCGGCGTGAAATGTTCCTTCACCACCTGTAAATCCTTGAACAATAACTTTAGAATCTTTATTTACTAATACGCTCATGCTTGCGGTTTTTTTACAATTAATTTATCGTGTCTCAAAAGTAGGTTTTTGGATTTGTTTTGTCAACGATTATTTCCTTAAGTTTTTGACAATTTTTGACGACTGTTGATAAGTCACGAAATGGAACTTATAAGCCAGTCAGCTACTGTATCAACTTTGAATATATGGTGCCTAATTATGAAGCGTCTAACGAAATAGTATCTATCGGATTTTTCTCAAGATACGATTACAAAAAAAAACGACAGAACTCAATAAGAGGACTGTCGTTAATTTGTTTAAGATTGAATTATTCTTCTGTATATCTTATCTTATCTTATCTTATCTCATCAATTTCAATTGTGATTGAACTAATTGTCGCACGTTGTTCTTTGGTCATGTTGACTCCCATATCCGAAGTTCCTTCATAACCTCGCGCCATGGTTTCAACTCTGTTTTTTTCTAAAAAATCAATAATTAGAAACGAGAGAAGAAGTAGGCAATCTTTGAACAATTTATTTGACCGATACAACTTCCAATTCAAATACAAGAATGGAATTTGGTGGAATGTCATTTAATTGATGTGTGGCATATCCCAATTGCGGAGGAGAGACCAAATAGGCCTTTCCGCCGGGTTTTAAGTTCAACATGATTTCTTTCCAGCAACCAATCAATTTCGAAACTTCAAATTCAACGGGATCTTTTCGATCATCGAACATTTTCCCGTTCAGCAATCTTCCCGTATAAGTGAAGGAAACAATGTCGTTGTATTGAATTTTTCGGCCTTCACCTTCTTCAAGAATTTTATAGTAGAGTCCCGAAGCAGATCGTTCACATTTGATATTTTCCTTTTTGAGGTACTTTTTAATCTTCGTGTCAAAGCCCTTTAATTGCTCTTCTGAATACGTGTCACCGCAGCTGCTCAAACAAAAAACAAGAAGGATTAAGCTCAATATTGTTTTCATAATTCAATTGGTGTTAAAGTATATCCTTTTTTTTGTAATAATCGAATGACGCCTTCGGGGCCGCCAAGATGTCCTGCGCCAACAGCAATAAAAGTACGTTCTTTTGTTATTAGTTTTTCAATTTTTGGAATCCAATTTTTATTGCGGTCATCCAACAACTCTGCATCTTTTCTAGCAATCGATTCGCTCTCCTCGGTGATCATTATATACAAAGAGTCAAGATTTTGACGTTTATACATTTGTTGCATTCTCTTTGTTTGGTCTGCACTTTTCTCATCATCTTTAATGGATTCCATCAACATTTGAACCTGTTCTTCATTTGAAAAGGCATCAAAAAAAGCAATCTGCTCTTCCATCGTCTCCAAACCAACAGCTTTTATCTTTTCACTTTCCATCAATTCCTTTATCTCCATTTCATAAGATTCAATACCGCCTTGTATGTCTAAAGTCATTGTAATCATCGAAACTGCAAAAGGTTTCATTTTACCAAAGGATGCTTTAAACATCTCTTCAGACATATTCATTCTTTCCTGTCCCCAAGCCAAAAGACTATCTCCTTGCTCCTTACTAATCATATCGAATAACGATCCTTTATCGAGAGACATCATTTTCATCACGTCCATCGGGTTTGGCTCACCAACCAGTTCCATAACTACTGTTTCTGAACTGGCGATTAGCGTTTTAAGATTTTCAGGGAAGTAGAAATATTCTTTCTGAATTAAATGCATCGTTCCAAAAAGGAAAGACGTGTCTTGTAAATTATCGCTTGTTATCATCCATAGAAGTGAATTCCCATCTTCATCTATTTTGAGGTCTCCTTTTACAGAAGGCGCTGGTTCTTCTTGGGTACTACATCCAATATGGGTTAAGGCAAGGAGGATTACAATGATCTTCTTCATGTGAATAGTTGTTCAATTAAAGTCTAAATGGCTGTTACAATCGAATTGGTGTTAAAGTATATCCTTCTTTTTGTAATAATCGGATGACGCCTTCGGGGCCGCCAAGATGCCCTGCGCCAACAGCGATGAAAAGTTTTGAGTCTGGGAGAATGTTTTTCAATGTCTCAATCCAGTTTTTGTTTCTGTCCGTCAAAAAGGCATCTTCTTTTTCGGCAATTGTACCGCCTTCTTCGTGAATGAGTTCGTACAATTTATCTATTTCTTGGCTGTAATAGGTGGATTGCATCAATTTCAGTAGGTCCTTGTCTGCGTCAGGATCACGAACGGTTGCCATTAACATTTCTACTTGATCTTCCGTTGACATGTCGTCAAAGATTTTCATTTGATCCGCGACAGTTTCAAGGCCAATAATCGTTATAGAATCTGAATTGGCGATTTCGGTAAAATCCATCTCATAAGATTCAACCTTGCCTTTAAATTGACTAGCAGTTGTTAATTGAATCAAGGCGAAAGGCTTCATTTTGGAAAAAACATTCTTCACCATGGATCTTTCATAGTCTGTGAATTCCTCAATCCAAATCATTAATGAATCTTCTTGTCCTGCTCCAAAGTAATTCCAAAGGGTATCGTCTTTGAGCATTACATATTTCAACATTTCATACGGCGAAGGAAGTCCGGGCAGTTCCATTACAATGGCGTCTGAATTTTTGGCAAGCATTTTTAATTGCTCAGGAAAAATATAAAACTCACTTTCAATCATATGCATCGTACCAAACAAGTGCGATGTATCCGAATTGTTTTCGTTTGTAATTTGCCAAAGAAGTGCGCCATTTTTCATTGGATATTTAGAAACAGTTCCGTCTTGACTAATTGCGCTTAAGCTGATAATCAGTGCTAAGGTTGTAAAGATGTACTTCATACTATTTTTAATTCTGCTAGATATTGATCGTCTTCCTCGTACATTTTAGTTGCAACCATCCCAACATTCTTTGCGGCTTCTGCAAGCGTGTCGAAATCAACATAAAGCCATTCAAACCAATCGGTTTCGTGGTCTTTGTATTTCATTTGAAATTTGAAATTTCCGTAATACGTTGTGTTTAAATCAACCCACGTTCCACCATCATCGTCCTCATAAAGATACTTGATGTCTGCGGAGTCACAAAGAATTTTTCCATTTTCGTTTAGCATTCCTTTGGCGCGCAAAAGCGTGTTTTCTAGATTCGCTAGATTTTTTGCAATTCCAATTCCGTTCATCAAAAACAACAGCGTGTCGTAGGCAATTCCATCGTATTCGAAGAAATCGACTTCACGTGCTTTTAAGTTTTTTGATTTTAAATGTTCGATTGAATTTTTACTGATATCGATCACGTCAACGTCTATGCCTTGCGCGACAAGATATTCAGCGTGCATTCCAGCCGCGGCGCCAATGTCTAACGTTCGTCCTGTACATTGACTCAAAGCGAATTGCTCCAATTTGGGCATTTCATTGTAAGAGCGAAACAGGTAAGAGGCGGGAATTATATCGTCCTCACAGATGTCAGAAATAACATCAATGTTTTCTTCTTTGTGAGTGCGGGCAAAGTCGATGATTGCTTGCCCCATTGGGTCATTTAATCGATCTGACATGCGGATTAATAATCTTCGTATTCTCCGAATCCGAACTCGTCTTCTTCTTCGCTTTCTTCTGATTCCGTTTCGAATTGAATCGATTCATCATCACCAGACTTTGATTCTTCGGCAGGCGCATTTCCAACGGAAAGAACTGTTTTCGGGTTTTCTGGACCTTCTTCTTCGTATCCGATTAATTCAATCAAGAAAATCCACATGCGGATGAAGTCGTGAACAAGAATCATTTTTTGATCTGCTTCTTTTACGTAAGCTTGCATCATGGATGTACGCATAACACTTGGGAGGATTTGTGTTGCATCTTCTCCAAACGACATATCGAAAAGGCTAATCTCATGACCTTTGTCCCACATATCATTCGACATATAGAAAGACGCCATTTGATCATCGGAAAAATGATACGCATCTAGAATAGACTTGTAGAATGATTCGAAATTATCATTGTCACTGATAAGAATATCGCGAAACACTTCGTTTCTGTCTTTGGAATCGAGAAGTACTCTAAATTTTAATCCTGCCATGCTGATACGTTGTTCCTGTAGTTATCGAGAACGAATTTAATCAATTATTTGCTATTGCTTCAAGTCCCATTTCTTTGGCTTGATCTAACATAAATTGTAAGGCTTCTTCTTTGTCATTTTCAATCGTGCCTTCCAAAATAGCTTCTTTTATTTTATTCTTTAATACACCAATTTCGGCACAAGGTTCAAGCCCAAATGTTTTCATTATCAAATCTCCAGAAACAGGGGGTTGAAAATTTCGAATGTGGTCCTTCTCTTCAACGGCCAATAATTTTTGCTTTACTTCGTCGAAGTTTTTTTTGTACTTCTTGACTTTGAAGTCATTTTTTGAAGTAATGTCCGCATTACACAGTGTCATTAAATCATCAACGTCATCTCCAGCTTCAAAAAGAAGCCGCCTCACTGCTGAATCAGTCACGTGTCCTTTCACCAACGAAATAGGGCGGAGGTGGAGTCGAACAAGCTTTTGAACATACTTCATTTTGTGATCCAAAGGAAGTTTCATTCGCTTGAAAATTTTGGGAACCCATCGAGCGCCTAAGTCTTCGTGTCCGTGAAATGTCCAACCGGCTTTATCATTAAACCGCTTTGTAGGAGGTTTAGCAATGTCGTGCATGATTGCGGCCCATCTCAGCCACAAGTTGTCGGTGTTTTCAGAAATATTATCCAGAACTTCCAAAGTATGGTAGAAGTTGTCTTTGTGTGATTTACCGTCTCTAGTTTCAATTCCTTGAAGCGCAATCATTTCCGGAAAGAACTGGTGCAATAACTTCGTTGAATTCAACAATTTAAATCCTCTAGATGGAGTTTTGGATAAGATGATTTTATTCAATTCATCCATGATTCTCTCTTGCGAAATGATCTCAAGGCGGTGCGCATTTTCAGAGATAGCTTCGAGGCTTTTTCGTTCGATTTTGAAATCAAGTTGCGTCGCAAAACGAATCGCACGCATCATTCTCAAAGGATCATCACTGTATGTTTTTGCAGGTTCAAGCGGTGTTCGAATAATTTCATTCTCAATGTCTTCCATTCCACCAAACGGATCGATCAAGTCACCGAAATTGTCCTTATGCAAACTAATTGCAAGTGCATTGATGCTAAAGTCTCTTCTGTTTTGGTCGTCTTGTAACGTGCCGTTTTCAACGGTTGGTTTTCTAGAATCACTTCTGTAGGATTCTTTTCTGGCTCCAACAAATTCAACTTCAAGATCTTTATAAACAAATTGAGCGGTTCCAAAACGTTCGAAAACGGAAACTTTTTTAACACGAAGTTTGTCTGCGCACGCTTTTGCTAAGTCCAATCCATTGCCAATTACAACAATATCAATATCCTTCGACGGACGTTCTAAGATTAGATCTCGAACGAATCCACCAATCACGTACGCTTCCAAGTTCTGCTCAGTAACAATCTGAGAAGCAACTTTGAAAACAGGGTGTTTAAGATATTGACTGTAGTTATTTGACATTGCGGGTGCAAAGATAGTGGATTCAGCGAAAAAATGAAGGATTATAGATATGATCTAATTTTATTAGATTTGGACAATGCTAAAAACTCTATCCACAATTGCTCTAGCGCTTACATTATTAAGCTGCAACACCTTTAAAATCGCAGAAAGACACTTTGACAAGAAGATGGCGAATTCAGATTTAATAAAATCGATTTGGATCAATTCTGAAGTTGGAGATACGGTTGAATATTGGGATAATAAAAATATGGACAAGCCCGTTCTTGTTTTAGTGCACGGATTTGGCGCTTCAACGAAATACCAATGGGCAAAACAAGTTAAGGTATTGACTGAAAATTACCGACTGATTTTGCCGAACTTGTATCAGTTTGGGAATACGAAACCGGGTTCTGAGAAATATGGTGTTGACGATCAAGTCAATTTAGTCCATAGCTTAACTGAATACCTTAAATTGAAGAAGTATAGTTTAATGGGGGTTTCGTATGGAGGGTTGATTAGTATGGAGTTGGCCAATGAATATCAATCGGAAATAGATAAGTTAATCATTTTAGATGCTCCGATAAAATATATGGACTCTAATGACATTAATACTGTTACGGCCTATTTCAACGCAACGAGTATCGAAGAACTGTTTGTGCCTGAAAAGCCAGAAGGAATAAAGAAATTATTGTATTTGGCTACAGGCAAGAAGTCGCATGTGCCGAAAGGAGCATTTAAACGTTTTCATGAAGAAGTGTACTTGAAAAATTTAGATGAAATGCGAAGTCTGATTACTGAAATGATGAGGAGCCTCGAGGAGTATCAAGAGCGTGAGTATGAATTGGAAATGCCCATTTTACTGATTTGGGGAGAAGGAGATAAAGCTATTCCTGCGGATCGCGGACGAAAGTTGAAGGAGCATTTGGGAGAGAATGCAAGGTTCAGAAGTATTGAAAATAGCGCGCACATGCCGAATATGACGAAGCACAAGGAGTTTAACGCGTTGCTTTTGGAGTTTTTGATTAATGAATTAAGTGGTGGTGATAACCAATATTAAAAATGAATATAAAGCAGAGTTTTTGTAAAGTACTTGAGGCTTTCACTTATCCCGATAAGTCCAGAAGAGAACTAATAGTGCGTCCTCGAGCTTTGTTCTTAATGGGGTTGGTTAATATCTTGTTTTTCATGGGTACGGTCGAACTATTAATTAAAAACCCAACTGTCAAACATAGTAGTGATGGGAATATTGTATTGCTCCTTATGCTCGCGCCTGCTGTTCTCTATCTTTTAATTTTTAGAAGGTGGATTAAGTTTTATGAAAAGAATTTTAGAAAGGCGCGTCACTCAAAAATATATCCAGTCGATTACAAAGTGTTTTTTATTATTCTAGTTGCCTATTACGTTTTTACAACTCTGATTTGGATGGCTATTAGATCAACGTAAACTACTTCCGAATAATCTTCACATCCCCACCAACGCCAATCTTCACAATCTGCGATGGAGTCGTCATTTTTTCTTGCATTCGCTCTTCAATGACAACATCTACGCCTTCTTTAATTTTTGAATCAATTTCATTGAAACAAGTAGGAGAAGGAGAACCAGAAAAATTTGCAGAAGTACTTACCAATGGCTTTCGCATTCCGCGAATGAGTTTTAAACAAACGGGGTCTTTCGTTACACGAATTCCAACCGATCCATCTTTGGCCAAAACGGAAGGCGCCAGATGTTTGGCATTGGGATAGATAATCGTCATTGGTTTCGACGCCAAGTCAGCAAGATCATAACACACTTCAGGAAATTCAGGAATGTAGTATTCCAACATTGCAAAATTATCCACAAGAAGAATAAAACTCTTGCCGTCTTCTCTTCCTTTTAGGTCAAAGATTTTCTGACAGGCTTCCTCGTTGGTCGCATCGCAACCCAGTCCCCAAATAGTGTCAGAAGGATATAATACTGTCTTTCCTTCGCGTAAAGCTTCTATCGTTTTGCTTAAATCCATTAGTCCAATAAATCAGGTCGTCTATCTTCTGTTCTTTCGATTGCTTTTTTCTCCCTCCAAACCTCAATTTTTGGAAAATCTCCTGAAAGTAAAACTTCGGGAACTTTCCATCCCTTGAATTCCGGCGGTCTTGTATAAACTGGCGGAGAAAGCAAACCGTCTTGAAAGCTATCCGTCAGTGCTGAGGTTTCATCGTTTAATACGCCAGGAACCAATCGAACAATGCTATCAACCAAAACGGCTGCACCAAGTTCACCTCCAGAAAGCACATACGATCCAATCGAAATCTCTTTTGTAATATAATGCTCGCGTATTCTTTCGTCAACTCCTTTGTAGTGTCCGCAGAGAATCATCAAATTCTTTGAAAGACTAAGATCATTGCAGATTCCTTGTTGCAATATTTCGCCGTCAGGAGTCATAAAAATGATTTCATCGTATTCGCGTTCCGCTTTCAATTTTTCGATCAAAGCCGCTATCGGTTCAATCGTCATCACCATTCCAGCGCCGCCACCATATTGATAGTCGTCTACCTTGTTGTGCTTGTCCGTTGAATAGTCGCGAATGTTGTGAATTTTCAACTCCAGATGCCCTTTCGTTTGAGCGCGCTTCATTATTGAGTCCGAAAAAGGACTGTGAAGTAAATCTGGGAGAATTGTGAGTATATCAATACGCATGGCGCGAAATTAACTAATTTAGGCAAGGTTAATCCTATCTTATGAAGCAAATTTTAGTAGTTCTATTGGCATGTATCTCTTATGGATCAATGGCTCAATTGGACGGAAATACAACTTTAAGTTATCCCGATCTTATAAAAACATACAAACAACTTGCTGAAAACCATGATGAGATTGAATTGTATGAGATGGGTGAATCAGATTTTGGACTTCCAATTTACGTATGCGTCCTAAATGTTAACGGAGATTCGTTAAAGACCTTTGAAAAAGCGAGAAAGAGCACAACCTTATTAATTAACAACGCAATTCATCCCGGTGAACCGGACGGTGTAAATGCATGTTTGATTTGGATCAACGCTTGGATTAAAAATGGAAAATCAAAGGACATTCCAGTAATTGGAATTATTCCTGCATACAATGTTGGAGGGATGATGAATCGTTCGGGGACAAGTCGAGCGAATCAAGACGGACCGGAAGAGTATGGATTTAGAGGAAACGCACAAAACCTTGATTTGAACCGCGATTTTATTAAAATGGATTCTAAAAACATGTTCACATTCGCCAAGATTTACCATGCACTCGATCCAGACGTATTCATTGATACGCACGTTTCCAATGGAGCAGATTACCAATACACGATGACGTATATCGCTTCTGTGAAGGAAAGAATGGCGCCTTCGCTGGCAAAATTAATGCATGATGTGATGATTCCAAAACTCAAGGAAGTGTCATCTTCGAAAGGCTTTGATTTAATTCCGTATGTTAATTTGAAAGATGAGGTACCGGAAAATGGAATGGAAGTTTTCAACGATTTACCAAGGTATGCAATGGGATACGCATCGTTGATGAACGCAATTAGTTTCACTACGGAAACGCACATGTTGAAATCATTTCCTGAAAGAGTAAAATCGACACGAATATTTATTGAAGCAACTATTGAATGGATGCAAACGAATTCCAAGGCAATCGAAAAAGCACGAGAAGAAGCGCGAGAATGGGAGCAAAAATTGGACTATTATCCGTACAATTTTGAAATCGTTGATGAACCCGTTTCAATACTTTTTAAAGGATACGAATATTCGCGACCCAAAAGTGAAGTGACCGGATTGGAGCGGTTGAAATACCACAGAGACCGTCCCTATGAAAAAGAGATATTGTACTACGATAAATACGCAGCAAGTGATTCAATCCAAATTCCAGATGTTTATTTTGTGGGTGCGCAATGCACGGATGTTATCGAAAGATTGGCGGCCAACAATATTGAATACACGGTATTGGGCAAAGGCTTCAAAGAGCGCTTTAACAATCAACGGATTGTAGGGTTGTCTAAAGGAAAATCGCCTTACGAAGGACACTTTTTGCATTCAGACGTCGAAATGGAAATGGGTGCTGATGTTTGGGGTTTGAAGGAAGGCGATGTAATGATTTTAACACATCAATTGAATAGACGATTTATTGCTTCTGTTTTAGAGCCTGAAACTCCAGATAGTTACTTCGCGTGGAACTTCTTTGATTCTTATTTACAACAAAAAGAATATTTCTCAGCATATGTTTTCGAAGACAAAGCCCTCGAGATCTTAAATGCGAATCCGCACTTGAAAAAGGAATTCGAGATTAAAAAGTCAACGGATGAGGCGTTTGCAGAGTCTTCATGGCAGCAATTGCATTTCATATACCAACACAGCGATTATTACGAGCCGACTCACAATGTTTTACCTGTTGGGTCTCGTTACGAGAAATAGTCGAGGCCCAATTGGAATAGACTTTAGTATTGGTTAACAGTCTGTAAACGCTCGTTTTTGCTTGCGGAAAGAAACTCTCTTATATTTGTTATTAAAACTACCCAATAATGAAAACCATTTTAATCCTTTTCGTTGCACTTTTATCAAGTACAATGACAAATGCTCAAGACACAACTTGGGTGCAAACTTTTACTTTCGATTCAATTTCATCGCGACGTGGAGAATTTCTCTTTCCGCCTGAATTGAATTCAAAACGATTCGAACGCGTTTTAATGTCATACAAACTAAAGTGCAGCCCACTTACCCCTTGGGATCAATACAACTGCGGAGAATGGGATTATTTGGCCTATTCTAAAATTTATGAGCATACTGGATTGATGGATTCTGTTGGTCATTACAACGATCAATTTTTGAACAATTGGTCGGCAACGCAATCTTATAATTACGAAGCGTATAATGCGACTCGTATGGATCAATATGTAAGCGTAGAGAAATTACCTTCTACGGTTTCGACAACGCTTCAATCGGTTTTGCCAGGTACAGGCGGTTCAGGTTTGTTTCCGTTTGATCAGCAAGCACAATCTGATCGGTACCAAATGTTATTGACTGGTGCTGAATTGACTTCTGGAGGAATTACAGCTGGTGATTTACAGTCATTGAGTTTGTTTGTTCCAACTGGAGGTGTAAATGGATCAGGTGAAATTATCAAACCTAGAATTTCAATTAAAGCAACGAACGACGCAACAATAACTCAGTTTCACACAACTGGATTTATGGAAGTATACAACCTTTCGAGAACATCCGGAGCAGGACCACTTATTGTTGACGGAGAAAACGAATTGGTTTTCCATCAACCCTTTACTTGGGATGGGACGAGCAATATAATTATTGAATTCTATTACGACCGCTCAATTAATACGGGTGCAAACTGGATCAATTACGAATCAGACAACACTGCGCCAGATATGGCGAGATCATTTGGCGCTAGAAATGGTGCTATGGAATTCTCGGGTTCAAATCAAGCGATGTTGGAATTGTCTGACTTGGACTTAGGTGATGATGTAACAATCGCTTTCTGGGCACAAGGACTTGGGAATTCGGGAGTTAACACCTCAGTTTTAGAAGCGTATGATACTTTGAATCAAAGAGTAATGAACATTCACATGCCTTGGAGTAACAATAGAATTTATTGGGATGCTGGAGAAGGAAGTGCGTACGATCGAATCGACCAAGACATGAACGGAGCAGGAGTTGACAATGAATGGCACCACTGGGCATTTATTAAAAGTACATCTACAGGAGAGATGAAAATTATGCGCGACGGCGTGCTTTGGCACAGTGGTACAGGATTGAATTCACCGGTCGGTTATATGCATCGGATGGTTATTGGATCTAACAGAAGTATTGATAACCACTGGACAGGTCAAATTGATGAATTCCAATTGTACAACACTGCGGTAAGTGAAGCAGATATTGCAACTTGGTACAATCAATCTGTTACTGCAGCGCATCCAAATTGGTCGGATTTGATGGTTTACTGCCCGTTTGATGATGTTAATTATGCAAAAGATGCAACACCGAATAATATTTTATTAATGCCTTCTGAACAAGGAATGATTGAATTCTCTGCGAGTCCTGTTTTCGATATGGCTGCGGATAGAGTTAGAGTTTCAATTGGACAAGGTGCCGTTGGGCCTTTCTCAGATGTGAACGTTGATTACCTAATGCTTAAAGAGCCAGAGGTGGTTTTTGAATATGTATTGCAAGATGAGCACTACGAGATTTCAAATGCATTTTTAGCAATGCCAGAAGGATCTGAGGATATTTATGATGCTGCAAATACGATTGTTTCTTCCGTTCCTTTCTCTGGAAGTCAAACGTTAACCAATGCATCATTGGCGTATTACGATGAACCGTTTGAAGTTTTAAACCAGATTGAAATTGGCCGTTTCATTACACCTTATGGAATTCAGTTCGACCTTGGGATCAATGGATTCGAATGGATCTATGACGTTACAGATTACCAAATGTATTTGAAAGATCTCGTTGATTTTGCGGCACACAATACGCAAGAACTGATTGATATCAAATTCGCGTTCATCGAAGGTATTCCGCCAAGAGATGTAATGAAAAGAGAAGCGATTTGGTCTGATTACCGCTCGTATTCTTATAATTCATTGGATAGTGATACAGAGCTTCAAGCGACTCAAGTTGCATTGTCTGACAGTGCTTCCATGTTTAAAATTAAAACCCGTTTTACGGGACATGGACACAACGGAAGTGTGAATTGTTGTGAGTGGGACTCGAAAGATCACATGATTTCTGTTGATGGTGTTGAACGCTTTAACTGGGAGATTTGGGAAGAGTCTGCATGTGGTGATAATCCAAATGTGAGTCAAGGTGGAACTTGGCCGTATGCACGTGAAGGATGGTGCCCAGGCGATTTAGTGAAAGAATACGATTTTGAATTAACGCCATTCGTTACTCCTGGAACTACAACGACATTGGATTACGACATTGAAGATATTCCAGTTAATGACGCTGCTCAAGGAAACGGGAATTTTATTATCGCAATGGATTTGATCACCTATGACGCACCCAATCATCAAAATGATGCAGCGATAATTGACATCTTAAACCCGAACGCTTGGGAATATTACAGAAAATGGAATCCTAGTTGTCAGAATCCACGTGTGATTATCCAAAATACGGGTGAGCAAGCATTGACAAGTGCAAGAATAACGGTTTGGATTGATTACAACAACAAAGTGTCTTTTGATTGGACAGGGAATCTTGAGTTCCTTGAAAAAGAAGTTGTTGAGATTCCAATTCCTGCGTATTCTTTCTGGTACGATCTTGGGAATTCAGGAACGTTCACGGCTCATATCAACTTCATTAATCAAACATGGAATTTGGATGAGTACCAACAAAATGATGAAATCGTTATTCCTTTCGAAGCTCCAGAACAAATGTACTTTAACGGGATTGCTTACAATGGATTCTTTGTTTGGTTCAAGACGAATAATATGGCGCACGAGAATAAATGGAGGTTGATGGACAGCGATGGAAATACAATTTTCGAAAGAACAAATCTAGCAAACAGCACAGATTATAAGGATACGTTTGATTTAGCTCCGGGTTGTTATTCAATTATTCTAGAAGACAGCGATAATGACGGGATTTCATTCTGGTATTCAGCTTCTCAACAAGGTGAAACTGCGGGTTCTTTCAGCGTTAAATTGGTCGGTGGACCTGTGATGGAAAACTTCGAGAAAGATTTCGGGAATTACAATCAATACAACTTTACGGTTGGTTTTCACCTTGATGCTGAAGAATTAGGTGAGCTTGAAGATAAATTAATGGTCTATCCAAATCCCAACGATGGTGTGTTTGGAATTGAATTAATTGGTCGCGTAGATAACAATGCTGAATTGGAAATTTACGACATTATGGGACGCAAAGTCTTTTCTGAAAAAATGACGGCAAGCTTAACCACTGCAAATTCAAATGTAGATCTTTCAACTGTTGAATCAGGACATTACATCGTTAAGGTAATGACTCCGAACGGTGTGTTCACGGAAGAATTCGTAAAAAAGTAAAAAATTTAAAATACGACTTGAAACGGGCTTCATTTATATGGAGCCCGTTTTGTTTGCAATAAAGTCTCCTTATTCTAACCACCAAATGCGATGATTGATTAATTTTGTCGGGAATCAGGGAAATTCATTAGTATGACGTACGACATAGCAATAATTGGTGGAGGTATAGTTGGAGCAGCAACGTTCTATAAAGTTCAGAAGCAAAATCCAAATCTAAAAATTGTTCTTATTGAAAAGGAAGCCATGTTAGCTGATCATCAAACGGGTCATAACTCGGGCGTTATCCACTCAGGCTTGTATTACAAACCGGGTTCGCTTAAAGCCAAAAATTGTATTCAAGGCCGTCATGAGTTGGTTGCATTCGCGAAAGAACATGGAATCGACCACGATGTTTGTGGGAAGATTGTCGTTGCCGTTGATGAATCTGAACTGTCAAATCTTGAGAAGATCTATAACATTGGCTTAGAAAACGAAATAGAAGGCCTTAAAAAGATTACCGGAGAAGAATTAAAGGAATATGAGCCACATTGTGTTGGTATCGCTGGACTTCATGTTCCTTGTACTGGAATTATTGATTTCAGAGGCGCAACGGAGAAAATGGTTGAACTCGCCTTGGCAATGCAATCGGAAAGTAAGTTGTTGCTCAACGAAGAAGTATTGGATGTTGACAGTTCTGGTGAAACGGCTATTCTAACAACAACCAATGAAATTATTGGAGCAAGGTACCTTGTCTTCTGTGCTGGACTTCAAGCGGATAGATTGGCTGTCAAAGATGGTGTTGATTTAAAAGAGAAGGTTGTTGGATTTAGAGGCGATTATTACGAATTAACCGACCAAGGAAAGCACAAGATCAAGAATTTAATTTACCCCGTTCCAAATCCTGATTTTCCATTTTTAGGCGTTCACTTTACACGAATGACCAATGGTGAAATTGAATGTGGACCAAACGCCGTGTTTACATTCAAGCGCGAAGGATACGGAAAAACAGATTTCTCATTGAGAGATACTTGGGATGCATTGACGTATCAAGGAACATGGAAATTGTTCTTTAAAAATGCGCGGTTTGGAATCAACGAGTACCGCAGAGCATTCTCAAAAAAAATATTTCTAAAATCACTTCAGCGCATGGTTCCTTCATTAACGATGGAGGATCTTCGTCCGGGTAGAGCAGGAGTAAGAGCATTACTATTGAGACAAGATGGTGACACCAGAGATGATTTCAGAATTGAATACCATGGCAAAGCAATTCATGTTTTAAACGCACCTTCGCCTGCTGCAACAGCATCCTTGGCAATTGGTGGTTATATCGCCGATAAAGCCAATGAGCATTTCGATTTGAAGTAGAAATATTAGATCGGTCGCAAGCTCCCTTTTAGATTGTTAGAGCAGTCGCAAGCTCCTTTTTGGATTTGAATAGGTTTCAATGAATCCATATTTAATTATTCTTCGAGCTATCGAGCTATCGA
>JBLHVW010000016.1:0-42141 GCA_047628775.1 Salibacteraceae bacterium | reverse complement strand
CAGAATCATCGAAATAATAGTTCTCGGCATAAAGTTTAGCATAAGAATTTATTTCGGCGAGGTCTTTATCATTTTTTAACAGGTAATTCAAGTGAACTTCCTCTTTTTTGAAATCAAGATCTTTTGGAATTTTAAGGTACAACGCCTTCACGATGTAATCGTTTAATATGAATTCATCCTTGTGAGAATCATAGTAGGCCTGAGATTCTTCCAAACTAACGATGGTGTCCAAGGACTTATTGATCTTAATTTCTTCCAAATAAAACTTAGATAAATCACCCTGATACATTTGTGATCTCAATTGAATAAGTTTCCATTTTTCTGGGGCTATTACTTTTAATTCTTGGTTGAAAATTTCGCTTTCACACCATTCATTAATAAACGCTCGGTATTGTTCTTTGTCCTTTGAATCATACCCCCGATGCTTCATAAGCACATACGCATCCGATTCTGTTAATTCAGTTTCTCCTACGCGAGCAATTACCTTATCTTCTTCAGAACATGCCGTCAGAAAACAAAACAGGCCGACAAGAATGCCAGCCTGAAATAGATATTTCATTTGTCTATTTACCAATTGAGTATAATGCCTCTTTGTTGATTTTAACAGTATGTTTTGTTCTTAATTCCTTTAACCATTCTTGTTCAAGATAGTTTTGGTAGTCAGAAGTAATAGCTCCTTTTGCTTCACTGAATTCTTTTTGAGAAGGTTCAAGGATTTCAGCAACACGGATTACATAGAATTTACCATCGTATTCATAAACTTTATTTACGCCTAAATTCAATTTCTGATCTGTCAAGTAGCGTATTTTAGAAGTATCAAATTTTGAATTTCTATGACGAACGTTCAATTCGCTTTCTACATTTACAAGACCAACAATTTCTACAACCTCTAATGAATCAGCTCCTTCAGATGTTAAAAGACCATAAACAGTTTTAGCGGCTTCTGCAGTGTAACATTCGAATACATCAGAGTCTAAACGAGTTCCCCAAATGTAATCAGCCTTGTGTTCAGCATGAAACGCTTTCAAACCAGTAGTGTCTTTCATTGCCTTGTTCCAGACCAAATCAGACATTACCTCATACAATAAGATTCCATCATGGTATTCAGTGACTAGTGCTTTAAAATCAGGGTATTTACCTGTAAGTTTTGATTCTTCGTAATCCAAGATTGTTTTTTTCTCCCAAATTTTATATTGATTGTCAATTAGAACGTTGATTGATCCTATATCACGAATTCCTCTCTGGTTGTCTTGAAGGAATTGAGCGAAATCTTTAGAGTTGAATTTCTGCTTGTCCATTGTAAACAATGGTTTATTCTTTGTTACTTGATCAGCGCTGAATTTACCTTCGAAGTACGTCGAATCAACATTCTCGTAGAACCACTTCAATCCTTTTTTTGATTTGTCTTTAAATTTGTACTCAATTTTCATTTTGGAAACGAATGAATTTTGAGTTTGTTTAGAGCGTTCGTCTTTTGCAACTCTCGAAGATAAGTTCTCTTCTAAAGTTTCAAATCCTGGCACTTCCGTCCAATTCAAACGCTTCACGATATGGAATCCGTAATCTGTTTTTACTGGCATACTATAATCACCATCATTCTTTAATTTGAATGCAGCGTCTTCAAATGCAGGAACCATTCGTGTTGTTGTTCCCGTTCCAAATGTTGGAAGCTTTCCTTGTTTATCAGAAGAAGATGGATCGTCAGAGAATTTCTTTACCAATTCTTCGAAATTTCCTCCTTTGTTTAACAATTCATAAATTTCGTCAATTTTCTTACGAGCATCATCCATTGCAGGTTGTCCTTCAGACTCTCTTGCTGCAACCATAATGTGAGCAGTTTCGATACTTCCTCTTGCCGCACGTTTTTCATCTACTTTTAAAATATGGTATCCGAATCGCGTTCTAAATGGCATTGAAATTTTTCCAACTTCAGTAGTGTAAGCTTGGTCTTCGAATTGGTAAACCATTTGGAATGCGGTAAAGAATCCAAGGTCTCCCATATTGCTTGCCGCTGATGGATCCTGAGAAGACAACTTGGCAACTTCTCCGAAATCTTCACCTCCTTCAATTCTCTCTTTAAGCGCCATGATCTTGTTCCAAGCTTCCATCGTGTCCGCTGGAGATGCTTTGGAATCTAGTTTTATCAAAATATGTGAAGCACGAACTTCATTTGCGGTTCTAGTATATGCTTCTTTAACCAAAGCCTCAGTTTTTAAAGAATCAACCAAATAGGGAAGGGCCAATTGTTTTGTATAACCTCTTAATTCTTTTACCAATTTTGGAATTGTATCGTATCCCAAATTTTCAGCCTCGGCTACTTTAAGTTTGAATTTAGTAAACAACTCAACGTATTCATCAAGTGATTCTTTGTCGTACTTAGGATCGTTGTTGTTCTTTAGGTAGATTTGAAGAAATTCAGTTTTTGTAATATTTTTATCATCAATTGTCATGATAATTGGGTCGTCTTGACTGAATGCTGATGATCCTAAAATCAACGTGAAGGCTAAAAAAATAAATTTATTCATAGTATATATTAAATTATGGACTGCCAAATATAACGTCTTAAGTCCTATTAACGTTTGGTTTGAAATTATTTTATGCTATAATTTGGTGCTTCTCTTGTTATCGTAACATCATGTGGATGGCTTTCAAGTACACCAGCACTTGTTATCCTAACAAATTTCGATCCTTTTAACTTCTCGATGCTTTCAGCACCGCAATATCCCATTCCTGCTCTAAGCCCACCAATTATTTGGTACATTACTTCGTTCAGTTTCCCTTTGAATGGCACACGACCAGAGATTCCTTCAGGAACTAATTTTTTATCATCGTTCTCATCTGCCTGAAAGTATCTGTCTTTAGATCCTTGTTGCATTGCTTCGATAGATCCCATTCCTCGGTAGGTCTTGAATTTCCTTCCCTGAAAAATAATCGTCTCTCCTGGAGATTCCTCAACTCCTGCGAACATTGAACCAACCATTACAGCATCTGCTCCAGCCGCGATTGCTTTTACAATATCTCCTGTGTATCTAATACCACCATCTGCAATAATAGGAACACCTGTTCCTTCTAGAGCAATTGCCACGTCGCTTATAGCAGATAATTGGGGTACACCAACTCCGGCAATAATTCGCGTAGTACAAATTGAACCAGGCCCAATTCCAACTTTAACAGCATCGGCTCCCGCTTCAACTAAGAAAAGTGCCGCTTCAGGAGTTGCAATATTTCCTGCAATTACTTCTAGGGTGGGAAATTTGTTTTTAACTTCTCTTAATTTTGCGCCGAATGACGCTGTATGTCCGTGAGCAGTGTCAATAACAATAGCATCAACACTTGCTTTTACTAAGGCTTCAACTCTTTCAATCGTATCGTCTGTTACACCAACAGCTGCAGCAACTCTTAATCGACCATAGGTGTCTTTGCAAGAATTTGGATGCTCTTTGACTTTTATTATATCTCTAAATGTAATTAATCCGATCAATTTATTGTTTTCATCAATCACCGGTAATTTTTCAATCTTATTCTCCTGCAAGATCGCCTCGGCAGTCGTTAGGCTCGTGTTCTCTTTTGTTGTAATGATGTTTTTTGAGGTCATCACTTCAAGGATAGGTCGTGAATGATTTTTTTCAAATCTCAAATCACGGTTCGTTACGATTCCTTTCAATGTTCCGTTTTCGTCAACCACAGGAATACCACCGATCTTATTTTCTTGCATTATTCTCAAAGCGTCAGCAACAATTGCATTTTCTTCAAGAGTAACAGGATCAAGGATCATTCCACTTTCAGAACGCTTCACTTTTCTTACTTGAAGAGCTTGCTGTTCTATCGACATGTTTTTATGAATAACACCAATTCCACCTTGTTGAGCAATTGCAATTGCAAGACTCGACTCAGTTACAGTATCCATTGCGGCGGATATAATTGGAGTCATTACTTCTATGTTTCTTGTGATTTTACTTTTTAAGACTACTTGGTTCGGGAGAACTTCTGAAAAAGCTGGTACCAGTAGAACGTCATCGTAGGTTAAACCTTCTTTGATTTCGGAAATATTTGAGAGTGCCATATTTGAACCTATTTGTGAAATAAATTCTTGCAAAAGTACACATAATATATCGGATTAATAACGAATTGTTAATTATAAATAAGTCATTTAAATATTAAGATTAATTCGCTATTTTCATACCCAATTAATGAAGGTATCATTGTTTATGTTAAAGAAGTTAAATTCTTTTTGTCGAATTGATTATAATGGTTACCCTTGTGATGTATTTTAAATGAATATCTTGAAAAACATATTAATCTTTCTGTTTGCTCTTTCTCCATTAATGGGGATTACTCAAGACGCTGATAGTACTTATTTAGATTCAAATCTGATTCAATTATCAGGTGTGGTAATTAACGAAGAGGATTTGGAGCCAATGCCTTATACAACCATTTTTGATAAAACGGTACGAAGGGGTGTTATCGCTGATTACTACGGCTATTTTTCAACTGTGGTATATCCTGGAGATACATTGTACTTTAATTATTTTGGATACAAGACTTCAACATTTATTGTTCCTGATTCTTTGGAAGACAATCGGTATTCGATGATTCACATGCTTCATAAAGATACGTTAAACTTGCCCGAGGTGGTGGTTTATCCTTGGCCATCCAAAGAAGATTTTGCTAGAGCTTTTGTCGAAATGAGACCTTACGATGACGCTTTGAAAAGAGCCCAACGTGAATTGTCTGGAGAGAGTTTAGCATTTGTTGCCGCACGCTTAGAAGGAGACGCGTCTCTGGCTTATGGAATGACACAGCAACAGAATTACAATCGAGTGTATACTCAGAATCAATTGCCAGCAAACAATTTATTTAATCCTTACGCTTGGGCGAAGTTGGTTAAGGATTGGAAGGAAGGCAAGCTTGCCAGGAAATAGAAAATCACAATTTATTTTTTTAATTCTTACTGTTACGCATTTGTCGCAGCTGAATGCGCACATGTGCTTGAAATTATCCACGAACCATTTTTTCAGAATTTATTGATCTATATTGCCATTTGCAATAATGATATATGGAAATCAAAACTACTAGTGCCAAAATATGGTACCCACTTTTAATTAGTTGCACGTTGATTGTAATTCTCTTTCTGCTTTTTGGTGGGGCAGAGGAATACTTCGAGCAAAGCGTGAGCGGGTTAATTGATAATCAGAAATCATTTGCTTTCACGAGTTTTTTAGTGCTTTGTTCAGACATTGTGTTGCCTGTTCCTTCTAGTATTGTGATGTATTTAAATGGTGCCGTATTGGGGCTGTTTCAAGGCGCAATTCTGTCATTCGTATCGGTTATGGTTTCTTCTGTAATCGGTTACTTAATTGGATTACTTTCTTTAAAATTATTCAAGAACAATAAGGCACACAGTAAATCCGATGAGTTGCTTAAAAAGACAGGCCCTCTAGCCATAATTCTAACCAGAGGAATTCCAATTCTGTCTGAGACTGTAACGATTGTTGCTGGATATAACTCGTATAGCTTTTATCAGTTTTTACTTTGGAACTTTATTGGTTATTTGCCTATTTGCTTTATCTATGCTTATTTCGGTAGTATCTCAAACAGTCAAGATGCGTTTCTAATCTCCTTTGGGATTTCAATAGCGATTTCCTTTGTCTTATGGATGGTAGGAAAAAAAGTGCTCACCTCTAAACCAAAAAACGTTGAATAAAATAGTAGTATTGATTATGCTCGCGATCTCGATTTCGAGTTTTGGGCAAAAAAATAAGAAATCGGACAGCACTAAAGTTAAAAAGGATAGGAAGGTAAAAGTGCTGCCTGTTCCAGCTTTTGGTTACTCACCAGAGACTAGAGCTTATGTCGGAGCGGTAGCTTTGTTCACTTTGGATTTGTATAAGGATTCTCTTACCCGAACATCGAATGCTAAGGTAGAGTTCAACTATACATGGAACAAGCAGAGCATTCTAGAAGCACAGTGGAGCTACTTTTTTAAGGAAGAAAAATGGTTTACGGATGGTAAGTTTCATCTTTCAAAATATCCAGATCAATACTTTGGAATTGGATCATATTCCGAAGATACGTTGGGGATAACATTCAATAGCAATCGATTGATTTCTAAGATAGATGTGCTTAAGAGGGTTCGGAAAAGCTTGTTTGCTGGAATAGGGCTTGAATACATTAAGTACAGTCAAATTTCAGGAGATGATTTGGGAACATTTAATGAGTTGAGAAATCAGGAGAATTTTGAAATCTCCGTTGATGGAATCTTTGATTCAAGAAACAACTTGTTGAATTCGACTTCAGGAAAGTACGCGAATGTTTCTGTTGGATACAATCTCGGTGCAAATGAATACGTGAAAACTAGGGTGGATTTAAGAACCTACAAAACGTGGAAGGATAAGTATACGTTCGCGGTGAGGTTCTTTAACGAGTTTACGAACAAGGCACCGAACTTCTACGACATGGCGAAAATGGGAGGTGACATTAACGGGAGAGGATACTTTTACGGTCGATATAGAGACAATAACTTGAGTTCGCTGCAAGTAGAAGGACGTTTTGATATCTGGTGGAGATTGGATTTAGCCGTCTTCGGAGGGCTGTCTTCGGTGTATTCTGGATTCGATAATCTCAGCGCTTCTAGGATTGCGCCCAATTACGGTTTCGGTCTTCGAATCTTAGCGGATAAAGCAGAGAATGTAAACCTAAGGTTTGATTATGCCTTGGGAATTGATGGACAATCAGGGTTCTACGTATCGTTTGGAGAATCTTTTTAAAACTAACTAAAACAATTGTTTGTCAGAATAAGATGACGTGAATTCAATTCGTCCGTATCCTAAAGCGGGAGTCATAGACAACCTTGAAACTTTAAAAGTGATATTCGTATTTTGGTTTTCTTCCGACCAGACTGGTGTGGCAGAGATTCGGCTAAAATACAGGATTAAAAGAGAATTTAATTGATACAATAAAAAACGGGCGAGAATCATTGATTCTCGCCCGTTTTTAGTTTATTAAGATCTGTACTTAATAAGGCGTTGTCTTTGTCGTAGGTTCTGTAAGTTTTCCCATCTTACTCCAGATGTGGCTCAATCCTGCCAATTTACCTCCATAGTGACAAGAGAAACAATTGTCTTTCTGGAAGAATGTTTCCATTGATGAATTCGCCAATTGTTGAGATCCTTCAACGATAGCTGCAGGGCCGTCTGGCAATCCTTGGACACCATTACTTGTCCACGTTGCACCAATCATGATGTAGTTTTTTCTGACATCTCCCTCGGCAAGAAGAGAAGTAATGTATTCGTTGATTGTTCGAATTGCGGTATTTGTCTTTGCATTCGGATTATTCATTGCCTCACCAAAAGGTTGTGTTAAATACACTTGAGTTGCGCCAATTGTTTTCCTTGCTTCTGCCGTAATGTTTCCATTGGCATCGACAGACATTCTTGGATCGTTTGCTTGAACCCTATTTGCATCTTTTCCGAAGAATAACCAGTTCGTAGTTGCTGCATCGCCAGTCAAATAACCATTGTCATCAAAATTCGTTTGAGAAACTAATTTATCTCCAGAGTCATAGTATTTGTAATTCGCCATTGGAACGTTGCCTTTGTGTTCGAATGTCGCCCAAATCATTTCAGGATGTCCAAATGTACTTCCCGTAACGTGCATTCCAACCAGCGCCATTGTTGCTTTTTCAAATGATGTTCCATCCCACAGAAGTTGTTGATCTGTAACCTTCGTGTATTTTGGAATCTCCGACTTCATTGTAATGTACGATTTGGCTTCTGCAGCATTAGGGTCAATTTTTACCCATGACGTTTTCAATTCCATCGTCAATGCTAAAGAATCCAAGATCTTCGCTTCAAAATTATCCTCAGCATATTTAACTATTTGCGTAAGTTCCTTTTGCGTTGTTGGAAATTGATCCAGATCTGTAAATTTTCCCATTTGCTTACCCGTATTGAAATAAGCATATACGTCATTCACATGAATTGCATAGTAAAGTATCGCTCCTTTCGGTGTAAGTTTTGAAGAGTCACACATAAACACAAAATTTCCCAATCCTGCTTGAGCTGTACGTTTAAAATTTCCTGTTCTGGCCATTGTTCTGGTCATTTTTCCTCCTTCTTGGACTAATGTTCCGTCCTCCAGTAAATCGAAGAAGCTGTCGGAGTTAAACACTATGTCTCCATTTCCAGTACCTGCAGGCGAAGTAGCCCATAAGAACATTTGCCATGACCATTTATAGACATCGCAGTCGGAATTCAGCTCCTTTAAACTATTCGCCGCATTTACCATTCCTCTATCAGTAATAGCTTTGGTCTCAAACCATTTAGCGAAATCGCTTTGGGTAATTGTACAGGCATACGTGGATGCAGGGTCTAAATTTTCAGATTCTGTTCCTTCCAATTCTGCAGTATCTCCTTCAGCAGTTGCTTCGCATGATTGAAAAGTGAAAATCAATGCGCACAATGCTAAAAATAGGGTAATATTTATTTTATATTTCATAATACTAATTTACTAAGTAGTTGTCTCTTAATTAATTGCGGGGTGTAGGGGTGTTCCACACATCTATTTGATTGGTGATCTCTGTTAATTCGGCTAGAGATAAATCACGCGTCACAGGCATGTGTTTAATTGTCGAAATAGGACTGTTCAAATAAGTACTGATCAAATTTCTGTAATTGATACTTACAATATTTTCCTCCTTCGTTAAGAAGTTCATGACTTTGTATATTCGACCGAATTTTTGAAGTGTTTCAACAGTTTTGTCTTTAGGTGTTGCATCATAAACTTGCACACTTACAATATCATTTGCATCTTGAACATACCCGGTACTAATTGCCGAATCATAAAATCCGTAATTCAAAAAGTAGACTTGTCCATTAACATAATCACGAGGATTTCCTGGAGCTGTACAGCTTAAATCAAATAATGCAACGCCTCCTTTTGTTTTAACAACTGTAGTTCCATTGTTAATTACCAAAGCGTCTTGTGGTGTTGAAATGTTACTTTGTACACCTTGAGTTCCTTGTTCACCAAGTGTGCCGAGCGTGTATTTCAGTGCAACCGCTGATGACATCATACTCATTTTAATTTCAGTATTATCAGGAACAGGAACTCCGAATTTCATAGCATGAATAGAAGTAGAATTGTTCTCTCCTAATTCTGGGCTCGAATTCCCAGGGTTCATTCTATAAACAAATTGATCTGCTCTTAAATAATAACCTTGTGGATCTTCAGCTAACAAAAGTTGATCCTTATCTAGCAATCCATTTCCAACCAATCCAAGTGGTGTAGTTGTTAAGTCTAAATTACCAGTATAAGTAAACGTAAAGAAACCAGCGTTTTCTGACATGAAGCCATCCTCCAAGTAATCGATTTCAGCTAAGCTTACTGAATTTTTAATATCGTTTCCTCCTGGCAGCGCAACAAGTTGAAGTTTTCCCAAAACGGCCTTGAAGAAACCAGTATCTGGAGTGTCTGTTGGCAGTGCATTCCCAAGATTAATAATAATGGTAACACCGTCAACTCCATCAATTTTTTCAACCTTAAATGGTGTAAAGAAGCATGGGGATGTTTTTTGCTTAATTTCGCCTTTACTTAGAGCCTCAACTTGCGTTTGGTTCATCATTCTTGATGCAACAAAATACGATGACTCATCTGCTGCAGCTTCTCCAACCGTTCCATAAATGCGTCCCCAAGTAAATTCACAGTTTGTGCTTGGGTTAGGGTCTTGCGTTGCGCAGTCATAAATCGTTTTATAACTCGAATTGTATTCTTCTTTGCTGATAAATTCAAGCATAATAAAATCTGTGAATTTTTTTGTAGGAAGAAGCCCTAATGATTTAGGCACTCCATCGTTATCCCTATTCATAAACATACTTTTCAGAGGGTCCAACTTTGCAATGATAGCGGGGGCAACGCCTTCTGCTTCCATCTGATTCATTGTATCAGTATCGAACAAATAAGTATCAGGAGAATTGTTGTGCGCGTTGACAACCATATTGATGGAAAGTGCTTCTTTGTTTGCTACATCAGTTAAGAACCTACTCGTTTTTGTGCTGTTTTTATTATTAACAGTAAGGTCTGTCAATTGAGACTGATAAAATGCAGAACCACTTGCTGATGAGCGGGGAGTGGTTGGGCCTTGACCTTGCTGCCAGATTGCATTGAATGAAATCGCTGTAAATTGACCGTGAATCATTGTGTCTCCTCTTCCAATTTGAATTTCCAATCCCCAAACTTCTGATACATTTTGTTGAGCTGGATCAAGATCTACGATTACGCCACCTACTAATTTAGAACCACCACCATTATTTACTGAGGAAACGGTTTGTCCAATAATAGGATCTGCTTGTGAAGTTGTTGCGCTTTCGGTTGGTGAATAATCAACTCTTGAGACCACACACTCTTTAAATTGAAAGGTGCTAGTGCCCAATGGCGCCCAATACAATTCAACTTCACCCAAATCATTTGGTTCTGGATAGACCGCTGGGTTGTAATTATTAGGCGTGTTATTGATTGTTGACGGGTCAGCTTGAAACTGTCCACTGAAATGAATTCTTGGATAATCTAAATAACTCATGGTGAATATGTTTGGTTTTAGTTAACGAAACAAATATACATAAGGGATTAGAGGATCGCTTAGGAATAAGTACTCATTTTTAGCGTGAATAATTGCAACACTTACCTGAAATTCTGCCAGTAATTTGAAAAAAGCAAAATGCATGGAAGCACTATTCTGACCAATCAGGATGAAATTCTAGAATTTTCTATTCAATCACTTAATCCCCAAAGACAGTTGTTTTGGCTTAGATGAATTGAAAACTGGATACGCCAAGAAATACTTCTCAACTGGATTGGAAAGTGCGGAGATATTTAAATTATCAGATGCTTTTGTGACATCCATAATTTCACCAGACTTCATCAGCAAGTTAATGTTTTCCTTCTCGTTGTTGTACGCGTTGTTTGTAAGCTTGCTTGTGTAAACAAAATGTTCTACTTCAGTGTCACTTAGTTCCAAGTTATCGCGAACGATGCTTTTTGCTTCTTGAATTCGTTCTTCACTAAATGGAGTTTTAGAAACTTCAATTTTGAACAAACGACGGTCAATAATTCGTACAGCCAATTCCGATAAAACCTTATCGTCAGAGGTTTGCCACACTTTTATTGCACCAAGAATATCATAATCATCGAGTTGTGCGAATTGTTCAAGAACCTTCGGATTCGATTTGAAATCATCTGCCGTAATATTGTTCTTCATAAAGAAGGCGAGGGCAGGGCTAGCGAAAATCTCTTCGCCTTGTTGAAACAACTCTTTGGCTCTTCGCAAAACATGAATCAGCATAAACTCAGCCGCAACAACCGTTTTGTGAAGGTATACTTGCCAATACATTATTCTTCTTGCAACGATAAACTTCTCAATCGAATAAACTCCTTTTTCTTCAAGAACAAGGTTTCCATCCGAAACAGTCATCATTTCAATGATTCGATCGCTTCCTATTTTTCCTTCGCTAACTCCAGTATAGAAGCTATCTCTGTTCAAATAATCCATTCGATCCATGTCCAATTGGCTTGAAACCAATTGATGCAAGAACTTTTTTGGGTAGGTATTTCTAAAAACTTCTAGAGCAAGGTCTAATTTACCGTTGAATTCTTCACTCAAACGCTCAATGAAAAAAGTTGAGATGTCTTCGTGCGAAACTCCACTAACGATATCATGTTCAAGCGCATGGCTAAATGGACCGTGACCGATATCGTGAAGCAGGATCGCAAGCAATGCAGCTTCCTCTTCCGGTTCCGTAATTTCATGTCCCTTTCTGCGGATCGTCGCGATGGCTTTTGACATCAGATGCATAGCACCCAAAACATGGTGAAAACGTGTGTGTAAAGCTCCCGGATACACCAAGTGTGTTAGTCCGAGTTGCTTGATTCTCCTAAGTCTCTGAAGAAAAGGATGTTCTATGACGTCGAAAATAATTTCCTGTGGGATTGAAATAAATCCGTACACGGGATCGTTAAATATTTTCTTTTTGTTATTAATGTTGACTTTCGATTGCAATTGCATACTTTTAATTCCGAATGTCAAATTTATAAAATATAAGGCATATGCAAGTAAAAATCCTTTGGGCAGACGATGAAATAGACTTATTAAAACCACATATTCTGTTTCTTGAATCTAAAGGTTATGAAGTTGTACCCGTTAATAACGGTTCTACGGCGGTTGATAAAAACAGGGAAGACGAGTTTGATATTGTGTTTTTAGACGAGAACATGCCGGGAATCAGTGGATTAGATGCTTTATCTCTAATTAAGAAGGACAAACCGCACGTTCCTGTTGTTATGATTACAAAAAGTGAAGAGGAACATATTATGGAAGAGGCGATCGGAAGTAATATTGCCGATTACTTGATCAAACCTGTGAATCCGAATCAGATTTTACTCGCAATAAAAAAGAATCTAGATAAAAGTAAACTCGTTTCTCAAACAACCAATTCCAATTACCAGAAAGAGTTCAAAGAACTTGGAATGCAATTGAACAGTCGTTTGGATGTCAAAGAATGGTTTGATGTTTACGAACAATTGGTGTATTGGGAATTGAAACTTCAAAATATTGAGGACTCTGGAATGCAAGAGATTTTAAATATGCAAAAGAAGGAGGCAAATACGCAGTTTTCTAAATTTATAGAAGATAATTATTTAGATTGGTTGAATGGAGTAGAGGAGTCACCACAAATGATTCACACGCTATTTAAAAACAAGATCAATCCAATTTTAGAAAATGAATCAGCTTTCGTTCTGGTCATTGATAATTTAAGATACGATCAATGGAAAGTATTAAGTCCAATATTTTCTAAGTACTTCACGATCAATAATGAGGAAATCATTTATTCGATTTTGCCAACCGCAACTCAATATGCTCGAAACGCTTTTTTTGCAGGGCTTATGCCTTCTGAAATTGCTAAGAAATACCCTCAGTATTGGTTGAACGAAGAAGATGAAGGAAGCAAGAATAAATTTGAATCACAACTTTTAGAGACGCAGTTAAAGCGTTTGGGAAGGGATGTGAAATGGTCGTACAATAAGATTACAAACCTCGATGCTGGGAAGCGACTTTCCGATAATTTTGACAAGCTTTTAGATAATAAATTAAATGTTATTGTTTGGAATTTTGTTGATATGCTTTCTCATGCTAGAACTGACATGGAAGTGATTAAAGAACTGGCCGATGACGAATCTGCATACAGATCTTTGACCTTGTCGTGGTTTGAGCATTCTCCGCTGCATGATATCGTTAAGAAATGTGCTGAAGCAGGTAAGAAGCTCATCGTTACAACTGATCACGGAACAGTTCGTGTAAACAATCCTGTTAAGATAATGGGGGAGAGAAGTACAAATTCGAACTTGAGGTACAAAGTAGGTAGAAACCTTTCGTACAAGGAGAAGGAAGTTTTCCAAATTAAAGATCCATCGGAAGGTTATTTGCCGAAAAGTGGGCTTTCTTCGGAGTTCGTATTTACAAAAGAGAATGACTTTTTCGTGTATCCGAACAACTACAATCATTTTGTAAAGCATTACGGCAATACCTTTCAGCACGGTGGGATTTCTCTTGAAGAAGTTCTAATTCCTTATGTTGAAATGGAACCTAAGACTGAAAAAGGCGCTACAACTGAAAGCCAACCGACAGAAGCACCAAAAAGAGATGTTTCCAGATTTTCAAGAAGAAGAAAGTAGTTTGGAACTATAAATTGGTTCTGTTTCAAACACTTCCAAAGACAGTTGAATAGTGAATCGAACAATCTAACGATCAAATAATCGAATAATCGATTATGAACGTAACTTTACCCTGCTAAATTCAGTATTATAAAAAACATGGAGACAAAGTTGGAGATAAGGATAGAGTCAGTTAAAGACATCCCTGGAGCAGCCAAGGAGTTTTTGGATACCGTTGGGCACCGAAAAGTATTTGTTTTTGATGCTGAAATGGGTGCTGGAAAAACCACTTTTATTTTAGGCTTGCTTGGAGCTATGGGAATATCAAATCCAGAAGGATCGCCGACTTACTCTCTTGTTAATGTTTATGAAAGCGAAATGTTCGGCAAAGTTTATCATTTTGATTTATACAGAATTAATAGCGAAGAAGAGGCTCTGGATATTGGAGTTGAAGAAATGCTTTATTCGGATGGTGTTTGTTTTATAGAATGGCCAGATAAAATAAAAGGTCTACTTCCTGATAACACGATTTGGTCGTATATTAGTAAAAATGAAGATGAGAGTCGAACCTTAACTGTTGAAGTATGATTACAGATCCAGAAATTCTCAAGGAATTAATGAAACAGGGTAGCCTTCTTCCAAAAGAAGAAATGCTTGAAGTTGCCCGTAAAAAAGGAAATCTCTACATCGGGATTCCTAAAGAAATTTCATTTCAAGAACGACGCGTGGCCTTGGTGCCAGAAACGGTTTCGCTTTTAGTGGCGAATGGCCATAGGGTTAAAGTTGAAGCCAAAAGTGGTGAGATGGCAAATTTCACTGATAACGATTATAGCGAGGCAGGAGCAGAGATTTGTCACGATAAAAAAGAAATATTTCAATGCGATTTAATATTTAAGGTCGCGCCGCCTTCAGAAGAAGAGGTTGAAATGATGCGAGGAAACCAAACACTGATTTCAGCGCTGCAGATTTCAATACAGCCAAAGCAGATTCTAAAAAAGTTAATGGAAAAAAAGGTTACTGCAATTGCTTGGGATTATATCCGAGATGAAAGCGGTGTTTTTCCTGTGGTTAGAACGCTTGGCGAGATAGCAGGTACGACTTCAATTCTCGTTGCCGGTGAGCTTTTATCTTCTGTAAATGGAGGGAAAGGAATGATGCTCGGTGGGATTGCGGGCGTTCAACCAACTGAAATTGTGGTTATCGGAGCAGGAACGGTTGGCGAATATGCTACGCGTGCTGCTTTAGGACTTGGAGCTTCGGTTAAGGTGTTTGACAATTCACAATCACGATTGAGACGCCTTCAAACGGCTTTGGGAACTCGGATTTTCACTTCAGTTATTCAGCCGAAAGTATTGGCCAAATCGTTGATGAGAGCCGATGTTGTAATTGGTGCTTTAAGAGCTCCACTTGGACGAACTCCTTGCGTGGTAACGGAAGAAATGGTTGCGAATATGAAAGAGGGTTCTGTAATTGTCGATGTTAGTATTGATCAGGGTGGTTGTTTTGAAACTTCTCAAATAACAAGCCACGATAAGCCTACGTTTGTGAAGCATGGCGTTATTCATTATTGTGTTCCAAACATTCCTTCTAGAGTTTCAAGAACCGCGTCTTTTGCACTCTCGAATATATTCTCTCCCATCCTCGTGGAAATGGGCGTTAAAGGAGGTTGTAAAGAAATGATTATTTCCGATTCTGGATTCCGATCTGGAGTTTATATCTACAGAGGAACACTTACGAGTGAGGTTCTAGGAAAGGTTTTTGATTTACAATACAAGGACATCGAATTGTTATTGATGGGAATGAAATAGAGTCGATCATTCGATTGTTCGACAGTCCGATCATTCGAATAATCGAAAAATCAAGAAATCGAATAATCGAAAAATGATTACGCCACTAAATCTTCCTAAGGCAGATCTGAAATTATCCAAAAAAGACGATCAAGTTTTTGTTTGGTGTATTTTGCGCAAGAAGAATCTTGTTTGCACACCTGAAGAATGGGTACGTCAGCATGTTGTTCATTTTTTGATTGGAAATGGAGTTCCTGAAGGATTAATTGCCGCAGAATTCAATTTAGAATACAACGGACGATCGAAAAGAGCAGATGTTGTTGTGTTTGATCGGGAACAAAATCCAATTCTTGTTGTTGAATGCAAAGAGCCTCGCGTAGAATTGACGCAAGCAGTGTTCAATCAAATTGCGGGTTACAACCATGAACTTCGCGTTGAATATCTAATGATGACAAATGGTTTGGACCATATTTATTGCCATGTCAATCAGAGTACGGGCCAAGTTCAGTATTTGGAAGGACTTCCCAATTTATTTTAATTGACATGATTTTTTTAAGATAAATTTAAAGAGCTTTGGTTATCTTCATAATAAATTAACAGTAGGGTAATAAGAATTAATTCTAGGACGGTTTAATTTGCATTAATGTCAGATGTGGAAGAGTTAGAAAATAGAGAGGTAAGTTGGCTTTCATTCAATCAAAGAGTGTTGCAAGAAGCTTCGGATGAATCTAATCCTGTTGTGGAAAGAATGCGGTTTTTGGGTATATTTTCTAACAATCGCGATGAATTTTTCAGGGTAAGAATTGCCTCCGTAACACGAATGTTAACGCTTGGAAAGAAAACGCGTCGACAGCTTTACAATGACCCTGAAGAATTACTCGTTCAGTTGGCTTCCATCTTTAAGAAGCAAGAAAGGTTGTTTTTAAAGGCTTATACGGACATTGTTAAAGAACTCAAACAACAAAATGTTCATCTGGTAGATCATTCTGAATTGAGCGAAAGTCAGAAACAATTTGCTCTCAATTACTTTAAGAAGGAAGTCCGTTCAGCTTTGGTTCCGCTAATGTTGACTAAAAAATCAGCACCAGAATTAACGGATAAGTCGTCTTATTTGGCTGTGAAAATGGAGATGAATAACGATCCGTTAAAGAATAATTATGCTTTGATTGAAGTCCCATCTGCAATTATTCCAAGGTTTCTTGAGTTACCTGCAGAAGGGAAATCGAAGTATGTTATGTATTTAGATGATGTTATTCGATTGGGACTGTCTCAGATTTTTAAAATTTTCCCCTATAAAAGTATCGAGGCTTTTGCAGTAAGAATGACCCGTGATGCCGAGTTAGACCTTGATGATGATCTCGACGAATCTCTCATGGATAAGTTGTCTAAAAGTATTTCAAAACGTCGGAGTGCCCGACCCGTTCGATTTGTGCATGATTCAGAGATCAGCGATGTTTTGTTGGAGTTTTTAAAAGGGAATTTAAAATTAACAGATCAGCAAAATGTTGTGCCTAGCGGGAGATATCACAATTTGAGAGACTTAATGAACTTCCCAAATGTTGGAACTAAATCGCTAGTCTATAAAAAATGGGTTCCAACCAGGCATCCAGAATTGAGCAATAAAAAGAGTTTGCTTGATATTATTGAAAAAAAGGATATACTGTTAAATTATCCATATCAGGCATTTAGTCATACAATTGATATTCTTCGAGAAGCCGCAATCGACCCTGCTGTAAGCGCAATTCAAATTAGCATGTATCGAATTGCTAAGAATTCTAAAATTGTAAACGCTTTAATAAATGCATCCAAGAATGGGAAAATAGTGACCGCTGTTATAGAGCTTCACGCCCGTTTCGATGAGGAACATAATATGGCTATTGCACGAAGTCTTCAAGAGAATGGCGTGAAAGTGATTTTTGGAGTTGAGGGTTTAAAGGTGCATTGCAAGCTTATCGTAATTACGCGGAAAAAGAGGAACAAGGTCTCCTATATTGCCCATATTGGAACAGGTAATTTTCACGAAAAAAATTCAGAAGTATATACAGATTTATCGCTTTGGACGACTGATCAGAAGATTTCAAAAGAAGTATTTAAATTGTTTGACTTTTTTAATCATAATTACAAGAAAGGAATTTTTAGAGAATTAATTGTTTCACCGTTTAATGTGCGAAGAAAAATTCAGGAGATGATTGATCATGAATCCAAAAATGCGCAAAATGGAAAAAAGGCATATATTATTCTAAAACTTAACAACCTAGTAGATCCTGATTTAATAAAACGACTTTATGCTGCCAATGATTTAGGAGTTCGGATTCAATTAATCGTGCGTGGAATATGTTCGCTGCGTCCCGGTGTTAAAGGATTGAGTGAAAACATAGAAGTAACGAGCATCTTAGATCGCTATTTAGAACATTCTCGAATAATGATTTTTGGGAACAATGGAGATGAACGCATTTTTATTAGTTCCTCGGACTGGATGGTGCGTAATTTAGACGGTCGAATTGAGGTTGCAACACCTATTTATGATGAATCAATTAAAAAGGAGATCCGAAAAATAGTTGATTTGATGCTGAAGGACAATACGAAAGCTCGAATTATAGGACCACATCAACGGAACGGATACAAAGTGCAAAAAGGAAAAAGAATTCAATCTCAAAAAGCCATTTACGAGTACTACGTAAAAAAGATGAATCAAGCTTCGGAATAAGTTTCATTAACAACGGTTGTTGAAAGATTCAATTCTATTTTGGTTAATCCAATCTTGAATAATACTATACTTGTTGTATGCAACGCTATGCCGCAATTGATATTGGTTCCAACGCAATCCGAATGCTTTTTGTACATGTTTATGAAAAGTCGGACGGACCGGTGTTTAAAAAACTTTCCTTGGTGCGGCTCCCAGTTCGTTTAGGAGAGGATGCCTTTATTAATGGGATGATTTCTGAAAAGAAAGAAGGTCATATTATCAATATGGCAAAATCCTTTAATCACTTGTGTTCAATATTTGAAGTTGTCGAATACCGTGCAACGGCAACATCAGCAATGCGTGACTCCAGCAACGGGATGACTATCATTCAAAGGGTTTTGGAAGAAACGGATGTTAAAATTGAAATCATCGAAGGGGAGGAAGAAGCTAAAATTTTATACGAAAGTATTTTCAATTCTGGCAAGATTGAAACCAATGAAAGTTATATGTTCATTGATGTTGGTGGTGGAAGTACTGAAATTAACTTTTATGTTAATGGAGAGAGAAAGTCGTGGAAGTCATTTAATTTAGGATCTGTCCGACTGAAAGAAGGAATTCAAGATGATTCATTGTGGAATGAATTTGACAATTGGATAGAGGATAGAGTTAAAGAGTACAATCCTAAAATTGCAGTTGGAACAGGAGGGAATATCAATAAGATTTACAAATTGTGCGGACATTTCGATTGGGAGTTGTTACACAGGTCAGAAATCGCATCAATTATTGATTACTTGAAGGGATTTACTTCAGAGGAAATGATCAATCGTTTTGATATTAAATCAGATCGAGCAGATGTAATTATCCCAGGAGGTTTAATCTATTTGAGAGCTATGGAAATGGCAAAAATTTCAGAAATGATCGTACCTAAAGTAGGATTGGCAGATGGATTGATCCGTCGAATGTATCTTGAAAACATAGAGTCGACTGATCTTTAGAGCACTGACGCATTGATTAAAACGCGCACTTCTTTAGAATAACGATGCGGGCGGGTTGCATTGGATGATTGCTACTCGGTGATCAAGATTTTGTTTCTTATTCGATCTAAGGAGTATTGTTTTAGTCTTTTACTGGACTAATTTCAACCGGAACTGATTTCTTTTCACTCTTCACGTACAGGATTGTTTCTTCATTTCCCACGAACATTTTAAGTTTCGCTTTCTGAATATCTTCTATCGTAAATATTTTTTCGCTGGTTCCATCATAGTTAATGACTAACTCGTGATTTTCAGGTTTGTAGTTCCATGATCCTTTTGAATACTCTTCCTCGTCCAAGTAAATCAGTATACCATCCGCATTAAAAACAAAATGAATTTCAGTAGGGAAGGATCTACTTTCGCCATCTACTTTATAACTGGCCAAAAACATTTTCTTTCCATAGAAGTTTGCCAATGGAGTCGCAACCGTTGATTCCATAGGAACTAGCTTCTTCTTTGCAGCAGGTGATTTCTGTGCATTAACTGCGAACCCAACCGAAATGAAAAAAAAAGTGCAAATATAATTTTCATAATGGTCAATTAATTTTCAAACTTTGTACTGCAGTTTTAATACCAAAATTGATACTAATCTTCCAACTTAAATTCAGATGTTCTGTGGAACGTAATGTCTGGATAGTCTTGTTCCGCCATTGTTAGCAAGAACGAAGTCTCTGCAAGGAACACGAGATTGTCTTCTCTGTCTAAAGCAACATTACTTGTTTTGGCTTTTCTAAATCTCTCAAGCATATCCGCGTTGTCAGTAGTGATCCAACACGCTTTGAAATAATTCTTTGGTAGGAATCTACATTTTGCTCCGTACTCGTGTTCTAGACGGTATGAAATAACTTCAAATTGAAGTTGTCCCACCGTTCCGATAATCTTACGACTTCCGGGCTGTTGAATAAATAATTGGGCAACTCCTTCGTCCATCAACTGGCGAATTCCTTTGTCCAATTGCTTCGATTTCATTGGATCCATATTCTCCAATTCCATGAAAATCTCAGGAGAAAAGCTAGGGATCCCTTTAAATACAAAAGATTCACCTTGGTTTAGCGTGTCACCAATTTTAAAGTTTCCTGAATCGTAAAGTCCAATTACATCGCCTGGATACGCTTCATCAATGATGCTTTTATCTTGCGCCATAAAAGACGTAGGATTCGGGAACTTCATTTTTTTTGAAAGTCGAACGTGGTTGTAAAAGGTATTTCTTTCGAACTTTCCAGAAACGATTCTTAAGAATGCGATTCTATCTCTGTGCTTAGGATCAAGGTTGGCATGAATTTTAAATACAAATCCAGAAAATTTAGCATCATTCGGTTCAATTCTTCTTTGGTCAGTGTCTCGTCCACGTGGTGAAGGAGAGATGCGGCAGAACGTATCAAGAAGCTCTTTTACACCAAAGTTATTCATTGCTGAACCGAAGAAAACAGGCGCTACATCCCCAGAAAGGTAGGATTCTCTATCAAAAGGATCATACACTCCGTTGATCATTTCAACTTCTTCGCGAAGTTCATCAGCGGCTTCTGTTCCAATAATATCATCCAACTCTGGATTGTTCAAGTCTTCAAAAGGAACGACATCAGCCGAAATTCCAGTTTTGTTTCCTTGAAATAAATTCAGGTTATTATCAAATAAATTGTAAACGCCTTTGAAACGATCTCCCATTCCAATTGGCCAAGCTAACGGACGCACTTTTATTTTTAGTTTGTCTTCCAATTCATCCAATAGATCGAATGCTTCCTTACCGTCTCTATCCATCTTGTTGACAAAGATGATCACAGGTGTTTTTCGCATTCGACAGACTTCCATCAATCGCTCTGTTTGTGCTTCCACACCGCTTGCAACATCGACAACCAATATAACGCTATCAACAGCAGTAAGTGTTCTAAACGTATCCTCAGCGAAGTCTTTGTGACCTGGAGTATCAAGAATGTTAATTTGTTTTCCAGAATAATTGAAAGCCATTACAGAAGTTGCAACAGAGATTCCTCTTTGCTTTTCAATTTCCATAAAATCGGAAGTAGCCGACTTTTTTATTTTACTGTTCTTAACAGCTCCAGCAGATTGAATTGCTCCACCAAAAAGAAGTAATTTTTCCGTTAATGTTGTTTTACCAGCATCAGGGTGGGATATAATCCCAAACGTTCTTCTTTTTTCTAATTGTTCTGCGTTGCTCATGAGTTTTAAATTCAGGCTGTAAACTTAAAACAAATTAACGCAATGAAGTGTGATTACTACATTATACTAATCAAACAACTCTTTTTGTGTTCGAGAATCCATAACAAATGGATTCTAACCTCAAACGTATACGTTTTTGAATCTTTGTTGTATTAATGCCCTGAATAAGCACTTGCGATGCTTGTAACGAATAGGAGCATCATTCCTAAAGCGGTTGATTTTGCATTCATAATGTGCAGGATCAATTGGTTTTGATTAGTGTGCTGATTATTATTTTGATTAAGTGTTAAGCTTGTTAAGAAATATTAAATCGGAGCAATACAGGGATGAAGTATATTGTTGCGAAGTTGCTGATCCCACGTAAACCTTGAGATATTTATAACCTGGAGTAATTATCCAGTTGTCTTTAGATAGATAATGCTCCTTTTTGTTTTAGACTTCGATAAGCAACTTGTTGAGCTTGGTATAAATCCTTACCACAAAGGCTTATATTTTAGATAAATAAGCAATTGTTTCAACATTACCGCTACCTTTGCCCACATACATAATAAATGACATTTAAAGATTTAGGGTTAATTGAACCCATTCTCGACGCTCTCGAGCAAAAGGGCTATTCACAACCAACACCAATTCAAGAACAGGCGATTCCAATCTTATTAGAAGGAAAGGACCTACTTGGTTGTGCTCAAACAGGTACTGGAAAAACAGCGGCATTCGCGATTCCAATTATCCAGTTAATTCAAAAAGGAACTGCTTCTGAAGATAAAGGACGTAGAAAAATAAAAGCACTCGTTGTTACACCTACGCGTGAGTTGGCGATTCAAATCGGTGAAAACTTTACGGCTTACAGCAAGAACACACGACTGAGAAATACAGTGATTTTTGGAGGTGTAAAGCAAGGCGCTCAGACAAGCGCTTTGAGAGGAGGAGTTGATATTTTAGTTGCAACGCCAGGAAGATTATTGGATTTGATGCAACAAGGATTTATCACACTTAAAGACGTAGAGTATTTCGTGCTTGATGAAGCGGATCAAATGCTTGACATGGGATTCATCCATGATATTAAAAAATTATTAGCAAAATTACCTTCTCAACGCCAATCATTATTTTTCTCAGCAACAATGCCAGACAGTATTGTAGAGCTTTCAAGAAAGATTTTAGGTTCGTACGAAAAGGTGACAATTCAACCAGAGCAGGCAACTGCGGAAAGAGTTGAACAAGCAATTTATTTCGTTGCAAAGAAGGACAAGCCGGATTTGTTGGCGCATTTGATTCACGAACAAAATCCAGAATCAACTTTGGTGTTTTCTAGAACGAAACACGGAGCTGACAAGATCGTTCGTAAGCTAGAGAAGTCAGGGATTAAGGCCGCAGCGATTCATGGGAATAAATCTCAAAATCAACGTCAGAAAGCTTTAGGGAACTTCAAAAAAGGAGAGTTAAGCGTTTTGATTGCAACGGATATCGCTGCAAGAGGAATTGATGTTTCTCAATTGGAAATGGTAATCAATTACGATTTACCAAATGTTGCAGAGACTTATGTACACCGAATTGGTCGTACAGGTAGAGCTTCAGCAAGTGGCGTTGCAGTTTCATTCTGTGATATTGATGAGAAAGCGTACTTGAAGGATATTCAAAAATTGATTAATACGCAGATTCCTGTAATTGACGATCATCCCTTTCCAGATGATGGAACGCAAGAGCCAACTAAGCCTGGGAAAGGTGGAGGAGGAGGTGGAAACCGTGGTAGAGGGAATGACCGAAATCAAAACAACAGCGGAAAACGAAATAACAACAACAGTAGACGTCGAAGTGATTCACGCGATCGTCGCTCTTAGAAACGATAAAGGATTATAACAAAAGCCGTCTCGGATCAACCGAGACGGCTTTTTTATGCCTTATTTTTCTGTTTCATAAGTGAATACACGCACGGAACAACAAACACATTAAGAAACGTCGCCGTTAGCAATCCACCAAGAATGACAATGGCCATAGGGCTTTGAATCTCATTACCTGCTTCACTTCCTTTAATTGCAAGTGGAATTAGAGCGAGAGCTGTTGTTAAGGCCGTCATCAGAATTGGATTCAATCGATCCACAGAACCTTTCATGATGATTTCCATCTTGCTCATTCCAGTTTCTTGCAGCGATTGATACCTCGATATTAATAGAATTCCGTTTCGAGTCGCAATACCGAAAAGGCTGATAAACCCAATCGTTGCTGCTATTGATACAATGCCTGATGTGAAATAAACAATGAAGATTCCGCCAATAAGTGCCAATGGTAAATTCATCAAAACTATCGCTGATAATTTGAAGTCCTTGAATTCTAAATAAAGCAAAATGTAAATTAGTAGTACAGCCATAATTGAGGCCCAGAATAGGAGAGAAGAGGCTTTTTCTTCGCTCTCAAATTGTCCACCGTATTCAATTCGGCACCCGTCGGGAAGGTTTACATTTGCGTCAATTGATTCTTGAATTTCATTGACCGCTCCTCTCAAATCTCTGCCTTCAACATTTGCAGAAACAACTACCTTTCGTTGTACATTCTCCCTGTTTATTGCACTGGGACTGCTCACGGATTTAATATCTGCAACTTGACCCAAAGCTATTTTCGTTCCATTTGGAAGGTCGATTAAAGCATGTTTCATTTTATCCACTCCACCGCGGTAAGTAGAATCATAACGAACGACCATATCATAGCGCCGTTGACTCTTGAGTACATCAGATACAGCTTCTCCTGCGAAGGCTACCTCAACAAAATCAGCTATATCCTTAACGGTTAATCCATATTGAGGAAGCAGTTTTAGCTTTGGTTCAATACTAATTTTAGGAATTTCGATTTGCTGTTCAACAGCAACATCCACGACTCCTTCAATATCAGAAATGGATTCTTTTATTGAATTCCCCGTCTTGAATAAATTGCCTAAATCCTCTCCAAATACTTTGATTGCAATATTCGCTCTTGTACCAGATAACATGTGATCAATTCGATGCGCAATCGGCATTCCAATCGTAATGTTAACCCCAGGAACCGCTGCAAGTTTCTCTCGAACTTCAGCTAAGAAATCTTCTTTATTTCTTCCCGCTAGATTGAAGGGCGCATCAACCTCAGAAGTGTTCGTTCCAAGTGCGTGTTCGTCCAATTCTGCCCGTCCTGTTCGCCGCGTAACAATATCAATTTCAGACATCGACAACAGAATCTCTTCCGTCATCACGCCAATTTTGTTACTTTCCTCCAATGACATTGAAGGCGGACCAACAACAGAAATCACCAATGATCCTTCATTAAATTCAGGCAAAAAGCTTCTTCCCAGTGTGGATGCGAAAAACAAACTGATAACAAAGATGACAACTGTTCCTGCGATTGTCAATTTTGGAAAGCGAAGAAAGCGTTTCAATGTTTTTCCATAAATCGATTGCAAAAAACGCTCAACTCTCGTTCCGTTCGATTGCTTTTTTAGGAGTTTTTCTCGGTTCAATAAATAACTGCAGAGAACTGGCGTAAGTGTTATTGCAACAAAAAGAGATGTTAGAACCGAAGTCACGAAGGCAATTCCCAAAGGCTGAAGCAGTCTTCCTTCCATTCCTCCCAAGAAGAAGAGAGGGATAAAAGATACGATGATAATTAGCGTCGCAATGATGATTGAACTTCGAATTTCTTTAGAAGCTTCTAGAACGATCTTCAAGGTTGTAGTTCTTTCCAATACTGGCTTTTGGATATTCTCACGGAGCCGTTTGAATACATTTTCAACATCAATAATCGCGTCATCAACCAAAGCTCCAATTGCAATTGCCATTCCACCAAGACTCATCGTATTGATCGTATATCCAAGTGCTTGAAGAACGATAAACGAAACGATTAAGGAGATTGGGATCGCCAAAAGAGAGATGATGGTTGTTCTCCAATTCATTAAGAAAATGAACAGAATTAGAACAACGAAAAACGCTCCTTCTAGCAATGTTGCTTGGAGATTGTCCACCGAAGCATCGATGAAATCACCTTGTCGGAATATTTGATTATTGATCTTTACATCGGATGGGAGAGAGGACCTGAGATCGTCTATTGCCGCATCTAAACTCTGTGTCAACTCGATTGTATTTGTCTGTGGCTGCTTTGTAATGGTTAAAATGATGGCTGGACTTCCGTTCATCGATCCATCGCCAATTTTGTCCGAACCACCAATTTTCACTTCGGCCACATCACCAATTGTTATTGGCGTTTCGCCAATTTTCTTGATGAAAGCTCCAGCGATTTGATCAGCCGATTGAACACGCCCTTCAACTTTGATTGTATATTGGTTTCCAAATTCAGTATAGGTGCCGCCCGTTGCACTCAAGTTTGATTTTTTGGCTGCCTCCTGCAATTCTTTCAGGGTAACATGGTAAAAGTCCAATTTCGCCGGGGAAGTCAAGATCTGATATTGCTTGAATTCGCCACCGATGACAACCACATTTGCGATTCCGTTCACAGCTTTGATTCTAGGCCTGACATCCCGATCGGCAATTGTTCTCAGCTCAATAGGAGAAAGTGAGTCAGAAGTCACCGCAAGTAGCATTACTTCGCCCATAATAGATGAAACAGGAGCTAATGTTGGTTCTCCAACTCCAATTGGCAGCAGTTCTTTAATCGCTGGGATTTTTTCACTCACGATTTGACGCGCCCGGTAAATATCCGTTCCCCAATCAAATTCAACCCAAACAATAGAAAAACCAACGGCTGATGACGAGCGAATTCTTCTCACGTTTGAAGCGCCGTTCATGCCTGTCTCAATTTGATATGTGACCGAATTTTCTACTTCTGTAGCTTCCATACCGTGCGATTCAGTCAAGATCGTCACAGTAGGTGCTGTCAAGTCTGGAAAGACATCGACTTCCATTGATTTAACGATATACACTCCAAACAAGGACAGAGCCACCGTGGCGATAAGAACCATAAAGCGGTTCTTTAGGGATAGTTCAAGAATTTTATTTAACATAAATTCAAGTGTTAATGTGCATGACCGTGAGCTGGAATTTCCCCGCTCATTGAAGCCATTTTAATCTGATAAGCACCCATTATAACAACACGTTCACCTTCTTTTAAACCAGAAGTGACTTCTACATTTTTACCGTCTGAATTGCCGATCATAATATTTCTTTCTTCGAAGGTTTCACCTTCGAGCTGTACAATGACGCTGTATTTTCCATACTGTTCTAGCAAGGCGGTTTTGGGTATGGCAAGCGCTTGTTTGGAAATACTCGTTTTAAGCCAAATCTCAACAAAACTTCCAGCAAGTAGATTCCCAGTATTGTCCATTTCGAAGTAAACTGGAATCTTTGGATTCTCATGTGTGATTGAAGCACCGTAGGAAAGAAATTTACCATTGAATTCTTCAATCGAATGGACTTTACCATTGAACGAAAAGTTGGCAGAAATCGATGAGTTCAATTTTTCATAATCCAATTGACTGACAAATGATTCCAATGTAAGCCGTTTGTTTTGAGCAATTATAGCCAGTGGTTCTCCCGCCTCAATGTATTGACCTTCAGGTTTAAAAAGCTGTTTTATAAAACCATGACTCGAAGAGTTAATCGATTTTCCTTTTTGACTGTAATTGTTCGAAATGTTCTGATAATTACTTTCAGCCAAATCGTACGAAAGTTGCGCGTTTTCCAATTCTGCCTTTGCTATTGCACCCGCATCGTAGAGCTCATTTTTTCGTGCAAGGTTCGCCTTTTCTCGGGTGAAATTTGCCTTAGCATTCATGAATTCAGTCTGCACGTTATTGGCGTTGATGTTTCCTCCGCTTACGGTGAAAAGCTTTTGACTTGCGTTCACTTCAGCTCCAATGGTTACGTCGGTTGAACTGTACATGACAATTCCGCTAGTCGTTGCTACAATCGTTTTTTCATCACCAATTGCTGCGTGTATTTCACCACTGCTTGGAATCACATTGTAAACATCCATTTTTTGAACAGGAGCGTTCGCAAATTCCATTTTCCAAGCCTGTTCTTTCAGAAATGAAATTTGATTGGATCCATGCTCATCATGCTTGATCTTATTCATCATTTCTTTCTGAGAACCAAACACTTCAATAGTTGAAATTGTGATTTTATCGTAGAGGTTCCCCGAAGAAATTTCAAAGACCAAATCGTAGATTCCGCTTTCTTTGGGCGTTAGAGATGGTTTAAAAATCCCAGGGGAAGAAGGTGCATCTACTTTGTGACGGATTCCACTTGTGCCCTTTATTAGATTAACAGTGACTTGACCATTGTCGATAGACTTGAATTGCTCCATGTCTGAAAAATGAGCAAGAAATTCACTCGATTGTCCAACTATAAGAGGCGCGTATTCAACAAACAGTTCTGTTTTTTCAGTCCAAACAGTGTGCGATTGCGTAAATTCATCCAATTCGTGCTCATGAGGTTCTTCAATCGTTTCTTGACAACTTCCGAGTAAAACTCCGAGTGCAAGAAGGATACTTATTTTCTTCATAATTCTTAATCTTTGTGATCTCCATGATTATGATCGTGTCCATCATGAACATGCTCTTTTGGAAGTTCTTCATTTGGAACTGGATCTGTAATGCTAACCTTGCTTGTAGTTGCAGTGTCAAGGATCGAGTCAGTAGGTTCTACAACAAAATCCTCCTGTTCATTATTGTGATTGTGATCATTTCCATCATGGTCGTGATGCTCACCACTTTCTCCATGAGAATGCCCGCCGTCATCTTCGTGTGAATGATTGTCTGTTGAGTCCCCACATGCGATTAGGTAAAATGTTGATACTGTTAAAATTAAGATTGACTTTTTCATTTCGTTTTTTTTAAAGTTGGTATTTGTACAATTTGGCGATTGCCAGTTGATATTCTTTTTTAATATGATTTAGTTGATCCTCAGCCTCATAGAAAAAGTTGAGTTCCATGGAATAGGTAATGAAATCAATTTGCCCTAAATCCAATGCTACTTTAAGTATTTGGAAGCTATTCAATCCACTTAAAACGGCTTGGTACTCTTCCCATTCGATTTTCAGGTTCTTATAGTTTTCATAGAGTTCTTTGATTTCATAAGAATGCCCGATTTCATGTTCCTCAATTTCCAATTTCACGAACTCTGCCTTGGCACGTTCTGTTTTGAGTTTGTTCTTGTGTTGCCAAAGTGGAATGTTAAGACCAATGTGAACGCCATTAAACGTTTGACCAAGAACGGATTGATAGCGGTATCCCGTTTCAAACTTCGGAAGTGTCATCGCTTTTTTGAGTGCTAAGGAAGACTGGCTAATTTGCGCTTGTTGATTCAAGCTTTTCAAAGAAGGATCGTTCTGTTCAATCGTGTCTTCAAGGATTTCAAAACTAGGCAAGTCCTGGACAAGAGCATATTTAGAATCCGAGATTTTAATTGAAGACCCGCCATTCATTTCAGATAAATGGTCTCCTTTCATCTTAATTCCGCTGTTAATGTTCCTCAAGTCTGACTTAATGTTCAACATTTGAATTTTAGCCTTATTCAGCTCTAGCGCATTGATTTCCTCCAAATCAAATTTCTTCTGATAGGCCTCTACAATCAATTGTGCATTGGCTTTTCGTTCCTTAAATAGTTCCTTTTGTCCATTTAAGTAGATGATTTCAAGGACAGTCTCCTTGGTTTCTAAGAGAACCTTTTGGCGCAACACGTCCATACTGATGTCTAGAAGTTTGTCTTGTTCATCTGCTAGGTTTTCTTTTTTGAAATAGACGGAAGGGAAATCAAGGCTTTGAATCAAAGCAAAATCAAATTGATTCCCAAAAGAAGCGTTCTTCCCAATGAGGTAATCGGCAGATAAATAAGGATTTTCAGGCGTGATTCCAGTTCTGTGCTCTAACTTCTGTGCGGTTACAAATTGCTGTGCGGCCTGAATCGTTTTGTTGTTCCTTGAAACAGATTCTAAGGCTTGATCCATAGACGATTGAGCTGAACACGTTTCGTTAAGGAGAGCACAAAGCATGAAAATAATATACTTGTAATTCATACACTATGATTTTTTGCTCATTAATGAGGCTTGAATAAAATGCTATAAATAGGATCGCCCGCCTTTGGTATAAGACAGGTCGTGCAAAGAGAAAGACTTTGCTTAAGCTTTTGATGGAGGTCCTCGAAGTGGAGGGGAACCGCAAGAATGCCGTTCATAGAAGACAGGTGGGTCTTCGAAATTCACTTCAATTTCAAGAGGTACAATTGCCAAGAATTCCTTGAAAAGAGCAGAACTCGGAAGGTCTACATTATTTTGAATTGAAATGTTCAGTGAGAAATTTTCTGTTTGAGCCGTGAAGTTTTCAAAATGTCCTTCGCCCAACTCATGGTGTTCAATATCACCCATTAAGCCAAGTAGCCCTGCTAACCAGCTAGAGTTAACTTCCTCGTGGCCATGATCATGTCGGTCTTCTTGATGGCTATGGTGAATTCCTGTATGTGCATAATGAGAAGCCTCAGTACTCGCAAAATTTGAATCCGATTCACATTCAAAATGAGGCGTCATGTTGTGCAGAACCACAACACCATAGATGCTGAGTAGCGTAATTGCCGCAATTGAGTTGAATTTTTTCACTTGGTTAAATGTAAGAATATTTATTAACATCAAAAACTGCCAAAGTTGAATGCTGTTGCTTGAATGTATTTGGTTGTGGTGAACGAATCAATTGAAGATGTTCAGTTTAGGGCTCACTATTTTATGTTGATAATAGTATTGGATTTGATTGACCTGGGGATTTGAAGATAGGCGTAAGAATGTATTAGGTTTGTTACTCGATTCCACTTTCAATGAAGTGATAATACAATTCATTGCCTTCATCAACTTCGTTTTCCTCTCCATCGAATTGTATTTGAAAGAAGTTATTGTATTTGAAATGCTTATAGACCAAGCCAATCCCTTTTGCATAGATTTCATAATCTTCGTAGTCTCTAATTCCGTTTGGAGGGAAGTAGGTTGTTACGGTTAAAGTTGAATCCATGTAAACCCCGTTGATTGTTGTGTCAGAATGAAGTTTACTGTAGTAACGATCCTTTTCTCCATCTGCGTTTGCTGCATTTGCATTCCACTGTTTGTAAAATGTTGGAGAGAATACCAATTTAACTTTACGCTGATTTTCGTCAATTAATTCCGCTCGTATTCCATCGATGAGTCCGTGCCATTTGTCTTGCAGGGTCCAAGTGCCTGTGCTTGATGCTCGCGTAAACCTCAAGAATTCACGGCCATTTCTGCCTTCGTCATCAATATACGTTTTGTCCCATTTCGTTTTAAGCTGATAATAGAGTGTATCATGCTGTTCAAGAGCCTTGTCGTGCTTGATTTCAACTACATCGTAAATAACATATCGACCGGCTTCCATTCCAAAATATGCTTGATGGAAATTGGGAGTAGGTGTTTTACTGCAAGCAGAAAAAAGAGCAATAGTTAACACCCCGAGGATGAGATAGATATAGGAGCTTTTCATTTTAAATGTAAGTTACAAAATTGAGTTGAAAATTACAGCGTAGAAATGAATACTTTTCAATTTTACTGAAAATCCAACTCGTAGTTAAAGTTGAGACTATATTATTACTAAATGAGGACTAGGATGAATTAGTAATCCTGAAAAATGGTTTTTTTAATCTCAATCCATTCTGATTTTAGAATACTGTAATAAGACGACGTTCTGCGGAATCCATCGGGCATGAGCATGTGCCTTCTTAACTCACCTTCGAATGTTGCTCCTATTTTAACCAAAGCTTTTTTCGATTGAATGTTTCGGCTGTCGGTTTTGAACTCCACGCGCTCCATTTCCAGAGTGTTAAATGCATAATCGAGCATTAGAAATTTAACCTGCTTGTTGAGCCCCGAACCTTGAACGGCCTTATCAATCCATGTCCAACCGATTTCTAGTTTTTTATCATGATGAGAAATTGCACTGTAACTGCTACTTCCAATGAACCGCTTATTTGCTTTATCATAAATGGCAAATGCAAACCGATTCTCCAATTCTCTTTGTTGAATTGCATCGGCGATATAGGATTTTAGATTCTCATCCGTTCCAAATAGAGAAGGGGAGTGCTGCAGTAAATTGGGATGCTCGGATGAAATTGTAACCAATTCATTGAAATGAGACATTTGAAGAGGCTCCAGCTTTACTTTTTCGTTTTCTAAAATTATGCCTTTATCTAATTGATTGTGTTTTGAGTTTATCTCTTTTTCTAACTCCTAAGATACTTCATTTTATCTTTTCAATCTTACTGTACGATAACCATCGGATGAGCCCATCCTAAAGGTTAAATTCTTTTTAGTAGCTCTCGCTATATGGATGGAATCAATCATTAAGTCTGGAGCAAAACTATTGTAAGCCAACCAAAAAAAGCCAGTACAAACGCACCAGCTCTCTTGAATTAAATCCAATGTCTAAAATCCAACATCTAACATCTTACATCCAATATCTAAATTCCAACCTCAACTACCGAATAAACCTGTGAATTGCATTATGAGCATTGTCCTGATAGTCCAGATTCCCCAAATCAGCCATGAACGGTACTTGATCCATAACAGGGCCAACCAACGAGTTTTTAGCACTTGCATAGAACAATCCACTTTTCAATGATGCATCATTTACGGCTTTTACATAACGTGCAGCTCCTTTATCCACTTTATGAGACATTCCCATCAATGGCATTAAAATAGGGAAACCGATGTATTTGAACATAATTCTCTCTAATCCTTTTAAGTCGTTCATTACTGCCGTTCCTCCTGTTGCACCTGGGCTCATGCTGATGAATCGAATGTTTGGATGCTTTCTCGCCATTGAAGACATCCATAATGTAGCGACATATTTCACATAGCCATATACCTGCATTCCATTAAATTTTTCAAAGTAGGAACCGTCAATTACATTGGCAAATTCATCTTCAGAAGAAGTCTTCATTACTGGCGCTTTCATGCCCATTTTCTTCACGCCTCGAACCGCTTCAGAGCTCGCATACATGGCAACATTGTTTAATTTATTTTCTTCAATCAATTTGTCAACGAGAACGACATGTCCAAGTACATTCGCGGCAAACATATTCGTCACGCCTTCCGTAGTTCGTTTTTCTGGAGTTTTACCGCCCATTCCGCCTGCGTTCATAATCAAGGCATCAACGGGTTCGTTTAATTTTGCAACAGCAGCCTTAACTGAGTTTACGCTCGAAACATCCATGATTAGAATTTCGAAAATCTTACGTCCAGTGGTTTTTTCCAAATCGTTTTTAGCCTCAATCGCCTTTTCTTCATTGCGACAAGCCAAGTATATTTTCTCTGTAGTTTTGACCAAAGCCAATTGACGGGCAGCATCTTTTCCAAGTCCACTATTCGCACCTGTGATCATTATTATCTTATTCATATCATTTGTTTTAGTGATTGTACACTACAAATATCAGAAATTAGGAAGGTTTGGGTTTCTCGATTTAGATCAAAGACTAATCAAATTAGCTCAAACGAAATTCAGAGGGTGATTTACCGTAAATCGACGTAAAATTACGATTGAAAGTAGCCAAGGATTCGAAGCCAACGTCGTAAGCAATGTCTGAAACTCTCAGCCCTTCTGTTTTTAAGAGATTAGCGGCTTTTTCTACCTTTTTCTTAGCAATGTATTTCTTTGGGCTATCGTTAAAGGCCTCCTTGAATTTCCGTTTGAAAGATGAAACGCTTAAATGACACAAAGCGGCCAATTCATCCAGAGACAAGTTGGCGTATAGATTGTGTTGAATCACCGATTTGAATTCAACATCATTCGGTTTGAACAATGCGGAGAGAAAGTCCAATTGGGAAGGTGCGTTTTGTGATTTTGACATCAACAATACGAATTCTCTCAATTTGGTTTTAATGATATTTTCATCTGCCAATTCAGGGTTTTCGATCAGGATTTTAATACTTTCCTTAAAATTTTGTAGAAGTAAACCAACTTGAACTTGTTTGATATTGTAGTCCAATTGATACGTTGAAGTACTCAAGTCAAATTCAAAGATTTCCTCAACTAATCCTGGATAAAGAATTACTCCAATCGCTTCAATGCAATCGCTGGACTTACTTTGTTCTTCATTTGTTTCATAAAAGTAATTCAAGCACTTGGCTAAAACTCCAGTGCTAGCATCAAAGTCAAGGCGACTGTCCTGTGATCGAATTGATAATTCACCTTTGTTCACGAAAACAAAACATGCCTCATTTTCGACATACTCCTTAGGCATTCTATCAAAGTAAGGCATCGTCTGTAAGCCGAAAACAACACGGTCTTTGTACGTGAGAACTTTATGTGTCACGTTTACTTAGACTCTCTTATGATCACACCAATTTCCATTACCATTGGCATAGGATCTTGTGGCATGTTGTGTTGTATAACATAAGTATACGTTCCTGTTTCCTCGAATTTCTTTCCTTTCGCAACGATGTGTTCACTGTCCCAAATATCCAAAGAACCTTCACCGATATAATCACCGTTGTCTTTTCTTACGGTAAGATCATACTCAGAAACAGTTTCCTTTCCGCTTGGACTTTTTTCAGTAACCTTAACCTTTGCTGTTTTGTAAGGGTATCCTTCGGCATATCTGAATGAGAGACTCAAGTCATAATCCATGCTATTATCTTTGATTGGAACTTCAAACTTACGTGCGTCCTTCTTTTTCCATTCTATTTCTGGAGACAATTCTTTGTGCTCATTGTAAATTTCTCCTTCTGGAGTACACGAGAATAAAAGGATTCCGACAACGAATAGTTTGATGATGTTTTTCATGTGATTTATTTAACTTGGTAATGCAAGATAGCAATAAAGTCACATCAACGATTCGGGAATCGAATTGGTAAGGTTAAAAAAGTTAAACTTTAAACAGAAGGACAAATTAGAAGTGGAAAAAATAGAGAATCAAAAATATAGATTTGTAGAACACATTCTGTTTCCGCCTAAAAGCGTGAATCTGGAAAAGCTTCAATCGTCACTTTCAAACAAAACGGTTTTAATTCACGCGCAGGTGTTGTTACCGTCAATTTATTAAAGACAACTTTGCCTTTGTATTACCTTTTGCATGTTAACCACATTCTAAATTTAGTCAAAGTGATTGGACTATTATTCTTATAACATTGAGGAAGTGATTTAAGCTAAATTGGACCGAACGCTATCTTAAAAAAAAGCCCCGACAATGTCGAGGCAATTTTCAAACTAGTCTTTGCTATTTTCCAAGACCACGTTGCCATTTGGCAATTCCTTCACCAATTTCATGCGGGTAATCTTCCTGCATGAAATGAGACCCTTCACCCAGTTTAATAATTTCGGTGTTTTTGAATTCCCTTTGAACGATTTCCAAATCAGGTGCTTGGAATCCAACACCAGGTGTAACGTAAAAGCACAGTTTCGGTAGTTCTGTTTCTTTAAGCCATTTGGCATAACTCTTTAATCGCTGAGCACTAAATTCAGGCTTTCCTTTTATTGGAACATCTTGTGGCCATCTGTGCAGCGGTTTTCTGCTTTTAGCATTTGGAAATGGAGCTGCGTAATAGGCCATTTCTTCTTTCGTTAATTTTCTTACAATCATGTCAGGAAGTAGTTTTTTAATAAAAAGATTGCCTCTTTTTACCATGAGTCCACCCATAAAATTCGTGCGCATAATTCTCAATGCCAATTTAATACTTCGAGGCATCGTTTCATAACGAGGGACATCAATAGCAGCTTCCATAAAGGCAATTGCTTTAATGTTGGCTCGGTTCATGTTTGCATAGTGAAACCCCATCATACCGCCCCAATCGTGCAGAACTAAAGTGACGTTTTTAAGTCCCAATTTGTCAATAAACGCCTCCATATAATTATAGCTGTCAATGAAGCCATAGTTGATGTCTGGCTGATCGGACTTCCCCATTCCAATATGATCGAAGGCAATACATCTGGCCTGACCAGTCAAATGAGGGATAACATTTCTCCACAAATAACTGGATGTTGGGTTCCCGTGAATGAACAACATAACGTCGCCTTCGCCCTCATCGATATAGTGGATTTTGCTTCCTTTTATTTCAACGTATTTCGATTCAAAAGGAAATTCAGCAGATATTGTTTTTTTTGTTCTCATAGTTCTATGTTTAATGGTGTTTTTTCTTCGACTTTAATTTTCGAGGGTGTGGCGTTCCGTTTTCAATGTAATATTTCAATTCTTCAGCAAGTTCCTGCGACGAAGAATCAATTTTACTTTTAACTTTTCCTGACATAAACAGACCAATCCATCCTTTTGCTTGCATCTTGAATTCTAGAACAACTTTGGTTTTATCCGATCCGACTTCAACCAATGACCATTTTGCCTTGGCTTCCGAGGCAATACTTGGCTTCCCCGCTGTGATGTGATACTCTAATGAATGATTGACAGAATTAAAGGCGTCTATAACTTGAACTGTTTCGCCCCTTTCCGTCATCGTAATTCTCTTCGAATAACTCAAACCGGGGAACTTCTTAGCTCCACCTGCTTTTGATTCATAAAAATTGGCAGACCATTCGTCAACCCCATCGAAATTATGACCCATAACCACCCAAACAGAATCAATATTTTGATTGATGACAAGCTCTTGTTTCGATTCCACTTCAGTGCTTATAAAAAAGTTCGAAATGAAAAGTAGAAGCAGCACAATCAAGGAACTTAGGAAGAACCTCTTTTTCTTTTTACTTAATGCCATACAATCTAATTTTGGGCAATTGACTTACCTGATTCAACATAAGCTTTCAATTCTTTTCCAATTTCTACGGAAGACTCTGTGAGTCCCATTTCAATTTTCGGAATCATTTCTGCCGGGACAAAATCCTGAGTCTCCATGTAAAATTTAAAAGTTGCAACCGTTTTATTTTGATCAATTTCATTCAATGACCATACCGATGTGGCATTTTTTGCAGCTTCTGGAAGTCCAGTAGTAATATGGTAACTCAATGAATTATTTTCAGAATCAAACGCGTCAAGTTCCTGAATTGTTTCTCCTCTTTCGGTTAAGGTGATTCGATTGGAATAATCAAGCCCTGGGAACTTCGATATACCTCCCGGTTTTGATTCTAAAAAATTGCTCGACCACAAATGGACATGACCAAATTGAATCCCCATAACATCCCAAACATCAACAATGTTCTTCTCAATCTCAACTGTTGTTTTTACACTTACTTTCATACTAACTAATTTTTAAGTTTCAATAGTTAGATACCAAAGTGTTTGATGTGTGACAGAATAGCTGAAATAATTTGGAATCCCTTTATGTACCAAGGTTTTTTTCGTCGAAGTATTTGTTGTAATTCGAATCATTGACTAATTCATTGATGATCGTTTCCTTGTCGAAATCATTTTTAGTCGGATGTTGCTGAAAGAACTCGATGTATTTTCTGTCAATGGTATCTGCTACTTCATCTGCAACAGAATCTACATAGGTCGCTATTGTTGCGCTATATTTTGGATCAAATAATTTCTTGTTCGTTTGCATTTTTCCAGCAACCTCCATTGCTTTTGCTTTTTTAGAGCATCTGCATGGATTATCCAAATTGACCAACCCACATTGTTTATTCATAAACGCGTGAAACTCCTTTCTTGTTCTAGATAGTTTTGTTCGATAATTGTCCTTGCTAATTTGAAATATTTCTGCACCTATGTTGTGCTCGATTTTAAAAATATCTCCCAAGAGATAAATCAACCGTTGTTCTCGAGTTAAACACATTAACATCCCTGACATACACCTTGTCCTTGCTGTTTTCGTTCGGAGTTCTTGTTCAATTTCTTCTTCGGCCGATAATTCAGGACTTGGAATAGCATTCAGTTGGTCTGCAAAATCATCAAAATTCTCCCAACGATCTTCCATTGGTTTTCTTTTGGTCTGCATAAATTCATTGAAGACAATTCGGTACAACCAGGTTCGGAATGAACTCTTGGCCTTGAAAGATGATAACTTGGTAATTACTTTTATTAAGACCTCCTGCGTTAAGTCATTTGCGTTATTTTGATTGCAAGTAAATTTCCAAGCAACGTTGTAAATAAACGGTTCGTGAGCAACAATAAGTTCGTTAAGAGACTTTCTATCGCCATCAAGTGCTTTGTTGATTAAGATCAGGTCATTTGTACCATCATAGGATGCTAAAAGTGGATTTTTCATATCTAATTCAAATATATTCAAAGATAAGATACAAAAACTTTGAAAGTGTGACAGAAACAGGATGTTCCGTAAGGGTTTTGATTGTATCTTCTGTATTGTGGGATAGTGACTCTGGAGACATTTTATTGAAATTAGAACTCAGGCATTTCAAAAAAAACAATTTTTATTTTGATTAAACCGAAAACTTCGCATACATTTGGCCCCGCAATGAAGAACATGAACATTATTCCATCTATTATTAAAGTCGTAGTGATTAGCTGCAGGCTCTGAGGATGGTATATTGAAAAATATAAAGTGAAGCCATCCATTAGGATGGTTTTTTTTTGCTTAAAAATTTAGAATGAAAAATTTACAGAACATAATTAGTGTCGCAGTCATTATTATTATTTCTATCCCACCGGGATGAGACTAGGACAATCGTGTATATAACGCAAAGCCCTTCTCATCTCGAGAAGGGCTTTTTTTTTGAACTCAATTTAAAACAAATAGTATGTATTACAATGACAAAACCACCATCTTCCTTGATGGTAAATGGATGAAAGCATCGAATGCCACCTCCGATCTTTACTCTCAAACACTTCATTATGGAGCGGGCGTTTTTGAAGGGATTCGCTCGTATCAAACAGAAGATGGTGCCAAAGTGTTTAAGGCAAGTGAGCATTACGAACGACTTCATTACTCTGCTGAAAAAATGCACATCAAACTTCAATATTCTGTGGATGAATTGGTAGAGCTGACTTACGAATTGCTAGAGCGAAACAATCTTGAAGACGCCTATATCAGGCCATTGGTTTATCTCGGTCAAAACATGTCGCTGCTGCCAACGGAAGAGGTTCATGTACTTCTTTGTGCTTGGAATTGGGAGCGTTACCTCGGCGACAAACAATTGCGGTTAATGACTTCCTCGTACCAACGTCCAAATCCCAAATCGTGTCATGTTGAGGCCAAGATTACCGGACATTACACAAATTCAATTTTGGCAACAACAGAAGCAAAGAACAAAGGCTTTGATGAGGCGCTTTTGCTTGACATGAATGAACAAGTAGCCGAAGGACCGGGTGCAAATTTCTTCTACGAGAAAGACGATAAATTATTCACAGCTCCATTGGGAAATATTCTAGCCGGAATAACCCGACAAACAATCTTTGAATTGGCGAAAGAATTAGGAATAGAAGTAGAGGAGAAGTACTTCACGCCTGAAGATGTTTACAGAGCAGACGGAGCCTTTTTCACAGGAACTGCGGCCGAGGTTGCTGGAGTTGAAAGCTTAGATGGTAACAAGTTTAGACTTTCATGGGAAGAAACATTGGGAGCTACACTTTCCAACGCCTACCTGAATAGAGTACAGAAAAAAGAATACAAAAATTTTGAACTGGTATGAAACTGAACAAGTACAGCTGTCGAGTGACACAAGACGATTCGCAGCCTGCAGCACAAGCGATGTTGCACGCAATAGGCCTTTCTAAAGAAGATTTAAAAAAACCGCTGATTGGAATTGCAAGCACAGGTTACGAAGGGAATCCGTGCAACATGCATTTGAATGACCTTGCGTTAAAAGTCAAAGAGGGAACGAAGAATGCAGATTTAATCGGGTTGATTTTTAATACGATCGGAGTGAGCGATGGTATTTCAATGGGGACTCCAGGAATGCGGTACTCTCTTCCATCAAGAGATGTTATTGCGGATTCAATGGAAACGGTCATGGAAGCGATGTCTTACGACGGAATGGTGACCGTTGTTGGTTGCGATAAGAACATGCCCGGTGCTTTGATGGCCATGATTCGTGTGAATCGCCCGAGTGTTTTGGTCTACGGTGGAACAATTGCTTCGGGGTGTCATGAAGGCAAAAAACTCGATGTTGTTTCTGCTTTTGAGGCTTGGGGACAAAAGAACGCAGGCAAGATTAAGGAATCAGAATACCAATCGGTGATCGAAAAGGCATGCCCGGGAGCAGGTGCTTGCGGTGGAATGTACACGGCAAATACGATGGCATCGGCAATTGAAGCTTTGGGAATGGCGCTGCCGTTTAACTCTTCAAATCCTGCTTTGTCGGAGGATAAGAAAACCGAAAGTATTCGCGCAGGTGAAGCGCTTCGCTTGCTTTTGGAACGAGACATCAAACCTTTGGATATTGTTACGAAGAAATCGATTGAAAACGCTGTGCGATTGATCACTGTTCTCGGTGGGTCAACGAATGCAGTGCTTCATTTTTTAGCGATTGCAAGTACAGCTGAAATTGATTTTACATTGGATGACTTTCAACTAATCTCAGATACAACGCCATTTCTAGCCAATTTAAAACCGAGCGGAAAGTACTTGATGGAGGACGTTCATGAGATCGGAGGAATTCCAGCCGTTCTAAAATATTTGCTCGAAGAAGGACTGCTTCATGGCGATTGCCTGACGGTAACAGGAAAAACCTTGGCTGAAAATTTAAGCGAAGTTGATTCTCTCAAAGAAGGTCAGGATGTTATTAAGTCGCTCGCAAACCCTATTAAAGCATCAGGACATTTAAGAATCTTGAAAGGAAATTTATCGCCAGAGGGTTCTGTTGCCAAAATCACAGGAAAGGAAGGTCTGAAATTTAGCGGAACCGCAAAGGTGTTTAATTCTGAATACGCCGCCAACGATGGAATTCGAGATGGTAAAGTCGGAAAGGGAGATGTAGTTGTTATTCGCTACGAAGGGCCACAAGGCGGACCAGGAATGCCAGAAATGTTGAAACCAACCGCAGCAATTATCGGAGCTGGATTGGGAAATGACGTTGCTTTAATTACCGATGGCAGATTCTCAGGAGGTACACACGGCTTTGTAGTCGGACATATTTCACCAGAAGCGCAAGTTGGTGGCCCAATTGCATTTGTTGAAAATGGCGATCGGATTACAATTGACGCTGTTTCAAATTCAATCATGTTGGATGTTTCGGAAGAGGAAATAAATAGAAGAAAATCAAATTGGAAAGCACCCGAATTGAAAATTAGGCGAGGAGTACTCCACAAATACGCGAAAACTGTTTCTTCGGCATCAATGGGGTGTATCACAGATAAATTTTAAAAAATGAAAGTAGAAGAATTACAAAAAGAAGTGGTTTTGGAAGCGAACAAGGTTTCCATGACTGGAGCTCAAGCCGTTGTTCAAGCTTTAATCGATGAAGGAACGGACTTGATGTTCGGATATCCTGGAGGGGCAATTATGCCAGTCTATGATGCGCTTTACGATGTGGAAGATCAATTAACGCATGTTCTAACACGTCATGAGCAAGGTGCTGTTCACGCTGCGCAAGGTTATGCTAGAGCAACCGGAAAGGTAGGCGTTTGCATCGCGACATCAGGGCCTGGGGCAACCAACTTGATCACTGGAATTGCGGATGCTCAAATAGATTCAACGCCACTCGTATGCATAACAGGGCAGGTTCATAGCCATTTATTGGGAACCGATGCATTTCAAGAAACAGACGTGATTGGAATCTCGATGCCTGTTACAAAATGGAACTTTCAAGTCACAAAAGCGCATGAAATCCCGATGGCAATTGCGAAGGCATTTTATATCGCTCGAACGGGAAAGCCAGGACCTGTTTTGGTTGACATTACGAAAGATGCTCAGTTCGAAATGTTGGAATATGAATACAAGCCTTTCAAAGGAATGCGGAGTTATCAGCCTAAAAGTGAATTGGATCTATCCCAAGTGGCAAAGGCAGCTGAATTGATTAATTCGGCCAAAAAACCATTTGTTCTTTTTGGTCAAGGTGTGATTTTGTCCAAAGCCGAAAAAGAGTTTAAAGCATTTATTGAAAAGGCTGGAATTCCTTCTGGTTGGACGATAATGGGATTGTCGGCATTGGAGTCAGATCATTACTTGAATGTTGGAATGCTGGGAATGCATGGAAATTATGCTCCGAATAAAATGACGAATGAATGCGATGTTTTAATTGCCATAGGAATGCGTTTCGATGATCGCGTTACAGGTGATTTACCTCGGTATGCAACGCAAGCGAAAGTAGTGCATTTGGAAATTGATCCTGCTGAAATTGACAAAAATGTAAAGGCTGATGTTCCTGTTCTAGGCGATGCCAAGGAATCTCTTAAAGCGCTTACAGAATTGGTTGAAGCTAAAGAGCATACGAATTGGTTGAACGAATTTAGAAAACTCGAGCGGGAAGAATTCAAAGTGGTAATCGATGAAGAATTGAATCCGAGTTGCGAAGAATTGACAATGGGCGAGGTGATTCATGCCATCAACCAAGAAACGAATGGAGATGCGATTGTCGTAACCGATGTTGGGCAGCATCAAATGGTGACGTGTCGCTATGCAAAGTTCAACCGGTCCAAATCAATGATTACTTCTGGCGGTTTAGGAACAATGGGATTTTGTTTGCCTGCGGCGATTGGAGCGAAAATGGGAATGCCAGATAGGGAAGTTGTAGCCGTAATTGGCGATGGGGGTTTTCAAATGACGATTCAAGAACTCGGAACAATATTTCAATGTAAAACTCCAGTAAAAATAGTCGTGCTCAACAATGAATTTCTTGGAATGGTGCGTCAATGGCAAGAGTTGTTTTTTGACAAAAGATATGCTTCGACAACGATGATCAATCCTGATTTTCAAACAATTGTAAAAGGGTACGGAATAGCTACAA